>JACQFT010000167.1 GCA_016199925.1 Opitutia bacterium | reverse complement strand
TGCGCGACAAATACGCCTCGCCGCGCCGCACGCAGATCATCGACGACGCCGGCGAACTCCGCATGGAGGACGTCATCCCGAACGAAGGCTGCGTCATCACCGTCTCGCACCTCGGCTTCATCAAGCGCACGCCCGTCGCCGACTACCGCTCGCAGAAACGCGGCGGCAAGGGCGTCATCGGCGCCGAGACCTACGAGGAGGATTTCGCCGAGCACCTCTTCACCGCCAGCACGCACGACTACATTCTTTTCCTCACCAGCATCGGCCAGTGCCATGCGAAGAAAGTCTACGACATCCCCGAGGGCACCCGCACCGCCAAGGGCAAATCCGTCTCCAGCTTCCTCCGCCTCGCCGAGGGCGAGAAGATCGCCGCGATGATCTGCGTGAAAGATTTCGCCGCGGACCGCTACCTCGTGATGGCGACCAAGAGCGGCGTCATCAAGAAGAGCTCCCTCGCCGACTACGCCAACTGCACCCGCGAAGGCGGCCTCATCGGCATCAACCTTGCCGAGGGCGACACCGTCATCGGCACCGTGCTCACCACCGGCGACAACGAACTCATCCTCGTCTCGCATCAGGGCCTCGCCGTCCGCTTCCGCGAGCGCGATCCCGAGTCCGGCGAAGATCTCTTCCGCCCGACGGGCCGCGCCACCGGCGGCGTCACCGGCATGCGCTTCAAGCTCGCGAGCGATTACCTCGACGTGATCGAGGTCGTCGACCACGACGCGAAATTCCTCGTCGCCAGCGAAGCCGGCCTCGGCGTCCGCACCCGCTTCGAGGACTACCGCCTCATCAACCGCGGCGGCTCCGGCGTCTGGGCGATTGATCTCCCCGAGGACGGCTCCGTCAAACTCGCCGGCGCGCTCAGCATCCGCGACACCGACGAGATCATGCTTCTCACGGCCAAGGGCCAGAGCGTGCGCTGCCCGGTCAACACCATCCGCGAAGTCAACCGCGGCGGCAAAGGCGTGCGCCTCGTCTCGCTCGAGCCCGGCGACAAGCTGCTCAGCATCGCGCGCATCGTCGAGACCGACGCCGAGCACGCCGCCCACTCCGCCCCGCCGCTGGACGTGCCGCCCCCGACGCCGTAGCCCGGATTCTCGCTCGGCACGCCGCGTCCCCCCTTTCGTTCCGCTCGGGAGCGGACGGGTGTGATTAAACCCGAGCCAGGTGCCAGTGAAGCGCGCGCCTGGGCGCACCGGGTAGGACGAACCCTCCGGCTGAGCCGTGCGACCGAACGCAGGTCACACGCGACTCACCGGGGACGGTTCGCCCTACCGGCACAGATTTAACCTAGAAAACGCAGTTGAAACGCGGAGGGCGCGGAGAGCACAGAGGAGAAAACCCGGCTTTTTCGTCCCGAGTCCCCTCACTCGGCAGGTGAGCCTTTCGAGTGAAGGCTCCTCTCTCTTTCTGCTCCGCGTCCTCCGCGATCTCCGCGTTTCAACTGCGGAATTTAGGTTTAATCGCACCCCCCAGACCTGGCCGATCCGAGATTCCGCTTGCCCGGGCAGCGGGCATTTCCCATGACTCGCCGTCATGGCACGAGAACGGGAAAGACCAGCGAGGACGGGCGGATAACGCGGTGCGCCGGAAAGGAAATGTTCTCGGGCGAGCCCCGAGGCATTCGACCAATCCCCATGCAACTTACGACCATCGCTTCGCCTTGGAGGGATTCTGCTGGCCAGCAGAATGTCGTCCGTCTTTTCGCAATCCGCGGACCGGACGGAGCCGGTCCCTCCACCCCAACCGAGCCGAAGCAAGCTCCGCGGTATCGGCCCCGCGGCGAATGAAACGCATCCGAGTTTACCGTCATCGCGACTGCCGGCGGTGCGCGAGGAAAGCCGCCCTCCTGAGGTTTTTCGACTGGCTGGGCCGCACCGAGTCGTCGACGGACGAGCCGAAGAGCGGGCCGCTGCGGAGGGGGCAAGTCGTCGTCGAGGACATCCGGACCGGCGAGCCGGCCTTTGGCGCCAGGGCCTTTGATCGCATTTGCCGGCACGTCCCGCTCTATCAACCGCTGCGCCTGCTGCTGCTCGTCCCCGCATTTTACCGCGCGATCGAACGAGACATGAACGGGACGGGCCACGCCGGGGCCGACGGCCGGGCGACGCAGCCGCCGGCCGCCGCGGATTGAACCGGCCCGCCGGAAACCGGCGGCGAGGCGCGGCCTCGGCCGACCGGCGGTCGAGACCTCATTTTACTCCGCGCCCGCCGGAGGCGGGGGCGATTCTATCCCCATCGCCCGGAGCTGCGGCAAGATCTCGCGCTCATAACATTCCGGGCAGATGCCGTGGCTGAAGGTCAGCCCCTGGCGCTCGCTGAGGTAGGCTTCGACCTGCTGCCAGTAGTGCGGGTCGGCGCGGATTTTTTTGCAATGGCTGCAAATCGGGATGAACGATTCGAGTTGCTTCACCTGCGTCGTCAACCCGATCACGCGCTCGGCCACGTGCAGCCGCATGCCGAGCGCCTCGGGATCGACCGGCTTCTCGAGGTAGTCGTCCACCCCCGCATCGAGGGCCTCCTGCCGGCTCGCCTTCGTGACCCGTTGCGAACTGATCAAGATAAAATAGACGTAGTCGCCGCCGCGCCGGCGGATTTTCCGGCAGAGTTCGAGTCCGTCGAGCCCCGGCATCCGCCAGTCGCTCACCACCACGCGATAGCCGCCCGCGCAAAATTTCTCCCAAGCCGTGGCGCCATCCGCCGCCAGGTCGGCTTCCTGGCCGAGCGCACGCAGCGTCGCCATGAGCAGCAGGCCGGGCACGGGTTGGTCTTCGAGGGCGAGGATTTTCACGGCGCAGCGAGTTTCCGCCGGGCGATTTCGTTCTTCAACTCGACGCTCGCCACGCGCAGCGCCTCCAGGCGGGCCGGCACGCCGGTCCAGGCGGCCGCCCGGGCGTCCGCTTCCAGCTCCAACGCGAGGCGGCGCACCTGCATCCCGCCGAAGACCGCCGCGTTGCCCCCGAAGGCGTGCGCTTCGTCGGCCAGCGCTCCGGCGTTTTTCTCGGCCGCCAGCCGGGCGAGGCGGACCAAGCGGTCGGCCTCGTCGTGCAAATACGCCCGGATCATCTCGCCCAACAGCGCCGGCCCGTCGGGCAGCGCCCGGATCACCTCCAACGATTCCTCCCGGAGCACCATCTCTGGCGCCGCCGGGTCGGACGGAGCGGGCGAAGCGCCTCCCGCCGGCCGCGGGTGCGGCGCGCCGCGCCCAAACCCGCAGCGGGCCAGCGCGGCGCGCAGCTCCGCGGGCCGAATCGGTTTCGCCACGTAGTCGTCCATCCCGGCGGCGAGGCAGCGTTCGCGGTCTTCGGGCCGGGCGTAGGCGGTCACGGCGATGACGGGCACCCGGGGATTCACTCCCGGCACGGTGCCGCTGCGGATGCGCCGGGTCGCCTCGTAGCCGTCGAACCCCGGCATCTGGCAATCCATCAGGACCGCGTCGAATTCCTGCGCCGCCAACTGCGCGAGGGCCCGCTGGCCGTTGAGCGCGATCTCCACGGAGTGCCCCATCGACTCGAGCAGCATCGTCGCCACCCGTTGATTCGCGGTGTTGTCCTCGGCGAGCAACAAGCGCAGTCCGGGGCGCGTGCCGGGGCGGTCCTCCGGCTCGGTCTCCGCCGGGGCGGCCAGGGCCTCGGCCCCGAGCACGCGCTCGATACACCGCGCCAGAAGCGGCCCGCGCACGGGCTTGGACAAAATCTCGGCAAACCCCGCCGCGCCGGCCGCCGCCGTCTCGGCCTCCGGTCCGGCCGACGACAACAGCACCAACGGCAACCGCGCGAGCGCGGGATCGGCGCGGATCGCCCGCGCGAGTTCCAAGCCGCTCATCCCGGGCATGTGCCAGTCGAGAATCGCCAGATGCCACGGCTCGGCCGTTTCCCGCAGCCGGGCCAGCGCCGTCGGCGCGTCCGCCACCGCCTCGACCTCCACGCCCCAGCGGGTGAGCTGGCTGCTCAGGATGCGCCGGTTCGTCGGGTTGTCGTCCACCACCAACGCCCGGCGGCCGGGCCGCAACCGGGGCGCCCGCACTTCCGTCGCAGCGCGGCGGCAGGAAAATTCCAACTCGAACCAGAATTCCGAGCCCCGCCCTTCGGTGCTCTCGAACCCGATCTCGCCGCCCATCAGTTCCACCAGTTGCCGGCTGATCGCCAGCCCGAGGCCCGTGCCGCCGAACCGCCGGGTCGCGCTGCCGTCGGCCTGCGTGAACGGCTGGAACAGCCGCGCCTGCGCGTCCGCCGGGATGCCCACCCCCGTGTCGCGCACGCTCACCCGCAACCGGCTCCGCTGCGCCGTCTCCGCCACCGTGCGCACCGTCACCGCGACTTCGCCCCGGTCGGTGAACTTGATGCCGTTGCCGATCAGGTTGGTGAGGATCTGCCGCACCCGGCCGCTGTCGCCCAGCAGCACCGCCGACGGGGCCGACACAAATTCGCAGGTCAGTTCCACCGCCTTCTCGTGCGCGCGCCCGGCCAGCAACGCGACCGTCTCCTCCACCAGCCGGCGGAAATCAAAGTCGCCGGGATCGAGCCGCAGCCGCCCGGCTTCGATCCGCGAAAAGTCCAGCGCGTCGTTGATGACCACCAGCAGACTCTCGGCGCCGCCGACCATCGTGCGCACCATTTCCGCCTGCTGCGGATTCAGCGGCGTGTCGGCCAGCAGTCCGGCCATGCCGATCACCGCGTTCATCGGGGTGCGGATCTCGTGGCTCATCGTCGCGAGGAACTCCGACTTCAGCCGCGAACTTTCCAGCGCCTGGTCGCGCGCCACCGCCAGGCTGTCGAGCAGGCGTTTGCGCTCCGTCACGTCGGAAAAACTCACCACCGTCGCCTGCACCGCGCCGTCGGGGGCGAGGATGGGCTCGCTGTTGACCGACACCCAGGTGAGCGCGCCCCCGGGCTGGCGCAGACCCATGACGACGGCCCGCTGCGGCGCGCCCGTGCGCAGCGTCACCGTCGAGGGATACTCGGCGTCGGTAAAATCCGACCCGTCTTCGCGCACCGCACCCCAGCGCCAGACCGCGCCCGCCGTGCCCAGCAACTGCTCCCGCGACACGCCCACGATGCGGGCCGCCGCGGCGTTGCAGTCGACGGCCCGGCCGCTGGCGTCGCGCAGCACGAGGCCTTCGCCCATCGCGCGAAAAACATTCGACAGCCGCGCCTCGCTGTCGTGCAACGCCTGCTCCACCGCGCGGCGCTCGGTGATGTCCTGCATCACCCCGCGGAGGAGGAGGAGCTCGCCCCGGTCGTCGCAGACCGCGCGGGCCTCGTCGTGCATCCAGCGCTCCTGCCCGTCGCCGGCCCGGCGGATGCGGAATTCGTGGCTGTAGTGCCCGCGAGTGGCGAGGACCGCGTCCACCTTGGCGCGCACGCCGGCCCGGTCGTCGGGATGGACGAGGCCATAAAAATACTCGGTCGTGATCGGCTGCCCGCGCCGTTCGACGCCGAGGAGCGTGTAGAGTTCGTCCGACCACCACTCCTGGTCGCGGGCGTGCGGGGTGAACTCCCAATTGCCGAGCCGGGCGATCTGCTGGGCGTCGCGCAGGCGCTGCTCGCTGGCGCGCAGAGCAGCCGCCGCCGCCTTGAGCCCGGTGATGTCGGCGCGGATCGCCACATAGCGCGCGGGTTTCCCGTCCGCGCCCGGGAACGGCACGATCGTCGTCGCCACCCAGTAGAGGCTGCCGTCCTTGGCCCGGTTGCAAATCTCGCCCCGCCACACCGCGCCGCGCGCGATGGTGCGATACAGCTCCGTGAAAAACTCCCGCGGATGGTGGCCCGAGTTGAGCAGCCGGTGGTTCTGCCCGAGCAACTCGGCGCGGGCATACTGGCTGATCGCGCAAAACCGGTCGTTGGCGTAGATGATCGTCCCCGCCAAATCCGTCACCGCCACGAGGGCGTGTTCGTCGAGCGCGAATTTCTGCATCGCCAGCTCGGCCGAGCGCTCGCTCACCCGCTGCTCGAGCTGCTCGTTGGCCCGGCGCAGCTCCGCCTCCGCCTGCACGCGCGCGCCATCGACGCGCTCCAGCCGCCGCGCGGTCCACAGCACGACCAGCACCAGCCCGACGATGTTGCCGATCGTCACGAGCGCGAGGCCGAAGAGCGTGTCGTAAAGTCCGTGGATCTGCCCCTGCAGCCGCAGCCAGCCGATCGCCAGCGGCAACACCAGCACCACGGGCAGCAACTGCCGGGCGACTACGCCGCCGGCGGTGCCGCTAGCGACGGTGCGCATCAGCCCGGCGTCGGCGCGCACACCCAGCAGCCCCACGCCGAGCGCAAAGAAGCCCGCGGCCGTGTGCAGCGCCATCGCGGTGAAGGAGCCCCACCGGAAAAATTGCGATACGCCGTAGGCATAGCCGACCAGGCTGAAGAGGCCGCTCAACGTCAGCCACACCGCGAGCGCCTGCCCCGCCATCGCCGCCCCGCGCCGCCGCGCCAACAACACCAGGGCCGTGCCGGCCACCAGAAAATTCGCCGCCGTCAACGGCGCCATCCGTCCCGGCGCCGATGTGGCGACCGCTCCGGCCGTCTCTCTGAAAAGCAGTTGGTCGAGGCCCGGGTTCAGCGAGAAAATATATTCCCCCAGCGTCGCCGCGCCCAAGCCCGCCACCGCCACCGCGCCGGCCAAGGCCAGCCGCCGCCGCCACGGCACCGCCGACCCGAGCGACCCCAGCGCCAGCGCCGCGAGGCAGAAGCCCAGCGCCGAGTTGGCCTTCATGGACACCTGGCCGGGCAACACGCTCTTCAAAACCGGATTGTCGAACGCCCAGCCCCCCAGCACCGTCAGGCCCAGCAGTCCCACGCCCACGGCGATCAGGCGAACCGGCCATGCGCCCGCGCGCGGTGCTGACTGGGGAGTCGGGGTCATGCTGGCGGGGCCAGTGGGGGCGCTCCCCCGCTCCGCCGCAATCCCAAACCTCCGGCGGGCCCGGAGCCGGGTGTGATTAAATCTGTGCCTGACGACAGCTCGTCGAGTGAGCCATGCGCAACGAACCACCGGGCCATGGCCACGGGTAGGGCGAAGCCTCCGGCTGAGCCGTTGAGCCGCATGGAAACTAAGCTCGGTTCACCGAGGACGGTTCGCCCTACCCCGTCGGGCCCAGGCGGGCGCTCTACCGGAAGCTGGCACAGATTTAATCACACCCCCCGGAGCCGGGGCCGCGTCAAAGTCGTTCTGCCGGCCTTTCCTCTTTCTCTTTTTCTTTCTCTTTCGTCAGGGCTCGTCGGCCGGAGAGAAAGATTAGGAGAAAGAGGAAAGAGAAAGATCACCCGGCGAGAGACTGACTTTGACCCGGCCCAGGCGGAGCAAAGTCCCGGACCGGACGGCCTCCCGCGAATCATCCGAATGGACCCGAATTCCCCCCGGCGTCTCGCGCCAAAGGTCCGACTCTCCGCCGGTTCGGTCTCCGGGCCCGTCGGAGAAATCCGCGCGGAGCGGGCGTTTCAGCGCTCGCGCGCGGCGGCGAGCCAACGGAGATTCTCCTCGCCGTGCGGGCGGCGGCTGAAGGCATATTGCGGAGTCTGGAATTCCAGCCAGCGGTTGCGGTCGGTGTTGAGCCCGCCGGGGGAGCGGGCGAGGAGCGCGCGGAGCTGCGCGGGGTTGAGCAGCTCGCCCGCCGCGAAGGCGGCGCGCGTCGTGAGGCCGGTGAGGAGGCGCTCGTCGAACAACTCGGGCGACCAGCGCCATTTTTCCCAGACGGCGGGGTTGACCACGGGCGGACGGCCCGAGGCGACGAGGCACGCCTGTGCCCCGGCGCGCCAGACGGCCACCGAGGGAAACTCCGCCTGCGCGGTGGCGAAAATCACGGCGAGTTCGCGCGGCGTGAGGTGGTGGAGCTGGACCCACTGCACGAGCACGCCGCCGGGCGCGAGGCGGTCGCGGGCGAGCGCGTAGAACTCCCGCGAGTAGAGGTTCGTGGCCCCGGCGAACCAGACGGACGAAACCTCGATCTGGATCACGTCATAGCGCGCGCGGGTGCGGAGCAGGAAATTGCGGCCGTCTTCGACATGGACGGCGACATTCGGGCGGTCGAGCACGCCGGCATTGATGTGCGCGAACTCCTGGCGCGCAGCGGCCAGATGCGCGGGCGAAAGCTCGGCGAGGTCCACCTGCGCGAAGCCGAGCCGCGCGATGAGCGCCGCCGTCTGGCCGGAGCCGCAGCCGATGACGAGCGCGCGATCCTGCGCCGGCGCGTGAAGCGCGGCGACGAGACCGAAGCCGAGCTGGGCGGGCATCTCGCCCGCGTCGTCGGCGTCGAACTTGCCGTTTTGGAGCAGCGTCTTCACCGGCGCGACGCGGTCCGGCGCGGGCGTGGCGACGACGGTGACAAATCCGGCCGAGAAATCCTCGCGGAAAAACACGAGCGCGGCCTGCGGCGCGAGTTGCGGCGCCAGATAGACGCCGAACCCGCGGGTGAGTTCGAGCCGATCCCACGGCGGCAGGACGACGAGCAGCAGGCCGCCCGCGAGGCCGGGCGCGAGCGGGGCGAAGGCGGCGGGGCGGCGGGCCACCGCCGCGAGCCAGCCGAGTCCGACCGCGGCGGCGAGGGCGAAGAGCGTGCGCTCGGCGCCCAGCGCGGGGATGAGGCCGAAGCCGGCGGCGAGCGCGCCGGTGACGCAGCCGACGACGTTGGCCGCGCAGAGCCAGCCGACCGCGCGGCTGCCCGCGGGAGAGTTTTCAAACTGCCGCAGGAGGAGCGGGAAGATTTTTCCGAGCGCCACGGCGGACGGCAGCACGACCAGCGCGACGACGCAAAATTTCAGCAGCTCGCCGGCCCAGAACCATTCGAGACGCAGCTCCGCCTGCGCGAGCACCAGGAGGCGGCCGGCCCGCGGCCAGAGCAGGCCGCCAAGCGCGAGGCTGACGAGCAGCCACGCGAGGGTCGGGGCGAGCGCGGCGAGGCCGGCGGGCGCGCCGCGCTGCACGCGATGACCGGCGAGGGCGAGGCCGAGCAGCACGACGGCGAGGAGCCACGAGAAGCTGAACACGCTCGCGCCGCAGACGGCCCCGATGAGGTGGAGCCAGACGACTTCGAGCGCGAAGAACACGAAGCCGGCCGCGAAGGCGAGGGGCAGAAAAGGCGGAAAGGCGGAGGGGCTAAAAGGCGGAGGGGTGCGGGCAGGGAGCAAGGGAGCAGGCGAGACGGCGACGTGGGGGCTGACCGAGGCGGGCAGGCCGAACCAGAGCGCGAGGCCCACGATTCCGCCCAGCACGGCGACGGTCCACAGCGCGCCGCCGGCCCCGACGGTGTTGAAGAGCAGCACCGGCGTGGCCACGGTGAACGCGAAGGCCCCGGCGAGATTGAGCGCATAGTAGCGCGCGAGTTTTTGCCCGCGCCAGACCGGGTGGCTCGCGAGGACGGCGGCGAGCGTGGGGAGTTGCGCCCCCATCGCCAGCGTCGGCGGCAGCAGCCACAACGCGGCGAGGGCGGCGCGCGCGGCCGCCAGCGGGAACGCGCCGCTCCCGGCCTGCGCGAGCCACGCGCCGAGCGCGCGGTCGCACGCGAAGAACGCGACGCCCACCAGCACGGCCCACGCGGCGATGAACAACTCCAGCGCCGCGAGGCGGCGCGGGGCTCCGGCGGATTTTTTCGGACACAGCCACGCGCCGAGCGCGAGCCCGGCGAAATAGACGGCGAGCACGATCGTCGCGGCGGGGCGGCTGGCGCCGAGGAGCGTGGAGAGGTATTTTTCGGAGACTTGCTCGAGGATGAGCGCGGTGCCGCCGGTGCAGAAGACGGCGACGGCGAGGAGCCGGGGGGCGGAAGAGTTGAGAGGCGGCGGCGCGGGGGCGGGCCGGACCACGGCGAACACCCGGAGGCTCAACCACGCGGGCACGCCGGCGATGAGGCCGACGAGGGGCCACGCGAGCCACGGGGAGAGCGGGGCGCAGCGCCCCCACCCGAGCAGCGCGGCGAGCGCGACGACCAGCGAGACGACGAACGCCCAAACGGACGCGCGGGGGCGGGCGAGCGGCGGAAGCGGTTCTTCGCCGGAGAGGGGCGAGCGCCGGATGAGCCAGTCGGCGAGCGCCCAGCACAGCGCGGCCAGCGGCACGGCGGCGACCAGGTCCACGGCGTAGTGGACGCACAGCGTGAGCGCCGTGAAAATTTGCCCCGCGCCGACCGGCAGGCAGAGCCAGAAAAATTTCCGCCGCCCGTGCCACGCCGCCGCGAGCGCGACGAGGGTGAAGGCGGTGTGCAGCGAGGGCATGACGTTGCGGGCGAGCGAGGGGCGGGCCGCGACGCGATCAGGGCCCGCGACGATGGCGTGGCGGAGACTCGCGGCCTGCGCTTGCAGCTCGGGCGTGTCCGCGGGGCGCTCGAAGAGGCCGGGAAACGCGTGGATCGGGCAGACCGCCGGCACGAGCTGGTAGGCCACCAGCCCGAGCGTGGCGACGAGCGCGAGCGCGAGGAGGCAGCGGCGACACTGCGCGGCCGCCCCGGCCAGGTGCAGCCAGGCGGCGACGCCCGCGATGAAGCCGCCGAGCAGCGGGTAGCCCCACTGGCTCACGAGCCGCACCCAGTCGCGGTCGAACTCCCAGGCGAAGATCGCCTCGCTGGGGTTGAACCCGAGGGAGAGATCCATGCGCCACAGCACGGGATCGAGCACGAGCGGCGTGGTCGCGAGGGTGGCCGCCATCAGCGGGCTGGCGCAGGCGAGGTAAACGAGGAGCGGCAGCCAGCGGCCGAGCACTTCGCCGGCCGCGCGCCCGAGATCGCGCCACCGGATGAAACCGGCGAGGGGTAGGAAGAGCGCGAGCAGGCCGGCGGTGCAGAAGAGGCTCAACGCGCCCGATTCGCCGAGCCGCATGAGCACGGTGGCGAGCGGCGGCCGCACGCGCAGAAAAATCGCCAGCGCGAGCGCGCCCGTCGCCGCGAGCCAGACGAAGCGGGCGGGCCGGCGCGGGCCGGCCGGGAGCGCGCGCACGAGCAGCTCGCCGAAAACCGCGAACAGCGCCGCGAGCGCCCCGGAGACGAAGACGGAGGCAAGTTGGAAATAGATTTCAAAGCTCAGGGCGACGGCCGGCGGCCGGAGCCCGAGGCGGACGCCCAGCGTCGCGACGGCGAGCAGGCCCGCGAGCCACCATTCGGGGCGGCGGAGCAGGCGCGGGGGGGCCGGGGGCGCAGCGAGCGTGGGGCGCACGGTGGGATCATTTTCCGGGCCGGGCCGGGGAGCGAAGGAAAAGTGGCGGCGCGCGGCCGCACCGGGGCCGCGTCAAAGTCGGTCTGCCAATCTTTCCTCTTTCTCTTTCGTCAGGGTTTGTCGGCCAGAGAAAAAGACTAAGAGAAAGAGGAAAAAGAAAGATCACTGGGCGAGAAGCCAACTCTGACACTGCCCCGGTCGGTGCGGTCAGGCCCGCGCACGGCGGCGGCGGGCGACGACCGCCCCGAGGAGCACGACGGCGCCGAAGATCGCCGCGTAGGTGGAGGGCTCGGGCACGGCGCTCACGGCGGTGGCGGTGATGGAGAAGGCGCCGATGTTGTTGAAGCTGTCGGTGAAGCCGCCGCTGGTGAGGGAGCGGTAGGAGATATCCGGGCCATCGACCAGCGCACTGTCGATGAAGGTGAGCGGGGGGATCCCGCCCGAGCCGGTGAAGCCGCCGTCAGTCGGCTTGATCCAGTTGGCGGTGCCGGTGCCGGTGTAGGCGACGCGGAAGTAGTAGGTGGTGCCGCCGAGGTAGGTGGCCGAGGTGCCGGAGGCGAAATTGTAGGCGGTCTCCGTGCCGCTCAACGTGCCGGTGGTGGCGAAGGTCGTGAGGGCGGTGGGCGCGGTGAGGTCGGTCGGGAGCGTGGACGAGGCGGAGAGATCGAAGTCGGCGAGGCTGGCGTTGCCGCTGAGCAGCAGGGAGACCGAGGTGAGCGAGTAGTCGCCGAGGGTGTTGAACTGGAAGGGGACGATGAAGGCGGTGTTCGGGTTCAGGCTCGCACCCGTGAAGATGGAAACGTCCGGAGCCACGGCGTTGGCGACCGGGCTGTGGCCGATGGTGGCGGTTTGCGCGCGGAGCGGCGCGACGCCGAACGCGGCGGCGAGCGCGAGCGCGGCGGCGAGCGTGCGACGAACGCCACGGGTGGCGGGGGCAACGGACAAGGGGAGGGTCGGCATGAGGGGTGATGGTTTTCCGAGTTGGCGGTGGATGGCGTGCCCAGCCAGCGCGCGGCGTTCGCGGGATGCAAAAACCCATTTGGGCCGGGACAAATGTCCCAGCGCGGCGATTCGCGGCTTTCCTCGCCGGGGAAAATTCGCAAGCTCGACGGGCGATGATCCAGCTCGACGATCTCCTGCGGCAGGCGCGGCGGTTGCGGTTCGCGGACGCGGCGATGGAGGAACAGTTTCACGAAGAGCGGCAGCGCGAGGGACTGACGCGGGTGCGGGTGATGCATGGGCTGGCCGTCGTGTTCGTCGCGGTGATCGGCCTGAAGATGGCGCTGAGTTTTCCGCGCGATCTGCGCTGGATGTTGGCGGAGCAGTTGCACTACCGGTTCTTTGTGGTCGTGCCGGCGTGGCTGCTGGTGCTGGGCTCAACGATCGTGCCGGGCCATGTGCGGCGCGCGGAATGGCTCTACGCGGGTGCGGCCCTCGTCGCCGTCTGGGGCCTGATCGTGATGGATTGGTTCTGGGTGCTGGCGGCCGGCGCGCGGGCGAATCCGCCCATCAGTCTCCTGACCCTCGATTTCATCGAGGTGCTGGTGCTGGCGACGTTCACGCTCCCGCTGCGGGTGCGGTGGCAGGCGGCGTTGTCACTCGGGAGCGCGGCCGGCGCGCTGGCCTTTCTGGGCGGCGCGCTGCCGCCGAATCTCACGGGGGAGTTCTCGGCGATCGCGACCAACCTCGGCTTTGCCGCGGTGGCGACCCTCGCGCTGGCGGCGTGGCGCGAGCGCAGCGAGCGGACGATCTTCGTGCAGCGGGAGCACGGGCGCGGGCTCAACGCGGCGCTGGAAAAATCCAACGCGGCCCTCGCGCGGCTCAACGCGGAGAAATCGGAGTTCATGGCCGTGGCCGCACACGACCTGCGCGCACCGCTCGGGGTGGTGCGCGGCACGCTGGAGCTGCTGCGGGGTGAAAAGATTTCCGACCCGGCGCGGCGCGCGGAGGCGCTGGCCCGCGCGCACGGCGAGACGGGGCGGATGCTCACGCTCGTCAACAACTATCTCGGGGACTACGCGGCGGAGAGCGGGACGCTGCCCGTGCGGCTCGCGCGGCTCGATCTCGGCGCGCAGGCGGCGACGGCCGCGGCGCGCCACGCGGGCGCGGCAGAAAGAAAGGCGCAGACCCTCGCGGTGGAGGCGCCGACCGGGCGGGTGTGGGTGACGGCGGACGAGACCCTGCTCGCGCAAGTGAGCGACAATTTTCTCTCGAACGCGCTGAAGTTCTCCGCGCCCGGCACGGCGGTGCGCGTGGAGCTGCACGTCGCGGAGGCCGGCGGCGTGGCGCGGCTCGCGGTGATCGACGAAGGGCCCGGCATCGCGCCGGAGGAGCAAGGGCGGTTGTTCGAGAAGTTCGGCCGCACCTCGGTCCGGCCCACGGCCGGCGAACCCAGCCTCGGGCTCGGCCTCGCCGTGGCGAAGCGCCTCGCGGCGGCGATGGGGGGCTCGGTCGGCTGCGAGAGTCCGGCCAACGACCGCGGCGCCGGCGCGCTGTTCTGGGTCGAGTTGCCGCTCACCCCCTGAATCTGCCCGCCGCCATGCCCCGCCCCGCCGCCAGAAAATTGCCCGTCGAAAAAATCGGCGTCGGCCTCGTCGAGGACGACGCACCGTTTCGCGCCTACCTTGGCACCGTGCTCGCCGCGAGCGGCCGCTATGCCCTCGCCGCCGAAGCGGGGTCGGTCGAAGCGGCGCTGGCGTGGCCGGCGCGCCGGCCGCTGGCGGTGCTGCTCCTCGATATCGCGTTGCCGGGCCGCACCGGCTCGCAGGCGGTGGGCGATTTTCTGGCGGCGCGGCCCGCGCTGAAAATCGTGATGCTGACCGGGCGCGACGGAGACGAGCCGCTGCTCGCCGCGATCCGCGGGGGCGCGGCGGGCTATCTGCTGAAAGGCGCGTCGTCGGAGGAAATCGTGGAGGCGCTCGACGATGTGCTCGCGGGCGGCGCGCCGATGTCGCCGGGCATCGCGCGGCGCGTGCTGGCGCTGCTGCGCGAGCCGGAGAAAAAAGCCGGCGGCGAGGCGGCGCTCGCGGCGCTCAGCCCGCGCGAGCGCGAGGTGCTGGCGCTGGTGGCGGAGGGTTGCGCGGACAAGGAGATTTGCGCGCGGCTCGGGGTCACGCGCTCGACGGTGAAAAACCACCTCACGGCGATCTACGACAAGTGGCGCGTGCGCTCGCGCACGCAGGCGGCGTTGCGCTTCGTGAAGGTGACCGGGAAATAGGATTTTCCGGGCGCCGGCCCCGCGGAATCCTGCCCGGCCGAGTGTCATATAATAGGTGACACTTCCTCCGGCCATCGCCGGGCGGCGGGGATTGACGGGCGGCGCGGAGGTCGTCCCCGGTGTGATTAAATCCGTGCCTGACTACTGCCCCAGGTAGGGCGAAGCCTCCGGCTGAGCCGTTCATGCGATTGGGCGACCAAGGCGCGGCTCACCCGGAGGGTTCGCCCTACCTTTCGAAGCAAACGCGGCTCACCGCGGGCTGTTCGCCCTACCCATCACGCCCATGCGCGCGCTTTACAGGAAGCTGGCACAGATTTAAGCACACCCGGTCGTCCCTCCGCGATCCCGCCGAGGCGCTCCCGGCCAAAAAACGGGCCGCCCGGCAGGAGCGGGCGGCCCGGGGGGGAGCGAAGCTTACTTGCCGAACTTCTCGGCGAGGGCGGGCCAGTTCTGGTCGGCCTTGGCGGTGAGGCCGGCGAAGTCGGCGTTAAATTTCTGCAGGATGGTCTGGTTCAAGTTGAGATACAGTTTGCCGTCGCGCACCTGCCAGGTGCTGATGTCCACGGGCAGGAGCTTGTTGACGGCGCCGACGCCGAAGGCGCAGAAGCCGCCGAACTGCGGGACATATTTCTCGGGGTTCGCCGCAAAGATCGCCTTGTGCTCCTCGGAGGCGAAGAAGTAAGTCGCGCCGCCGTGGTCGGCGGTGATGAAGGGGGAGCCGTTCACCGCTTTCGAGTCGGTGAAGAAGGCGACCACATCGTAGCCGCTGACGGCGGTGTTGCTGGCGCCGGAAACGTTGACGGGGCCGGTGGCATCGGCGCCGCAGGCGCTGGCGGCACCGTCGGTGCTGCAGGCGTCGGTTTTGTCGGCGGCGGACATTTTGTCGCCGGCGTGTTTGGGCATCTCGGCGGCGAACGCCGCGACGGACAGCAGCGCGAACGCGGCGAAGGAACGGAGGAGGTTTTTCATTTTGGTATCTGTTGTGGGTTGGATAAGTCCGCCGGGAGCGCAGAACGCGCCGGCGGAAAAAGGAGGGGAGAAACAGGGGCGGGAGCCCGCGCGCTCACGGCCGCGGGTCGGTGCCGGGCGCGGGATCGGTGGCGACGAGCATCGTCAGCAGCGCGAGGACCAGCGTGGCGGCAATCATGGGCGGGCGGAGTAAGGCGCGTGGGTGCGGAGCGGATCAGAACGTGAGGACGTGGAAGCCGTCGCGCTGGAGACCGAGCAGGCTCGGGAAACCGGTGGTGCCGGGGACGGCGTTGGCGGTGAGGCGCGCGAGGCCCTGGTCGTCGGCGCCGAAGACATCGGTGCAGCCGCAGGAGACGCCGACGACGGTGTCGAGCACTTGCTTGAAGAGCGCGTGCGCGGGATGGGCGGCCTGGTTGAGCAGCGCGGGCCAACGGGTGCCGGTGCCGGCGAAGAGCACCTGCACGGTCTGGCCGGCGGACTTGAATTCGTGGGCGGAAGCGAGCGCGTTAAAGACGCGGCCGAGGGCTTCCTCGGAGTTGGCTTTCGGATCGGAGAGGATGACGATGGCGGTTTTCATGGGAGCGATGGTTTTGGTGGGAGGAGAAGTGGCGCGGGGGGCGATCAGACGGCGACCGGGAGGGCGGCGGCTCGCGGGAAATCGACGACCGTCTGGGCGACGTGGTTGGTGTAGTTGGTGAGGATGGTCAGCGCGACGTGGGCGACGGTCTCGACGATCTCGGCATCGGTCGCGCCGGCGGCGCGCACGGCGACGAGGGCGGCGTCGGAGACGAGACCGCGGGACTCGACGACGACGGCGGCGAACTTGAGGAGCGCGTCGGTCTTCGGGTCGGAGGCCCCCGCGAGGCGGGCGTCGGTGATGGCGGCGGGCGAGAGCCCGGCGCCCTGCCCGAGGAGGCTGTGGGTGGCGAGGCAGTAGTCGCAGGTGTTCGTCTCGGAGACGGCGAGCGCGATTTGTTCGCCGACTTTGCCGCCGAGGGTGCCGGTGGCGAGCGCGCCGCTGAAGCCGAGGTAGCCTTGGAGCACGGCCGGCGAGTGGCCGAAGGTGCGCATGAGATTCGGCACCATGCCGAGCTTGGACTTCACGGCGGTGAAGAGTTGGGCGGTCGGGCCGGTGGCGTGGAGAGGATCGAGGGCAGGAATACGGGACATGACTTTATCTTTGTTTTTGGTTGGAGAATCCGCCCGGGGAATCCGGCCGGAAAGAGAGAGGGCTCAGGGACGCGAGTCGTCGTCGCGGCCAAGCCAGTAGAGCGGATAGCGGCCGGGATGGACGGCGTTGTTGAAGAGCAGGGCGATCAGCACGACGCCGGCGGCGCCGAGCAGCGTGGGCGCGAGGAGAAAGCCCCAGCCGGGCTGGGCCAGGAAAACGATCACCGGGTTGGACCCGGCGGGGGCATGGACGGTGCGGGTGGCAAACATGAGCGCGACGGCGGTGCCGAGCGCGAGACCCAGCGCCCACGCGTGCGGCCCGCAGGCCTTGAGAAAAATCAGGCCAACGAGCGAACTGAGCCCATGGCCCGCGAGGACGTTGCGCGGCTGCGAAAACGGCGCCTCCGGCAGACCGAAGAGGAACACGCAGCTCGCGCCGAGCGAGCCGAGCAAGAGCGGTTGGTGCGACCACGCGGCAAGCGTCGCGACGGAGCCGATGGCGAGGGCGGCGCCGACGCCGGCGAGCGCGATCTTGCGGGCGGGGAGCCGGGGCGGGAGCGCGGCGCGTTGGCCGCGGAATTTTGCGAGATAGGATTTCATGGACGGGGCGGAGAGGCGGCGGCTCAGCGGACCGGGGAGGCGCGGCGCGCGGCGGCGAGAGCGGCTTCGAGTTCGGCGATGCGCGCGTGGAGCGGCGCGGCGGTCTGCGCGATTTCGTCGGCGGTGAAACGCGGCGTGATGTATTGCGGGCAGTTCCAGTCGTAGCCGGTCACGCGGACGCGGAAGACGCGCTCGACTTTGCGGACCGGGACGCCCTCGGGCGCAAACTCGGCGGCGTGCGCCGGGTTGGCCGCCGCGGGGATGATCTCGGCGTGGCCGATGATTTTCAGGCGCTCGCGGCGCGGGTAATCCATCAGGAAGAGCGCCACGCGGTCGTTGGTTGCGACGTTGCCCGTGGTGAGGAGCTGGCGGTTGCCGGAGAGGTCGGCGAAGGCGAGTGTGTGGCCATCGAGGACTTTCAGGAATCCGCGCGGGCCGCCCCGGTGCTGGATGTAGGGCCAGCCGGCGGTGTTGACCGAGGCCAGATAAAAACTGTCGCGCCGCGAGATGAATGCCTCTTCCGGCGCGCCCAGTTCGTCCGCGCCGGGCGCCGGCGGGAGCGACTGGGCCCGGCCGTAGTAGGCCTCCTGCGCGCGGAGGACGTCGGCGGTGAAGAGGGATTCGCGGAAGTGGTGGGCCATGCGCCGGACTAGACAGCTCTGTCTAGATGAGTGCAAGCACGAAATAGACAGTTCTGTCTATTTTCTTGCCGCCGCCCCGGAAGGTGCGCAGATTGCCGCCATGTCCACCGCCCAGCCCGCCTCGCCGAAGCGCGCCCATCTCCTGGCCACCGCGCGCCGATTGTTCTACCGCGACGGCTACCGGGTGGTCGGCATCGACACGCTGCTGGCCGAGGCCGGTGTCGCGAAGATGACCCTCTACAATCATTTCGCCTCGAAGGAGGAACTGATTCTCGCGGTGATCGAGGAGCAGGACGCCGAAGTGCGGGCCGCGCTCACCGCGGCCGTGGCCGCTGCCGGCCGCTCGCCCACCCGGCAATTCCAGGCCGTCTTCGACTGGCTGAAGGGCTGGTTTGAGAGCGACGATTTCAAAGGCTGCGCGTTCCTCCGCGCGTTGAGCGAATATCCCGAGCCCGATCATCCGATCCACCGCGCCGCGTGGCGGCACAAGCAGGCGGTCAACACGTTGCTCGTCGGCCTCGTCACCGACGCCGGGGCGAGGCATCCCACCGAGCTCGCCGACGCCCTGGGTCTGTTGATCAACGGGGCCATCCTCTCCGCCCACGCCACGGGCTCGTCGGCCCCGGCCGCCACGGCCCGCACCGCCGCGGCCACGCTCCTGAAACACGCGACCGCCTGACCGCACCCCGGCGGAGAGCGATCCGCGCCAGCCGCTTCCGGAGCCGGCGCGCAACTTCGCAAGTGTGCGATTGACCGCCGCCACGGGACCCGGCTCACTCGCGGGTTCGTATGCTCACTCTCGCCGACGTCTCCAAGTCCTACGGCACCCGGGAACTCTTTTCCGAGGTGTCGCTCTTCGTCGCGCGCACCGACCGCTTCGGCCTCGTCGGCCCCAACGGCGCGGGCAAGACCACGCTCTTCAATCTCATCCTCGGCGAGGAGACGCCCGACGACGGCACCATCGAGTGGGAACGCGGCGCGGATTTCGGCTACCTGCCGCAGGAAAGCGCGCCCGTCGGCGACGAGTCCATCCTCGCCATCGCCACCAGCGGCAAAAAACTGATGCCGGAGACGGACGACGATTACGACATCGACTGGACCCTCGAGCCCCGCGCCAAAAAAATCCTCGCCGGCCTCGGCTTCCGCGAGACCGACCACGACAAGCAGGCGAAGTCCTTTTCCGGCGGCTGGGTCATGCGCGCGCACCTCGCCCGCCTCCTCGTCAGCGAGCCCGCGCTGCTCATGCTCGACGAGCCGACCAACCACCTCGATCTCGAGGCGCTGCTCTGGTTTCAGGACTATCTCTCCCGCTACCCGGGCGGGCTCGTGCTCATCTCGCACGACCGCGAATTTCTCAATTCCCTCTGCAACGGCATCCTCGAGCTCCGCGGCGGCACGCTCAACAAATACACCGGCAACTACGACGACTACCTGAACGAGAAAGACGCCCGCAAGGACCAGCAGGCCGCGCTCTTCAAGAACCAGCAGCGCGAGATCGCGCACCTCCAGAAATTCGTCGACCGCTTCGGCGCCAAGGCCTCGATGGCCTCGCGCGCGAAATCCAAGGAGAAGCAGATCGAGCGCCTCAAGGACGTCGCCGTCGAGGAGCCGTGGGAAGATCTCAAGCGCATCAATTTCCGCTTTCCGCAGCCGCCGCGTTCCGGCCTCAAGGTCGTCACGCTGAAAAACGTGCACCAGGCCTACGGCGACCACGTCGTCTATCGCGACTTGAACTTCGAGGCCGAGCGCGGCCAGAAGACCGTGCTCGTCGGCCCGAACGGCGCCGGCAAATCCACGCTCCTGAAAATCCTCGCCAGCGTCGTCCCGATCCAGGGCGGCACGCGTGATCTCGGCAGCAACGTCGTGCCCGGCTACTTCGCGCAGAACCGCGCCGACAATCTCAAGCTCGACCTCACCGTCTTCGAGAACGTGATGGAGCTGCGCACGAACGAGAACCAGCTCACCGAGCAGCAGGCGCGCGCCGTGCTCGGCGGATTTCTTTTCCGGAAGGACGACGTGCACAAGAAAGTCTCCGTGCTCTCCGGCGGCGAGAAATCCCGCCTCGCGCTCGCCCGCCTGCTCGTCAATCCGCCCAACCTCCTTCTGATGGACGAGCCGACGACGCACCTCGACATCCCGTCGATCGACGCGCTCGTCACCGCGCTCAAGCAATACGAGGGCACGTTCATCTTCATCAGCCACGACGTGTATTTCATCCGCGCGCTCGCGCAGAGCGTGCTGCATGTCCACTCCGGCCGCCTCACGCCCTACGCGGGCAGCTACGACTACTATCTGGAGAAGTCCAAGGCCGGCAGCGCCCGCGCCGCGCTCACCGCCGGCTTCACCGACGCCCGCCCGGTGCAGGGAAAAATTGGAGCCGGGTCGCCCTCGGCCCGGCCCGACGCGGCGGGGGCGCCGCGTCCCCAGCCGCCCAAGCCGTCGCCCCACGACCTGAAGAAGCTCCGCACCGAAGTCGGCAAACTGGAGCAACGCGTCAGCGAACTCGAGACGAAGCAGAACGAACTCACCGCCCAGCTCGAGGCGCCCGAGACCTACGAACACGGCGGCACGGCGATGCACCTCAACCGCGAGCTCAGCGCGACGGTCGATCTCCTGCAGGCCGCCACCGCCGCGTGGGAAACCGCCGCGTTGAAACTGGCGGAGCTGGAGAAGGGCTGAGCGGCCCGGCGTAGCGACAGGCCTCCGTGCCGGTCGGGCTTTTCAGTTCAGCGCCCAATCGGACCGGCGGGGACGCCTGTCCCTACTCTTCAGCTCCCGCGCGTAAACATCGACTTCACGGCCAAGAAGGGCGCCGTGGTGAGGGAGCGTTTGCCCGGCGGAGTCGTCGGGACCACGACCGCGGCGGCGGCAGTCGTGGCAAACTCTTTTTCGCGACGCTCGATCCACGACTCGCGGCGGGCCACGTCCTCCTCGCGTTTCTTCACCGCCGCCAACTGCTCGCGCAGGAGCAGTCGCTCGTCCTTGAACGCCCGGCGCTCCGCCTCGAACAGCGCCTGCGAGCGGTGGAATTTTTCCCACGCGGCGTCGAGATCGACCGTGGTGCCGTCGAGCTTGCCGGCTTGAAACGGCGTCGTGGATCCGGCGCTCCGCTCCAGGAGCGAGCGCAGGCGCGTCTCATAGTCCTTCAGGCTGGTCTCCTTGGCGTGGAGCGTCTCGATGTCCGCGAGGAGTTGCTGGTGGAGCGATTGGATGTGCTCGGCCTGGAGCTGATCATTGGTCGGGTGGGTGCTCATGGAGGTGATGGACTCACCTTTACTGGAAAGGTTGCCTCGTGAACAGAGGCGCGCCCGGCATTTACCGCGGGTTTACCGCCGGTGAACCGGGATTTACCGGGGATTCAAGAGCGGGCTGAAGCAAGGATCCTCGGGGCAAGCCCCGAGGCGTTTGGTCAAGCCAACTTTTCTTGGAGCTTGTGGGAGCGACATTGGTCGCGACAGTCGCGTGCAAGCACGCTCCCACCGTCCAACCAAGCCGGAGCACGCTCCGGGGTATTGGACCCATAGGGAACAAACGCTCACCGCCGGGAACTGCAGGAGCGGCTTTCGGCCGCGAGGCTCGAGTTGAATCGGGGCATAAAGCCCCTCCTGCAGCCTAACCAACCTCTCCCACTCACGCGCGGAACATCACGTCCTCGCGGTTGAACATCTTCACCGCGAGCATCAGGGCGATGGCGGCGTAGAGGCTCGAGGAACCGAAGATGATCGCGATCAGGTCCCAGTGCCAGATGCCGGAGAGCATTTCCTTGCAGACCAGGCTGAGGTTGAGGATCGGCACGAACGCGAGTTTCACGTTGAGATCGATGCCGGGCAGCATGCCGATCACGGCCGGCATGATGACGACGATCATCATCGGCGCGAGATAGCTCTGCGCCTCCTTGTAGCTCTTGGCGAAAAGCGAAATCGTGAACGCCGCGGCGGCGAACAGCACCGCGACCGGCAACACCATCGCGAGCACGCCGAAGAGCCCCATCGGATCGACCGTCGGCATCACATCCACCGTGGTCTTCGCGGCCGCCGCCCCGACTTTCAGCGTGGTGCCGCTGCCGGTCATGATCGAGCCGCCGACGAACGCGGTCGTGCCCATCGAGAGCAGCATGAAGACCATCGCGGACACCGAGCCGGTGAGCACCATGAGGAATTTGCCGAGCACGATGTCGACGCGCGGCACCGGGCTGCACAGGAGCGTCTCCATCGTGCCGCGCTCTTTCTCTCCGGCGGTAAGGTCCATTGCCGGATACATCGCGCCGGTGAAGCAAAGGATGATGATGAGATACGGCACGAAGCCGCCGACGAGGTTGCCGCCGACCTTCTCGGGCGGCGCGGCGTTCTTGCGTTTCACCTCAAAGGGCTTGAGCAGCGACACCGGCAGGTTGTGCTCGGTGAGGCGCTTCTCGGCCGTCTTCTGCCGCAGGTCGGTGAAGAATTTTTCGAGGGCCCGCTGGCCAAGGCCGGATTTGATTTCGCCCTCATAGTAGAAAATGGTGACGGTGGGCGCGTCGCCGGTTTTCAGCGCGGCCTCGAAACCCGTGGGAATCTCGACGGCGGCGCGGATTTTCTTGTCGCCGATGGCGGTCCGGTAGTCGCCGGTCGGCACGACGCGGAAGACGGGGCGGTTCTTCGCCGGATCGCGCTCGGCTTTGAGGGCCGCGACGATGCCCGGGGAGTCTTCGCCGCCGACGATCATGATCGGCGAGGAGTCCCCCTGCGCCTGGCTCATGACTTTGCTCATGACTTTGCCGACGCCGAAGACCATCAGCGGGATGACGAGGGTCGGGATGATGATCGTCGAGAGCAGCGTGCGCCGGTCGCGCAGCGAGTCGCGGAGTTCCTTGAGATAGACGGTGGTGAGATTGCGCCAGTTCATGAAGGGGGTGCTAGTTTTTGAGCGCCGCGGCGATGGCGGCCTCGCCACCCACGGCCTTGACGAAGATTTCTTCCATGTCCGCCTCGGCGTAGCGCGCGCGCAGCTCGGAGAGCGTGCCCTCGGCGACGAGGCGGCCGTCGTGGATGATGCCGGCCACGTCGCAGAGCTTCTCGACCTCGCTCATGATGTGCGTCGAGTAGATGACGGTCTTGCCGCGGTTGCGACACTCGCGCACGAAGGCGACGATGGCGCGCGCGGTCATCACGTCGAGGCCGAGGGTGGGCTCGTCGAAGATCATCACCGCCGGATCGTGGATGAGCGTGCGGGCGATGGAGGTTTTCTGCTTCATGCCCGTGGAAAATTTTTCGCAGCGCCGGTCGAGAAACTCGCCCATGTCGAGCTCGGCGGAGAGCACTTTGAGGCGCGCCTTGATCGCGGCGGCATCCATGCCGTTGAGCTGGCCGAAATAGGTGATCATCTCGCGCGCGGTGAGCCGGCCGTAGAGCGCGGTGCTGGCGGCGAGGAAGCCGACGTGCGTGCGCACGAGCTCGGGGGCGGCGACGACATCGTGGCCCGCGACGGTCGCGGAGCCGCCGGTCGGCTTGAGCAGCGTGGCGAGCAGGCGGAGCGTGGTGGTCTTGCCCGCGCCGTTGGCGCCGAGCAGGCCGTAGATTTGCCCGGGGCGGCAGGTAAAGGACACGTCGCGGACGGCCGCGATCAGGCCGCGCTTCTTGTCCTTGAAAGTTTTGGTCAGGTGGTGGGCTTCGATCATGGGGAGGGGTTTCTGGCCCGCGAATCACGCGAATCGACGCGAACGGCAGCGGGGCGGAATTCGCGGGAATCGGCGGAATTCGCGGGCAGTTTCATAGGCTCAGGCGCTCGCGAAATTCCTGCGCCTGCCGGCGCGAGAGCTCGACCTTCAGGCCGCCCTTCAGGCGCACGAGCAGGCCGCCGCTGAACCATGGCTCGATGCCGTCGACCCAGGCGAGGTTGATGACCTGCTTGCGGTTGGCGCGGAAGAAATGTTTCGAGTCCAGGCGCTCTTCCATCGCCGTGAGCGAGCGGAAGAGCTGCGGCTTCTGGTCGTCGAAATGCACGCGGGTGTAATTGCCCTCGGACTCGAGGAGCCGGATATTTTTCACCGGCACGAACCAGCAGCGCTCGCCCTCGCGCACGAACACTTTGTCCTCGGCGGAGAGGCGGCTCTCGGCCGGGGTGCCGGCGGCCTCGACCGCGTGCTTCCGGAGTTTTTCGAGCGCGGCGACCAGCCGGTTCGGATCGACGGGCTTGAGCAGGTAGTCGAGCGCGTTGAACTCGAAGGCCTTCACGGCGAACTCGTCGTAGGCGGTGGTGAAAATCACGAGCGGGAGCGGCGGCTCGAGTTGCTCAAGCAGCGCGAACCCGTCGCCGCCCGGCATCTGCACATCGAGGAAAATGAGGTCGGGGCGCAGTTGCGCGATCTTCGCGAGGGCGTCGTCGGCATCGGTGGCTTCGCCGACAACCGCGATGTCCTCGTGCGCCTTGAGCAGGCGGCGGAGTTCGTTGCGCGCGAGGCGCTCGTCGTCGATGAGCAGGGCTTTCATCGGGCGGGCGGGGCGATCGGGATGCGGACATCGGCGGTGACGCACCCGCCGGAGTCGTCTTGCAGGGTGAGGACCGCCTTGTCGCCGAAGAGCAGCTTGAGGCGCTCGGACGCGTTGCGCAGGCCGAGGCCGGTGGATTTTTCTGCCGTGGCGGCGACGCCCTGGAGCGGCACGGCGAGGTTGCCGGGATTGGTGACGCGGATGTGGAGCATCGCGGGCTGGCCGCCCGCGGCTTCGTCGCACTGCGCGCTGATCGCCAGTTCGCCGCCCTCGCGGCGCGCGCCGATGCCGTATTTGACGGCGTTCTCCACGAGGGTCTGCAGCAGCATCGGCGGCAGCGCCTGGGTGCGGGCCGCGGGGGCGATGTCCCACCGCAGGCGCAGGCGGTGCTCGTGGCGGATCTGCTCGAGCGCGAGGTAATCCTCGACGATGCGCAGCTCGTCGTCGAACAGCACGGTCTCCTGCTGGCCGGACTGGAGCGAGTAGCGGAGCATGTTGGCGAGGCGGGTGACGGACTCGCGGGCGCGCGGCGCATCCTCGTCGATCAGGGCGCGCAGGCTGTTCAGGGAGTTGAAGAGGAAATGCGGGTTGATCTGGGATTTGAGCGCGCGGAGCTCGGCCTCCTTGGCGATGACCTCGAACTTCCACCGCTCGATCTCGGCGCGACGGGCCCGGTCGAAGGTGTGATAGACAAAATAGACGGCCGACCAGAGGCTGAAAATCCAGCCCCCGTTGAACAGGCTGTAGACAAAGATCGCCGTGACGGAAAATTTCAGCCCCGGCGGATGCCCGGAGTAGAGGTAGGTGTAGATCGGCCAGGTCGAGAGGGTCCAGAGCAGCGCCAGCACCAGGGTGGCGGCCAGCACGCGCGGCAACAGCGCCGACCAGCCGAGCTGTTTCCAGCCGCGCCGGTTGATGTGGTTCCGGTAGAGGTGCGTCAGCAGCAGGCCGACACAGTTGGTGGCGGCAAAGACGCAGACATCCGACAGCGCCATCGGCCGCTGCAGCGCGCCGAGGAAGGTGTAGGCCACGGTGAACAGCACCCACCCGCCGAACTGGCAGATGACGTAGAGCCGGTCCCGGCGCAAAATTTCGAGGCGCGAATCCGAAGGCACGCCGGAGCGAACCACGACCGGGCGGGCCACGGCAAGACCGTCGGTGGCGGCAAAACGGGAGAGAGGCGGGCTGGCAACGGGCACGCCCGGAACTTGCCCCACTCCGGCCGGCCGTGGCAGACGCATTGGGACGAGCGGTCCGGGCGCGCCCATGAACGGCCCGCTGCGCGCCGGGTTTGCATTTCCCGGCGCAATCGCTTTTGCTCCCCGGCCCGGATGAGTGCCAGCCCCACCCCACCTGCCTCGGCCAAGAACTGGCGCGGAACCGGCGTCGTGCTCGTCGTCGATGACGAGGACGCCGTGCGCCATACCGCCGCGCGGCTGATCGCCCACTTCGGTTTCCAGGTCCGCGAGGCCGACTCCGGCGCCGCCGCCCTCGCCTACTTCCACGCGGGCGGCGCCGCCGACCTCGTGCTCCTCGACCAGTCGATGCCCGGCATGGACGGGCTGGCGACGTTCACCGAGCTGAGAAAAATCATGCCCGCCCTGCGCGTCGTGCTCTTCAGCGGCTTCAGCGAAGACCGCGCTCGGCATCAGTTCCGCGGCCAGGGCATCACGCGCTTCCTGCAAAAACCCTTCTCCCTCGACATGCTGCGCGACACCCTGCGCGCGGCGCTGGGCGGAACCTCCGACCGCGCATGAATCCCTCCGTCGTCGTGGTCGGCAGTTTCATCCAGGACCTCGCGTTCTTCACCCGCGATTTCCCGCGGCCCGGCGAGACCGTCGTCGGCGATTTTCGCGCCGGCCCCGGCGGCAAGGGTTTCAACCAGGCCGTCGCTGCCACCCGCGCCGGCGCGAAGACGCTTTTCATCGGCGCCGTCGGGTCGGACGCGTTCGGCGCCGGCGCCCACAAGTTCGCCCGCGCCGCCGGCGTGCAGGCGCACTTCGTCGACAAGAAAAAGGAAGCCACCGGCGCCGCCGTCGTTTCCATCGACGCGCACGGGCAGAACCAGATCATCGTCTCGCTCGGCGCCAACCTCGCGCTGCACAAGCGCGACGTGCCCGTGCCCCCGCTCCGCACCGCGGCGGTCGTCGTCTGCCAGGGCGAATCCGATTTCCGCACCGTCGCCCACGTGCTGCGGACCGCCCGCGCCACCGGCGCGGTCACCGTGCTCAACCCCGCGCCGATGCGCGCCGACTTCGACCCCGCCCTGCTCAAGCACACCGAGGTGCTGATCCCGAACGAGACCGAGTTTGTCACGCTCGCCAACCAGCTCCCGCGCTCCTCCGGCGGGCGCAATCTCACGCCCGAGGCGCTGCTCCGGATGCCGGCCGACCGCCTGCACACCCTTTGCCGCAGTTTCGGCGTGCCCGTCGTCATCGTCACGCTAGGCGCCCAGGGCTGCTTCGTGTCCGAGCCCGGCGTCTACGTGCGCATCCACGCGCACGAGGTCGAGGCTGTCGACGCCACCGGCGCCGGCGACGCCTTCGTCGGCGGCTTCGCCGCGGGCCTCGTGCGGTTCAAGCGCAACGTTTTCGAGGCCGCCCATTTCGCGACCGCCGTCGCCGCTCTCGCCGTCACCCTGCCCGGCACCGCCACCGCCATGCCCACCGCGCGCGAGATCACTCGCTTCCTCAAGAAGCGCGACCACGCCTGAGCTCCGCGCCCCTGCCGGGCAGCCCGCCGCACGACGCGTTGAGGATCGCGCCGGTGAGCGCGCTCGCTGGGGCCGAGGCGAGAAAAGCCGCGGCCCGGCCCCGGGCGATTTCCGAGGAGGCTCCGGTCACGACCACCCCGGGACCCAATTTTTTCTGGTCGGTGTGGGTGGTCATGGGTGGATTTTTTCAGATGGGTGGTTTCAATGCGGCAGCGTTGGCTTGGAGCCATGCTTCGAAGGCGCGGGCCGTTTACCCACCCGGTCCGGCGGGCGGGCTGCGTTGCGGCAGTGCCGCTGCACAACCCGCAGGCTCAGTGCTTGCCGGCCGAACTGGCACCCGCGCTCCATGATCGCGTTCTCAGGTTCGTCGCCGGGGTTGAGCGCGCCAGCGCGACTTTCCGCACGGCGAGCGCTGCCGCTCTCTGTTCAAGCAACGATGGACGGCGACGCATGTGCGCCATCAAATCCGCGGCGTTTTCAGGGGAGGGTTCGATGGGCATAGTGGATGGGTTAGTTCCATTGGACCGTGCGCGCACGAACCCACTTGTCTAGCAAGCGCCAGTTGGTGCTGCGCCGGTGATTATTACGTTCATCCACAGACCATCATTCCCTTCACTGTCCTGTCTTCATCTGTCTCCCTGCCACTGCCTACACTTTCAGTCGCACCCTCGGCGCGCCGCGATGCGATCCTCGCCAGCTTGCTCACGGTCATGCATTGGGCGCTGCCTTCTCGCGCCCCGCAGCGGCAATCCGGCTTTTTGGCCGGGCTACATAAAGCTTGCGGGGCGGGGCGGCCCACCTAACGTTCATCCACATGGATCAATATCCATCAGGAGTCGATTTCACGTTTGCGGCGCTCGCACATCCCACGCGTCGCCGCATTCTCCAGTTGTTGGAGGAAGGTGCGTGCTGCGTGACAGAACTGGCGGAAGAATTTCCCGCGTCGCTCAACGTGGTGTCGAAGCACGTGCGGAGCCTGGAGCGCGCAGGGCTCGTCGAGCGGAGCGTGGAAGGCCGGGTGCACCGTCTCCGGTTGAATGCCGCGCCCTTGGTGGAGGCCGCCTCCTTTATCGTCCGGTATCGTCAGCTTTGGGAGAGGCAGTTCGACCAGCTCGCGGGCTATTTGGACACGATGGCCGCAGCCGAGAAGCGTCGGCTAACCGCCAAACCCCGCTCCAAGAAATCATGAAGCCGCCGCCCCCGACCTACGAAGCCGTCATCAAGCGCACTTTCCCGCACCCGTTATCGCGGGTCTATCGGGCCTGGACCCAACCGGAGCACGTGGCGGCGTGGTTGAAGCCCGGCGAAGAAGTCAGCCTCACGGTGGTCAGCTTCGATCTGCGCGTCGGCGGTGAATATCATTTCCGTTATGAACATGGTGTCGGGATTTTCCCGGTGCGGGGGAAATTTCTCACGCTGGAACCGGAGCGTTTGATCATCTTCACTTGGCGGCCCTATGCGCCGCACCCGGATGCCGACAAGGACACGATGGTCTCCGTGTGGTTCAGGAGTCTGCAGCCGGACTCCACCGAAGTGGAGCTTCGGCATACCCTGTTTCCCGATGAACCCATGTGCCAGTGTCACGAGAAGAACTGGTGGGGCACGTTGGAACAACTGTCCCGCTATTTGGCGGGCCACACCCAGCAATCCGACTAACAAACCGGTCCACCCATGAAAAAATTCCTCTTCCTATCCTACGGCTACCAGAAACCCACTCCGAAGATCATGAAAGCGTGGGGCCGGTGGTTCGCCTCGATCGCAGACAAGATCGTCGCGCAAGAAGGCCTCGGAACCGGGAGAGCAATCACTCCTGCCGGAACCAAGAAGTTGTCCCGCGACATGGGAGCGGCCACCGGCTACATTATCTTCAAGGCGAAAAACCTGAAAGAGGCGGAAAGCATCGCGAAAGGTTGCCCCGTCATCGCCAGCAACGTGGTTCAGGAAATCATGCCGGTGGGACATTGTTGAGATTCCAACTTCCCGCTTCGATCCGGCCTGACTCCGGCCAAATATCCCGCTTCGTCCTGCGTCGATTCTGCAACCAACCTCATCAACCCCCACAGGTATCCCATGCTCATCAAAATCCTCCTCGCCCTCGCGATCCTCCTCGCCGTGCTCGCCCTCGTGGCGGCCTTCCAGTCCTCCACCTACCGCGCCGTGCGCAGCGCCACCCTTGCCGCCCCGCCCGCCCGCGTCTTCGCCCAGACGAACGATCTGCGCAAATACCAAACTTGGAATCCGTTTGGCAAATCCGACCCCGCGGCCACCTACGTGTATGAAGGTCCGGCCACCGGAGTTGGTTCCGTTTTGAAATGGTCGAGCACGGGTCAGACCGGCGAGGGCACCATGACCATCGTCGAGAGCCGGCCCAACGAGCTCGTCCGCTACCGGCTCGTCTTTGTCAGGCCCATGGCCGGGGCGGGCGACATGGCGATCACCTTGCAGGCGCAGGGAAATCAAACGCTGGTCACCTGGAGCATGGAGGGGGAGAAGGCGTATCTCGCCAAGGTCATGTGCCTTTTCGTGAGCATGGAGAAGATGGTTGGCGGCGCGTTCGAGCGGGGCCTCGCGGAGCTCAAGACCATCGTCGAAAAGGAAGCCAAAACCTGAGGGGCGCGCTCGGGTTCACTCCGCGCGCCGGCGTCGCCGTCAGGAAAACGATCACTCCCGACCGGCGGGGCAGCATCCAGCGCGCCGCCGCGCGCGCGGTCATGAGTTGCGAACGCACGACGACGTTCGCGTATTCCATCAAATCCGCCGCCGTGGCCTCGACGCTCGGCTTGACAAACCCGGCGACTTCACCCCGGCGGGGAGCCCGATGGCGTTGAAAAACACATCGACCCCGCCCGCCGCTGCCAGGCGCGCGACATAATTTTCGGTCGCCGCCTCGTCGCCCGCGTCCACTTCCGCGGCCTCCGCCCGGCCGCCCATCTCCCGAAGCGCTGCGGCGCTCGGCTCGACTGTCGCCAGTCGCCGGCCGGATAAAAGCACGTGCGCGCCCTCTTGGGCGAAGGCGCGCGCCACGGCGCGGCCAACAAATCCGCCGGACCCAAAGACGAGCGTTCTTTTTCCTGAGAGCAACATGACGCATCCGACCTCGGTCAACTGGCCGCCGGCAGGGCGTGCTCCGGGCGGCGCAGCGCCCAGCCGAGCGCGAGGCCGAACAGACTGAACTGCACAAAACCCGCCGCCGCCTCGACCAGCATCCACGAGACGACCGACGGCACCGGATATTTGGCCGGCTCCGCCAGGGCCTCGTAGCTGACGATCAACGTCCCGGCCAGCAACGCGAACTTCCAACCCTGTCGCCAGCCGGAGTTCTCCCGGGTGTAGCGGCCGTAGAGATGGGTGAGGACCGCGCCTTGCAGCAGCATCGAGGCGAAGCCCAGCGCGAAAATCGGCTCCGGCCGCAGGAAGCCGACCGCCGCATAATGCGCCCGGTTGATGCCGAAATGCGAGGTCGCCTGCGTGGCGAAGGTGGCGACCGTGTAGAGGAGCGTGCCGAGGAGGATTCGTTTCATGGCGGAAAAGGGTGGAAAGTTGGGGCCGCGCGATTCATTTGGGGAACGGGCCAGTGTCGTAGATCAACTCCGAGGAGACCAGCCGGCCTTCCCGGATCACGGCCCGCTCGGCCATCCGGAACGAGCCGGTGAACGGCGCGAGAATCTCGCAGGTGAAAAAGCTCACGATGGTTTCGCAGCGCTCGATCATGTCGATGTCCTTGAACCGGGACTGCATCGCCATCTCCTTGATCGCGGCGAGGAATTGCTCGGCCCCGTCGGTCTGCAGCATCGGGCCCCGAAAGCGAAAGTCGGGGTGCAACAGCCGGCGGGAGGCCTCGGCGTCGTTTTGTTCGAGGGTGGTGTAGAATTTTCTCAGAGTCTCGGATGGGGTCATGGCGGCGGGGGTCGGAGTTTACTTGTAGTTTGCAAGACAAGACAAACAAGCTTCGCTTGCCTTTCGCAAGACATTTCTCACGCTGGCCCCCATGCCGTCCAAAAAAATTCCCGCCCGCTCGGGCTGCCCGGTCGCCGGCGCGCTCGACGTGCTCGGCGACCGCTGGACGCTCCTCGTGGTGCGCGACCTGGTTTTCGTCGGCCGGCGGGAGTTCGGCGAGTTCATCGCCGCCGGCGAAGGCATCGCCACCAACATCCTCACCGACCGGCTCGGGCGGTTGTGCTGCGCCGGCCTCGTCGCCCGGTTCGACCATGCGACCGACGGGAAGAAATACGTCTATCGCATCACGGAAATGGGCCTCGATCTTCTCCCGGCCATGATCGAGCTGATTCTTTGGAGCGTGAAATACCTGCCCGGCCTCGACGTCCCGCCGGGCAAGCTCGACCCCATCGTCAAGGACCGCGCGAAGTTTATCCGCGAACTGCGCGCGCACCTTCTCGCCGAGCTGAAGGCCGCCGGTAAACCGCTGCCGCCCCCCGCCTGCCGCTGATCCCATGCCCCCCGCCCCTGCCCTCTCTGCCCTCGCCGACCGCGTCTCCCGCCATTTCGCCGCGAAGAAAATCCCGACGGAAACTAGGCGCATGATGGGCGGCGTCGTCTTCATGGTGCGCGGCAAGATGTGCGTCGGCGTCGAATCGCACCGCCTGATGGCCCGCATCGGCCCCGACGCCGAGGCCGCCGCGCTCAAGCGGGCCGGCTGCCGGCCGATGAATTTCACCGGCCGCCCGATGAAAGGTTTCGTCTTCGTCGACGCGGCGAGCCTGCGCACTGCCCGCCAGCTCGGCTCCTGGCTGGACCTCGCTCTCGCCTTCAACCCGGAGGCCCGCTCGGCCCGCCGGGCCCGTCATGGTTGAACTCCGCCGCCGCCTCTATCGCGTCACCCAGATTCGCTGGGTCGATGTGCCGAAGCGCGCCGTCGCGGCGCTGCGCCTTCCGCCCGCCGAGAAGACCGGCGTCAACGCGCTCCTGCGTTTCAACGGCGACCTCGACCGCGTGACACTGCTGCCCGGCAAGCGCGGCTGCTACAAACTCGCGTTCAAGGTCGAGCTGCTGCGCGCGGCCGGCGTCGACGCGGGCGACGAAATTTCCTTCACCCTCGAACCCGACACCGCCACGCGCGAGCCGGACCTGCCGGAAGAGATGCGGAAAGCCTTTCTCGCCCGGCCGCAACTCGCCGCGCGCTGGGCCGCGCACACCGTCGCGCTCCGCCGGCAGATCGTGCGCTACATCGAGCAGGCGCGCAGCCCCGAGGCCCGCGCGCGCCGCTGCTGGATTTTCATCGAACGCCTCGCGGACACCGGCAGGCTGACGTTGGGCTGACCGGCGCCCGGCCGCCTCGCGCGGCGGCGCGGCCGACACACCGCGACAGGAACCCGGCCGGCACAGGGCAAAAATGACGCCGGCCGGTGGAATTTCGCGCCCATCCGGCTAGGTTTCGGACGCAACCCAAACCGCGAACCGAAGAACCGAGCCATGAGCAGTTCCCACCCCGCCACGCTCGCCGAGCGACCCAGCCGTTCCCACCCCGTCGTCGCTCGTCTCGGCCCGAACCTCCGCTGACCCCCGCTTATGAAAACCTGGCAAATCACCCGCTTCGGCATCGACGCTCTGGAACTCGTCGAACGCCCCGTCCCGGCACCCGGCCCGGGCGAAGTGCTCGTGCGCTGGCGCGCGCAGTCGCTGAACTACCGCGATCTCATCATCGTCGACGGTTCCTACATTCCTCAGCTCCCGCTGCCCTTCACGCCGCTCTCCGACGGAGCCGGCGAAATCACCGCGGTCGGCGCCGGCGTCACGGCGTGGAAACCCGGCGACCGGGTCATCGGCCACTACATCCAATCGTGGCTCGACGGCGCTCCGACGCCGGAAAACACGCGCCTCTCGCTCGGCGCGCCGCTCCCGGGCGTGCTGACCGAATACTCGGTTCTGCCCGAGCACGGTCTCGTGCCGCTGCCGGCGCACCTGACCTTCGAGGAAGGCGCCACGTTGCCCATCGCCGCGCTCACGGCGTGGAACGCGCTGTTCATCCACGGGGATGTCGCGCCCGGCTCGACCGTGCTGCTCGAGGGCACCGGCGGCGTCTCGCTCTTCGCCCTGCAACTGGCGCACGCCGCCGGCCTGCGCACGATCATCATCTCGAGCAGCGACGAGAAACTCGCCCGCGCCCGCACGCTCGGCGCCGACGAAACGATCAACTACCGCACGGTGCCGGCGTGGTCGCGCCGGGTGCGCAAGCTGACGAACGGCGCCGGCGTCGACCTCGTGCTCGACATCGGCGGCCCGGCCACCTTCACCGAGGCGTTGCGCGCGGTGCGGCTCGGCGGCCGGATCGCCGTCATCGGATTCCTCAGCGGCACCGCGCTGGAGTTGGACACGATCGAATTCATGCGCACTCTCGCGACGATGCACGGAATCCGGGTCGGCTCCCGCGCGATGTTCCGCGACCTGCTGCGCGCGCTGGAGCGTCACCGGTTGAAGCCGGTGATCGACCGCGAGTTTTCGCTCACCGAAGCCCCGGCGGCTTTCCGCCATCTGGCCTCCGGTGCCCACTTCGGGAAAGTCGTCATCCGCACCGGAGAATAGCGGGCCGCCGGCCCGGGCAATGCGCCGCGCGATCAGCCGGGGCGTAGTCCGATTCAGGCCCGTTGGAGTTCGAACTGCAGGGCCGCGGCGCGCTGGGCGAAAAGTTCGCGGGCGAGTTGTCCGTAGCTGTTCAGCAGCGTCGCACGGCGGCGGACGAGCGTCTCGCGGAAGCGGTGCGTGCGCCACGCCTCGAGTTTTTCCTTCGCCACCATGGACTCGATCCGCGCGAGCAGCACGGCGATATCGTGGAGATCACCGGTCACGTTCTGAAAATCGACGAGCCGCTCGTAGCGCCGCCCCTCGACGCGCCGCAGCAGCGGGCGCAGGGCTTCGAGCAGGTAACGGTATTTTTTCATCGCGACGCGCGTGCGGTGGATGGCGTCGGGGTCCTGGCCGGCGGCGCTCTGCCGCTGGGCGGCCTGCTTGAGCCGGTCCGCCATTGCGCGCGCGATCGCCGCGCCGTGGCGGCGGTCGGCGCCGGCCAGCGCACAGGCCGCGGCGAGCCGGCTCGTCACCACGGCGAGCTGTTTCCGCAGCTTGTCGTTGCGGTCGTGCCCGAGCGCCTGGGCGGCGATGGCGATGCTCTTGCGTTCGCTTTTTTCCAACGCCACTTGCAGCGGGCGCAGCTCGGGGAACGTCCGGAGCTGCGCGCCGACCAGTTCCAACTGCACCTGTCCGTCGCGCAGTGCCGCGAACGCCGCCAGCCGCCGCTTGAGCAGGCGGCGGGCCTTGGTGACCGCCGCTTCGTCGAGCAGCACGCCGAGCAGATCGAGGTGCGCGAGCAGCCGCCGGGTGGCGACGCGCAGGTCGTGCACCGAGCGCCGGCCGCAATGCCGCTGGCAACGCCGGTGCTCCTGCCGGTAGGCGTGCCACAGCGCCTGCAGCGTGCCGGCCAGATGGGCCGCCTGCCGGCTGCGCCGCCGGGGTCGGAGCGGGCGCGGCGGAGAGGACGATGGCTTCATCACGGCGGATTATTCGACGGCTTCCGGCCGCAGGGGAAACCTAATTGCACGGCGCGGGCGAGTTTCCGGGCGGCCGCGAAGCGGCGCGGTCAGTTGTTCGGGATGTAGCCGGTGGGGGTCGGCTCCAGAAATTTCTTCGCAAAGAACGGCACGAATTGCGCGAGGCCGAGCACACCGAGGAGAAACAGGTCGTCGCGATACGGGCCGCCGAAGAAGATCCCGAGGAGGCCGCCCGCCTCCGCCAGCGCGAGGCCGACGATGAACATCGGCAGCGCGCGCAGAAGATCGCCATACCGCGGCAGCACCAGCCAGCGGATCACGATGCTCATGAACAGCGGCACGAGACCGACGAGCCCGGTGAGGACTTTTTCCTCGGCGGCACCCGGCGCCAACGGGCCGCGACCGTGGACCAGATCGACCACCACCAAGGCGGAGAGCTGCGCCGCCCAGACAATCCACCAGATCAAGAGCCGGGTGCGGTCGCGGCGTGCATGGGGTCCGGGATTCATGCGCAAGGCTTCGCGGCTGCACGCGGGCCTGTCAAACCAGCAGGTGGCGCGTTGGGTAAACTGGAGCCGGGGCGCCCACGCCCCGGAAAGGAACGCGGCGAGGGCGCCGCATCCCCACCAAACACGGTCCGGAGATTTATTGCGCGCGATAGGCCGCGACGACCGGCCGATCGGCCGCCGCCAAATCGTAGCCGGGCAACTCGGCCGGCGCGACCCACGCGAGCGCGACGTGTTCGTGCGCGCGGGGCTCGGGCGAATTTTCCGCGAGCCGGCAAACGAAGGGGAACATCTCGATGACGACATCGCCGTAGCGGTGCGTGAAGCGCGGCAGGGCGCGCCCGACAACAATCGCGCAGCCGAGCTCCTCGCGAATCTCGCGGAGGAGCGCGGCGGCGGGGGCTTCGCCCGGCTCGACCTTGCCGCCCGCGAATTCCCATTGCAGAGCGAGGTGCTTGTGCGCGGGCCGCCGGGCGAGCAGCACGCGGCCGTCGCTCCGCTCAAGAACGGCGCAGACGACGGGGATGGGAGCGGAGCCGGGCATGGACCAAGTGCGACCGAGAACACGGCGCGGCCGGCCGCGGGGCAACCCCGAATGCCGCTCAAGCGCCGGTGGAAACGCGCCGATGGGAGCGCAGGACCCGTTGCCGATGCCCGCTTCAATCCAGTCGCCCCTCCGCCGCTGGTGGATTCGCCTTTGGGGCCTTGGCCGACCGCCCGCGGTCCGGCCGAGAGCTCCGGCGAGGCCGCCCAGCATCGCCGAGCCGTTGCCGGCCGCTCCGGCGCCGCCCCGCGCCGCGGAACTACCGGCCGGCGCCCGGCCCGCCGATCCCGAGGCGGTGCGGGCCGCGCTCGCCGAGACGCTGATGCGGCCGGTCGCCGACCGCGGGGCGGTCGCTTTTGCCGTGCCCGTGGACGAAGCCGCGCGGCGCGCCAGCACCGAAAAAGCCCTCGCCGAGCTGCGCCAGATCCCGGCGCTCCAGTCGCTCGCCCGCGGGTTCATGCTCGCGGCGGGCCGCGACGGAGTGTCGATCGACGAAGTCGTCGCGGCCATTGGCAAAGATCCGTCACTGTGCGTGCGGCTGCTGAAGATGGCCAACTCGGCGTTCGTCAAACCCGTCAACCGCATCGACGATCTTCCGTCCGCGGTGCAGATGCTCGGCGTCCTGCGCGTCCGGTCGCTCGTGCAGACGCTCTACACACTGCGCGACTCGCGCGCGATCGCCCCCGGGTTCGACTGGCGGCATCTCTGGCTGCACGCGCTCGCCACGGCGGCATTGAGCGAGGAACTCGAGCGCCAGCTCGGCATCGTCAGCGGTCCGCTGCTCTATCTGGCGGCGTTGCTGCACGATGTCGGCAAGATCGTGCTCTCCGTCATCGCGCCCGAGGACTACAGCCAGATCCTTCTCGCCGCGTGGCAGGACTCGCGGCCGCTGGAGGAGTTGGAGCGCGCGCGGTTCGGTCTCACCCACCGCGAGGCGGGCGAAATTTACCTCCGCCAAAACAACCTGGCCGACGCGGTGCTCGCCACCGTGGCGCACCACCATGCGCCCGGCGGCGCGCCGGAGGGGAACCGGCTGATCGTCGCCGTCGTGGCGGTCGCCAACTATCTGAGCAAGGCCTACGGCCTCGGTTTCAGCGGGGCGGTGCTGACGGCGGCCGACGGCGAATTCGCCGACTTGCCGGCGTGGCGGGTGATCGAGGCGGAGACGCGGCGCGCGCCGGACATCGCGTTCATCGAGGAGCGGTTGCGGGCCTGCATTCCCGGAATCAAGGCGCAGTTGATGAAGCTGCGCGAGGGCGCGGTTTAGGAGGGCTCCGTCGGGTTCCCTGACGCGAAATCGCCGATACGCCGAGGGAAGGTCACCCCATCGGTGACCTCGGGCCAGGGGCGGTTTTGCCGCGGAACATCACCAGGCAGCACCAGCCCCGCGACGGAGAGAAACTGGCGGCGGGCCTGCAACTTCCCTCCGGGTGCCGTGTTCTCAGACCATGAAAACTTTCCTCAAGATCGCCCTGATCGTGGTGCTCGCACTCATCGCGCTGAAACTCAGCCCCGTGCTCTTTGTGGGTGCGGCCGTCGGGCTGCTCGCCGCCGCCGTGCTCGGAGCGGTCGGGATTTCCCTGGTGCTGGCTCTGCTCGCCATCGTCATCGCGCTCGCGCTCGCGCTCGCGCCCATCTGGATTCCCGTGCTGATCGTGATGGGCCTGATCAGTCTCTTTCGGAAAACGGGCGACAAACCCGCCGCGCCGGCCGTCGCTGCCTAAAGTTTTTCCCGGGGGGCGGGCCGGGCGAAATAGCGGGGCGGACCATCGCTTCCCTTGCCTCGCGGGCGGCGGCGTGCCTCACTCGGGGCGCATGGCGAAGCAGTCCGATTCCTCCCGCAAATTCATCTCCGCGATCAGCCTCACCGGTCGCGGCGAAGGCGCGGTGAGGGCGCTCTCGGGGTTCCGCAAGCAGCATCACACGCTGCCCGACGCGGTGAACGCGGTGACGACGGCCTTCCTCGGCAAACTCTGCGCCCAGGAGCTGGCGGCGGAGGGCGAGCAGTTTTTCCAGCGCGCGAAGACCGCGCTCGGCTACAAGCGCGCCGAACTCTCGCTCGAAGTCGCGAGTCCCGGCGCGGTGCTGGCGACGAAGGACTTCACCCTCGAACTCGCCTACGAGTTGGAGAAGGACGATCCGGCCCGCTACCGCGTGCTGCGCACGCTGCACAGCCTGCGCAGCGGCGAACTCGTGGAGCTGCCGGAATTCGAGGAGCTGTTCGCGGCGATGTTTTCGGGCATCGTTTTCTCACTGGCGAAAGGCGTGCGCGTCGAGGCGGTGATCGACGCCGTGGAAGCGCAGGCCGGCCAAGGCGGCCTCACCGTGAGCTACCCGTCGGACTGCCGGCACTGCGTGCTCGCGGTCGACGGCGTGGCGGCCGAGGTGATCTGCGACGGCGCGACACTCGAGCTGCGTTTCCCGCGGAACGGATCGCCGCGCGAGTTGATCGAGGCGTTCGGACGCGTGCGGTCCGCGTTCGCACTGACGAAGGACCCGGTGCTGGCGGGCTTGCTCTGAAAAGAAAAGCGGCGGCCCGGTTGGAGCCGGGGCGCCCTCGCCCCGGATGGCAAACCGGCCCGGGGGCGGGCCGGCTCCAGCAGTTGCACGCCTCAGTTGATCATATCGGCGACGAACGCGCGCTCCTCCATGAGCTCCTTGTTCGTCGTGGCGAGCTTGGACTTCGCGAAATCATCCATCGCGTAACCGGTGATGACCTCGTAGGAGCCGGGCGTCGTCGTGCGCACGGGCATGCCGGCCCAGACGAGGGCGTCGAAGCCGTAGTGGCCGTTGCTTTTCACGGCGACAGAGTGGATCGCGCCGGGCGTCACGAGCGAACGCACATGGTCGACGAGGGCATTGGCGGCCGAGGCGGCCGACGAGAGGCCGCGCGCCGCGATGATGGCGGCGCCGCGTTTGCCGACGGTTTCGCAGAACGGCCCCTGCAGCCAGGCGGTGTCGTTGATGACTTCCGCCGCGGGCTTGCCGCCGATGGTGGCGTGCGCGTAGGCCGGGAACATGGTCGGGCTGTGGTTGCCGTAAATGAAAATGTTTTTGACCGCCGTGAGGTCGGCGCCGGCTTTCTTGGCGAGCTGCGTCTGCGCGCGGTTCTGGTCGAGGCGCACCATCGCGGTGAAGCGCTCGGCGGGCAGGCGCTTGGCCTGCGAGGCGGCGATCATGCAGTTCGTGTTGGCGGGATTGCCGACGACGGCGATGCGGGCGTCCGCGGCGGCGACGGCGTCGATGATGCGACCCTGTTCGATGAAAATCTTGCCGTTGTCCTTGAGCAGATCGGCACGCTCCATGCCCGGGCCGCGCGGTTTGGCGCCGATGAGCAGGCACCAGTTGGCGTCCTTGAAGCCGACGCTGGCATCGGAGGTTTGCACGATGCCCTTGAGGAGCGGGAAGGCGCAGTCGTCGAGCTCCATCGCGACGCCTTCGAGGGCCTTCATGACCTTCTCGACGGGAGCCTCGATCAACTGGAGGATGACGGGCTGGTCGGGCCCGAACATCGCGCCCGAGGCGATGCGAAACAGGAGGGAGTAACCGATCTGGCCGGCGGCGCCGGTGACTGCGACACGGAGGGGTGCTTTCATAGGATGAGCGCCGAGTTAACCACGGAACCCGCGGAAGACACGGATGAATTTCCGACGGCGGACGCTTTTAGCGCGCGGAATGCGCGGAATTAAACCGGCGCGGGCACGGGCGCCACTCGGGCAAAGAAAAGGCGGGTCGCCTACCCCTAAGCGACCCGCCATTGCTTTCTTAGTTACCCCAAAACTCCCGCTAGGCGGGAGAAGTGAAAAGTTGGATTGCTAGACAGGTAGTTTGTTCCAACCGTTCGTCAACTATGCCGGGGCGTTTGATAATTTCACCTGAAGGTCCCGAGCGGGCGCGGCGCACGCGGTGCTCCGGGGCGGAGCACTAAGATGTTAGCCGGGGCCCACCTATACGATCCATCAGCTACCCTCTGCATTAACGGGCCTGACGCTTATAGCTTCCTGCAAGGCCAGTTCACCAACGATCTGAACCGCCCCGCCGGCTCTGCGACCTACGGACTGTGGCTGAACCAAAAGGGAAAAGTTCTGGCCGACAGCGTCGTGCTGCGACGGGCGGCGGATGATTTTCTGGTGTTCAGCCAGTTTTCGGCGGCCGCGGAGATTCGCCAGCGGCTCGAAGCCTACCTCATCGCGGATGAAGTCACGGTGCAGGACCAGACCGCGGCGTGGGGCGCGATCGAACTCTGGGGTCCGCGCGCCGGCCAAATCGTGGAGACGCTGGGCGGCGCCGTGCCGACGACCGGGGCGTTCAGCCCGGCGGCGGACGGGGCGGTAATTTTTCGCGGACGGACATCGCGCGAAAACGGTTTCACGGTTTTGAGCCCCGCGGCGCACGCGCCGGAGCGGTATCGTCGCGCTCTCGCCGCCGGGGCCGTCGAGGCGGACGCGGGCACGGCGGCCCTCGCGCGCATCACCGGCAGGTTGCCGGCGGTTCCGGCCGACCTCGGGCCGGGCGAACTCCCAAACGAGGGCGGGCTCGAGGACGTCGCGATCTCGTTCACGAAAGGCTGCTACCTCGGGCAGGAAGTCATGGCGCGCCTGAAGAACCTCGGGCAGGTGCGGCGCCGGCTGCACGTCGTCGAGGGCCCGGGCCCCGCGCCGGCACCCGGCGGCGAAATTTTTCAACACGCCCGGCGCGTCGGCGAGTTCCGCTCGGCGGCGCGGCGCGGCGAAGGGTTCGTCGGGTTTGCGCTGCTGTCGCTGCTGCGCTTGGATTCGACGGCCGCGTTGAGCCGCAGTCCGGAAAGTGCGGCCGACATCCGCATCGTGCCCGCGGGCTGAGGAGATATCAGAACAGCACCGCGAGGCTCGCGAAGTAGGGGTCGACCCAGCGGTGGAGCCAGAGGAAATAGAGCAGCGAACCGGCCGCGAGCATCGGACCGAAGGACACGTGCGCGCCGAAGCCGAGTGCGGCGGGCTGCCCGTCGGGCGTCTCCACTTTCAGGCCGACGGGCGCCGGCCGGCCGGCGATTTTTTGCCAGAGCAGGGCGAGCCCGAACCAGAGGCAGCCCAGCATCGCACCGCCGAAAATGGAAAACACGGCGCCCTTCCAGCCGACGAAGGCGCCGATGGCCCCGAGAAATTTCACGTCGCCAAAACCCATCGCCTCCTTCTTCAACACCGCTTCGGCCACGAGCGCGATCCAGAGGACGAGCCCGGAGCCGACGAGCAGGCCGAGCAGGGCGTCGAGTCCCGAGCGCATGCTCGCGATCATCCAGATCTCGTGCGCTCGGCCGTGCAGCGCCGGCAGCGCCAGCGAGAGGGCCACGCCGAGCACCGCGCCGCCGACGGTGAAGCCGTCGGGGATGATCATGTGGTCGAGGTCGATGAACGTCGCGCCGACGAGCAGTGCGCAAAACGCCATGCCGGCGAGCGCCTTCTCCGGGGGGAACGATCGCCAACACGCGAGGAAGAGCAGCGCCGTGCCGAGTTCAACCAGCGGATAGCGGATGCTGAACGCCCGCCCGCAGCAGCGCGCCCGGCCGCGCAGCAGCAGCCAGCTCAGCACCGGGATGTTGTCGTGCCACGCGATCGGCCGGCCGCAGCCGCAGTGCGAGCGCGGCGTGATGACCGATTCGTTCCGCGGCAGTCGGTAAACGCAGACGTTGAGAAAACTCCCCACGCACGCGCCGAGGCCGAAGACCAGCACCGGGAAAAACCACGGCAACGCCTGGGAGACTTCTGCCACGGCGCTCATGACGACAGGCGCGCGCGCGCCGCGCGCCGCATGACGTCCACCGAAGCGGCGGCGCCGGTCCAGAGGCCCAGCGCGCGGACGCCCTGTTGCACGAGCATCGAAAGACCGTTCGCGTGCGGCAGGTTCAGCTCGGCGGCTTGGCGGAGCAGGGGCGTGGAGGGAGGATGGTAGATCATGTCGTAGATGCGCGCCGGGCGCGGCAGGCGGAGGAGATCGATAGGGGCCGGATCGTCCGGCTGCAAGCCGAGCGAGGTCGCGTTGACGACGAGGCTGTCCGCCGGCAGGCCGGCCGGTGGAGCCGCGAGATCGAAGTTCCGGAGCGCCGCCGCCGGGAAAACCCGGCGCAGGCCCGCCACCAGCGCGGCGCCGTGGGCCGCCGAGCGGTTGCCGATCCAGAGTTGCCGGCAGTCTTGGCGCAGACACTCGACCGCGGCCCCGCGCGCGGCGCCGCCGGCGCCGAGCAGGATGACCGCCGCGCCGCGGAGTTCGACGCCCAGATCGTCGCGCAGGCCGTGGGCGAAGCCGGCGCCGTCGGTGTTGAAGCCCTCCCACCCCGCGTCGGTGCGGCGCAGCGTGTTTGCCGCGCCCGCGGCCTGCACGACCGCGTCGCGCGCGACCAGATGGTCCAGCGCGAGCACCTTGTGCGGCACCGTGAGATTGAGGCCGCAGAACCGTTGCGCGTGGAAGAGCGCGAGGGCGCGGGGCAAGTCCGCCGCCGCGAGATCGAACTTGAAATACCGCCAGTCGCCGAACCGCGGGTCGGTGCGCGCGAGGTCGGCGAGGGCCGCGTTGTGCATGGCCGGGCTGAGCGAGTGGGCGATGGGATGCCCCACCACCGCGAGCGCCGTGCCCGCGAACGACCAGTTCTCCAGGTCGGCAAGCGTGTGGACGGGGTCGGCGGCGGGACTCATGCGGGGGCGCGAGCCAAACCGGAAACGGCGCGGAGAACCAGCCGCTTCTTCGCCCGACGGTGGCGGCTGCCGGGGCGGCGGCGCCCACGACGCGGCACAGGTTCCACCCTTACGAGCGGGCGTGGCGTTCGTGAGTGGCGTCGAACTCGGCCACGAAATCGGCGAAGAGTTGCGCGCGCTGCGGCTCGTGGGCGGCGAGGCAGTGGGCGGCGAGATTGCGGCAGCAGCGGCAGAGCACTTCGCGCACGGGCGTCGGCGCCAAGTCCGCGAGCTGCGGCGTGTGGTGGTTCGCGCGGAGCTGCGTGCAGACTTCCCCCGCGGTCAGGAACAGGCCCTGGTTGAACGCGTCGATGAAAAACGGCGCGGCGTCCTCGTAGCAGCCGATCATGAACTGCCCGGGCATGCCGACGGGCTCGAGTTTCAGGCCGGCGCGGTCGGCGACCAGCAGGTAAACGATGGCGAGGGTGATCGGGAGGCCCTTGCGGCGCTCGAGCACCTGGTCGAGATAGCTGTTGCGCGGATCGGTATAGTGCTCGGTGTCGCCGCGGAAACCGTATTCGTGAAACATCACGCGGTTGAGCGCGCGGCATTTCTCGCGCGCGGTGGCCGGCGCGGCGATCAGCTCGCGCACCCGCGCGCCCATCGCGTCGAGCAGCAGGCAGCAGCCGGCGATGTCGAGGCCGGGGTTGACGGTGCGGCTGAGGAGCAGGGCGCCGGTCTCCAGCTCGTAGTTGAGCGAGCGGATGAAATCGCGAAACTCGGCGACCGGGTCGGAAAATTTGAGTTCGCGCAGATACCACGAGGCGCGCGCGGCCAGCAGCCGGTTCGCGCTGCGCGCCTGGTCCTGGAGGAAATCCACGCTGGGGCGGCCGAGTTTGGCGAATTGCTCGAGGAGCGCCTGCCGGACGGTCGGGGTCGGGTCGTCGATCAGTTCGATCAGCGCCTGCTGTTGCGATTCCGTGAGCTGGGTGGCTTCCACGGATTCACAGGCAACCCGATTTGGCGGGCGTAGCAACGCGGAAACTTTTCCGGGCGCGACTTTTTTTCTGGAACAAAGCAGGCCGTAATCACTCGCGCGCCCCGAACAGCGCCGAGCCGACGCGCACCATCGTGCTGCCTTCGGCAATCGCGGCGTCCAAGTCGCCGCTCATGCCCATCGAGAGTTCGGCCAGCGGCACGCCGAAGCGCGCCGCGAGTTCGTCGCGGATCGTGCGGAGGTTGGCGAAGGTCCGGCGTGCGACCGCCGGGTCGTCCGAAAACGGCGCGATGGTCATCAAGCCGTCGGCGCGCAGGTTCTTCCGCGCCAGCGCCACCTCAAGGAGATGGGCGGCGTCGGCCGGTTCAGCGCCGAACTTGGCGGGATCGTTGCCGGCGTTGATCTGGAGCAGCACGGGCAGAACTTTGCCGAGTTCGCCGGCGGCGCGGTCGAGGTGGTTGAGCAGTTTCTCGCTCCCGACACTTTGCACGCGGTCGAAGTGGGCGGCGGCGAGCC
>JACQFT010000157.1 GCA_016199925.1 Opitutia bacterium | reverse complement strand
TGTGGCTGCGGCGCGACCTCGCGGAATTGCTGCGCCGCTGTGGGACAGCGCCGGGGGCCGGGGGCGCGCTCGCCCCGCCCCGCCAGAGCGAACTCCCCGGATTCGCCGCGCTGTTCGTTGGACCGCACGCGTGAACTCCGCCCCGTAAACGCCCCGCCGACCCAGAAAGTATCAATCGCCCACGTTCCCGCCGCACCCCTGCGCACGCTCCCGCGCAAGCAGTTGCCTCACCGTGCCCGCACGCTATGGGACGGGACTGTATTTTTTGGCCACAGATTTCACGGATGAAAACGGAAAAAGACGAAGCGGGTCTGGCGGCAGCGCGGCGCTTTAGCCCGCGTCGGATACAAAAGCCTCCAGCGCCCCGACGCGGGCTGAAGCCCCGCGCTACTCTCGAACGCGTTCACCGCGCCGATTCCGCCAGCAACTTCGCGAGTTCGTCCTTCCAGAGCGCGGCGACGGTGTGGCTGCCGTGGCCGCGGGTCTCGGCGCTGAACGGAATGACGACGGCTCGGCCGTGCGCCACGCGCTTGATCTCGCGCTCGAGGAGGCCGAGCTCGGGCGGGTTGATGAGGTCGTCGGCGGTGTTGATCGCGAGCAGCGGTGCCGTGATTTTCTCCAAGCCCGGCGCGGGGTCGTAGTCGGCCGAGGCCTCGAGCGCGTAGAGATAGTCGTTCGCGTCGCCGGTCTTGAAATAGTTTGTCACGAACGCGTCGAGTGCGGCGTCGGTCTGTGCGAGCGTGGGCGTCTCGGCCTGGCGCAGAGCCGGGTTGCTGCTCATCAAATAGAGCATCTCCGCGCCGGTGCGGAGCGACTGCGGCTGCGTTTTGTATTCGCCGCCGAGCCACTCCGGGTCGTGGCGGATCGCGTCGATGGCGAGGCGGCGCCAGACGCGGTTGCGGCCGGAAATCTGGCCGGGCACGCTGGCGAGCGGCAGCAGCGCGTCCATCATGTCCGGGTAAACCTCGCCCCACAGCCAGGTGTGCATGCCGCCCATCGACGTGCCCATCACGAGCCGCAAGTGCGCGACACCGAGACCGTCCACGAGCAGGCGGTGCTGCGCCTCGATCATGTCGCGGTAACCATAATGCGGAAACTTCGCGTGCAGGCCGTCGCTGGGCTTGCTGGATTTGCCGTGGCCGATGCCGTCGGGCAGCACGATGAAATACTTCGTGGCATCCAGCGGCTGGCCGGCGCCGAAGAGCTCGGGCGCAAACGCCGGCGAGAGAAACTGCGCGCCGCTGCCGGTGGTGCCGTGGGTGATGAGCACGGCGTTGCGCACGACGCCCTGTGCGTCGCGCTGCGGCGTGCCGATCGTGCGATAGTGGATGCGCAGCTCCGGCAGCGTCTCGCCCGAGCGAAACTTGAAATCCTTGATGACGAAATCGCCCTCGGTCGGCGCGGGATAGCCGGCCGCGAGCGCGACAGAGACCGCGAGGCAGGACGCGAGCAGTGCGAGGAAGCGTTTCATAAAATTCATTTGGCGGCCGGTGGAATCCACGCGACGCACTCGACCTCGACGCGCGCGCCGAACGCCAGCCCCGTCGTGCCGAACGCGCTGCGCGCCGGAAAATCCTTCTTGAAGAACCCGCGATAAGCCGCGTTGAACGCCGGCCACTCTTTCATGTCAGCGAGGAACACCGTGCATTTCACCGCGTGGTCGAGGGACGTGCCGTGGCGTTCGAGCACGGCCCGGATGTTCTCCATCACCTGCCGCGCCTCGGCGTCGATGCCGCCCGGCGCGACCTGCGTCGTCCCCGGCAGGGTGCCGAGCTGGCCGGCGAGATAAAGCATGTCCCCCACCCGCACGGCCTCGGAGAACGGCAGCGGCGGATTCGCCTTCATCGCCGTCGGAAAAAATTCCGGCGTGCGGTCGGCCGCAGCGGTGTTGGCGGCCGGGGCCTGGCAACCGCCGAGCAGAAGGCCACCGAGCGAAACGAGCAAGAGCAAGGGTTTCATGCGCCCCACTCTGTGCCGATGACGAGCGCCGCAGGCAAGCGTGTGCTTCCAACGTAGCGGCACTCTGCTGGCCAGCAGAGTGCCTGCGGGTCGGTCGCGACACAAACCCCACAGGCACGGAGGCCTGTGGCTACGAACTCAACCCAGCGCGGCAAGCAGGCGCTCCAGCTCGGCCTTCTTCGCCTGCTGGTCGGCGAGCTGTTGGCGCGCGCCTTCGAGCACCGCGGGCGGGGCTTTGCTGACGAACGCTTCGTTGCCCAGCCGCGCCGCCGTGCCGGCGATGTGCCTGGTGATCGTCTCGATCTCTTTCGCGAGTCGCGCTTTCTCGGCGGCGGGGTCGCCCTGGAGTTGCTTGATGAGGTTCCACGAACCGCACGCCGTGACAATGGCCGGAGCCGTGGGCGACATCGCGCCGCGCGTGAGCGACGCAGCGCCGAGCAGGCGTTTGAGCTTGGCGAGGTTGGCCTCGAGCACGGCCCAATGTGCGTCGCCCGCCTCGACGACGAACGCGGACGCTTTGCTCGACGCCTCGCCGTGCTCCGCCTTGAACGCGCGGACCTGCGAGACGACGGCCTTGAGCAGCGCCACTTGCGCGGCGGCGGCCTGATCGACCGGAAAACCGTAGCCGGCGAGATGCGAGGCGTCGCTCAGCCGGGCGTCGCGCATGAGGAATTTTCCGTCGGCGCCGTAACCGAGCAGATGCCACAGCTCCTCGGTGATGAACGGCGTGAACGGATGCAACAGCAGCAGCGCCTGGCGCAGCACGAGGTCCTGGATCGCGAGGCAGTTGTCCTTCGTCGCCGGATCGAGGAGCTTCGATTTCGAGACCTCGACATACCAGTCGCAAAAATCGTTCCAGAAAAATCCGTAGAGCGCCTGCACCGCGGCGCTGAACTCGAACTGCCCGAACGCCTGATCGACCGTGCGCGTCGTGGAGAACAGGCGGTCGAGGATGGCGTGGTCGTCGGCGTCGAACTTCGCCGGGTCGATGCGCGCCATGATGGCCGAAAGGGAGGAGTTGTCGGCCATGTCCCCGCTCATCTGGCGAAAGCGGCAGGCGTTCCAGAGCTTGTTGCAGAAATTCTTGCCGCTCTCAATGCGGTCTTCCTGGAAGCGGATGTCCTGCCCCTGCGGCGCGAGGGAGATGATGCCGAAGCGCAGGCCGTCCGCGCCGTATTTGGCGATGAGGTCGAGCGGGTCGGGCGAGTTGCCGAGCGACTTCGACATCTTGCGGCCCAGCGCGTCGCGGATGATGCCGGTGAAGTAGACGTGGCGGAACGGAATGCGGCGGCGGAGTTCCTCCGCCGACAGCGTCGAAGGACGAAGGTCGAGAGTCGAAGGACTCGGCCGTTCACTGGCAATTTCGGGTTTTCGACTTTCGGCCTCTCGGCCTTCGACTGCCGCGCTCCCCGTATATTCAAGTCCCGCCATGATCATGCGCGCGACCCAGAAGAAAATGATGTCGGGGCCGGTGACGAGCGTGGCTGTCGGGTAGAAACAATCGAAGCCGGCCTTCGCCATCGCGTCCCGGTCGGGCCAGCCCAGCGTCGCCTGCGGCCAGAGCCACGAGCTGAACCACGTGTCGAGCACGTCGTCCTCCTGCACCCAGTCGGTCTTGTCGGCTGGGCCGGCGAGCGAGACGTGGACTTTCGCCGGATCGGCGAGATCGGCGGGGGTGAGTTTTTCTTTGTCGAGGCCCGCGCGATACCAGACGGGTATGCGATGCCCCCACCAGAGCTGGCGGCTGATGCACCAATCCTGGATGCCGTCGAGCCAGTGGAGATAAACCTTCGACCAACGCTCGGGGTGAAACTGGATGTGGCCGTCGCGCACGGCGGCCTTGGCCTCCTCGACGCGCGGATACTTGAGCCACCATTGCCAGGTGAGGCGCGGCTCGATCGGCACGTCGGCGCGCTCGGAGTAACCGACGCTGTTGTCGTAAACCTCTTCCTGCACGAGCGCGCCGGCTTCGCGCAGCAACTCGACGGCTTTCTTGCGGCCGGCGAAACGTTCCAAGCCGGCGAGCTCGGGGCCGGCGAGGTCGTTGAGCGTCGCGTCGGGATGCAACACGTCGATGGGCGGCAGTCCGTGGCGCTGGCCGATCTCGAAGTCCACCTGGTCGTGCGCGGGCGTGATCTTCAGCGCGCCGGAACCGAAAGCCTGGTCGACGGCGGCGTCGGCGATGATCGGAATCGGCGTGCGGTTGAGCGGGCGCCAGACTTGCTGGCCGACGAGGGCCGTGTAGCGCGGATCGGCGGGATGCACGGCGATGGCGACGTCGCCGGGAATCGTCTCGGGGCGGGTCGTCTTGACGGTGATGTATTCGCCGGGACGCGCCACGAGTTCGTAGCGCACCTGCCAGATGAAGCCCTTCACGGGTTTCATGATCACTTCCTCGTCGGAGAGCGCGGTGAGCGAGACCGGGCACCAGTTGACCATGCGCTTGCCGCGGTAGATGTGGCCCTTTGCGTAGAGATCGACAAAGACTTTGAGCACGGCTTCCGAATAACGCGGGTCCATCGTGAACTGCGTGCGGCTCCAGTCGCACGAGGCGCCGAGCGCCTGCAACTGCTGGAGAATGATGCCGCCCTTCTCGTCACGCCACTGCCAGACCCGCTCGAGGAATTTTTCGCGGCCGAGGTGGTGGCGGGTTTTCTTTTCCTTGCGCAATTCGCGCTCGACGACGGTCTGCGTGGCGATGCCGGCGTGGTCGGTGCCCGGCAGCCACATGGCCTCGCGGCCCTCGAGGCGCGCGCGGCGGATGAGGACGTCCTGGATGGTGTTGTTCAACACGTGGCCCATCGTGAGCGTGCCGGTGACGTTTGGCGGCGGGATGACGACGCTGTAGGGCGGCTTGGCGGGATTGGCGCGGCCCGCGAAGCATTCCGCGGCGAGCCAGGCGGAATACCACTTCTTTTCGACGTCGCGCGGTTCGTAGCTCTTGTTGATTTGGGCCATGAGGGGAGTGAAGCGGGGCAGTGAAAGGCCCGCGCCGGCGCCTGACAAGCCTGCTTCCAACGCCGGGCGAAAGCCGCCCCCGGCCCGCCTCCGCGCACCCCGGCGCCAGCCCACCGTCGGCGGCGGAGTTTGTCACGTATTACGTGACAACCCCTCTGAAACTCGCGGGTGGAGTTTGTCACGTATTACGTGACAAAGCACGGGCGGCGGACCGGAGGCGCGGGCTCGGCCGGGAGGCGGAGGGGGGGTGGGAGCGCGAGCGGGGCGGGAGGTCGGAGGGGCGAGCGAGGGCGTGAGCGCGCGGGGGCGGGGGCGGGGGGCGGCGCGGCTCAGCGGAGCGACTCGAAGTCGAAGGCGGCTTGGTGGCGGACGCCGTCGGGGAGCGGGAGAAAATTTGCCTGCGCGAGGGCGCGGGCGGCTTCGTCCGACACGAGGAATTTCAGGAACTGCTGGAGCGCCGGCGCGGCGGCCCGCGGGAAGACGAGGTAGAGCGGCAGGCGGAAGGGATAGGTGCCGTCGTGCAGGGTCTCGGGGGTCGGCGCGTAGGCGGCGTCGCGGGCGCTTGCGGCGACGGCCAACACGCGCAGGCCGGCCGGCAGGTCGGGCAGCGCCGGTGCGAGACCGACGGTGTTGTCGGCGCCGCGCACGCGGGCGAGGAGTTTGTCGATTGTCTCCGCCAGCTCGACCGCGGGCTTCAGTTCGCCGTCCGGCAGCACGGTCCGCCGGAAGAGCGGGAGCGACAACCCGCGGCCGGGGGCGAGTGCGCACGGGGCGACGGTCCGCAGGCGGGCGTCGCCGGTGAGACCGAGTCCGCCCCACCGGTCGAGGGGGAGCGCGGCGGCTTTGGCGTAGAGGCCGCGCAACTGTTCGACGGTGATCTGGGTGAGCGGCAGCGCGGCCGGCACGAGCACGATGACGGTTTGGTAGGCGACGGGGCGGTGGAAGAACGGCTCGCCGGGGGGCGTCTCGCCCGGGGGAAACAGGAACAGCCCGACCTCGGCGCGGCCGGCGCGGAGCGCCTCGATGCCGGGCCGGGTGCCGCGGAGATCAAGCGCGACGGCGGCGTCATTCTGCTGCGCGAAGGTCGCGACGGCCTGCTGGAAGCCGGGCCCGAGCAGATCGGAGCCGACGACGCGGATCTCGGCGGCGCACACGGCGGCGGTGAAAACAAATCCCAGCATGGCGAGGAGCAGAGAGCCCAGGTGGAGCCGGACAGTTCCGCCGGCCGGAGGCGGTCTTGGCGCAGGCGGGCGATGCAGTCGGCAGGCAGGGACGCCTGCCGCTACGCGCGTCGGGCGCTGGATGAAGGCGAGCAGGCCGGCGAGGAGCCGCAGGGGGGGCGGGGCGCGCATGAGGGGAGCGCAAGGGCGCGGCGCCGGTCAGGCGCGGGGCGGGCGGCGGTTTTTTTCCTTCAGCTCGAGTTTTTCCGCGCCGCGGGGGCCGTCGCCTTTTTTCGCCTCGGCGCCCGCGTCGTGCGAGTAATAGGAATAGTTGTTCGTGTAGTAGCCGTAGTCCTCGCCGGTGCCGGTGGGCACCTGGTTGAGGATGACGCCGATGATCTGGACCTTGAGGCCGTCGATGATCTGGCGGGCGCGCACGACCATGCTCTCGGGGTTGCGGCGGTGCTGGATGAGGAGGATGGTGCCGTCGGCGACGCTGGCCAACACGGAGGAATCGCTGACGCCGATGATCGGGGGCGAGTCGAAGAGCACGCGGTCGTATTTCGATTTCACGTCGGCGACGAGTTCGCGAAGCTTGTTCACGTAAAGGAGGCTGAGGGTGACGGGGCCGGCCGAGCCGCTGGGAATGAAATCGGGCGCGCCGGGCGTGCGCTGGAGGGCGTCGGGCCACGCGACCCGGCCGAGGAGGATGTCGGTGAGGCCGGGGTCGCGCGGGGCGTCGGCGAGGCGGTGCTGGGTCGGGCGGCGCACGTCGGCGTCGATGATGAGGACGCGTTCGCCGGCGGCGTTCATGGCGAGGGCGAGCTGGCGCACGGTGGTGGATTTGCCCTCGCCGGGGCCGGCGGAAAAGATCACGAGGGCGGTGGAGTGGCCGGTCTTGACGGAGAGGTTGAGGTTGGTCTGGAGGACGCGGAAGGGCTCGGAGTCGGGGGAACTCGGATCGTAGGCCTTCGCCGGTTCGCGGCTGAACGGGATGACGCCGAGGACGGGCAACTGGAGTTTGCCTTCGACGTCGGCGACGTTGCGGAAGCTGGTGTCGAAATACTCGACGAGCACGGCGGCGCCGATGCCGAGGATGGCGCCGAAGACGCAAGCGAAAAGGAGGTTGAGCGGCCAGTTGGGTTTGCTGGCGAAGCGGGCGGGCTCGGCGTGGTTGAGGATCTCGATGGTCTTCTTCGGGACCTGAAAATCGATTTCGCGCTGGCGGAGAGTGAGCTTGAGGGTGGTGAGCAGGCGCTGTTCGTCGTCGAGTTTGGAGGCGGCCTCCTCGAACGGGCGCATGCGGTCGCGGGCGGACAGGATCTGGTCGACCTTGGCCTGGCCGAGCTGGCGCTCGAGCTCGGTGACGCGCGCGTCGGCCTCCTTGGAGGCCATCTCGAGGGAGGTTTCGTAGCCGCGGAGCTGGTTGTCGAGTTGCTGGAGGATTTTGTCGCGGTTCTCGATCGCGCCGATGAGGTCGGGGTGGTTGGCGCCGAGGCGGCCTTGGAGGCGGGTGACGTTCTGGTCGCCGACGAGGTAGGCTTGGAGGAGGTTCTGGATGTTGGGGTCCTGGATGAGCTCGGAGTTGACGAGGTTGCGGCGTTCCTCGAGCGGGATGCCGTGGAAGCGTTCCCAGCGGGTCTTGCGGCCGATGGCGTCGACGCGGAGGGCGATGAGCGAGTTCTGCATCTGGCGGAGGGTCTCGATCTCCATGTCGGAGTAGCGCTGGTTGAGGTCGACGCCGGCGATGTCGAGTTCCTTGCGGAGTTTCTCGACGCGGTCGCGCTGGGCGGTGACGACGAGTTCCTGTTTTTCGAGTTCCTTGCGGAGCTGGGCGAGACCCTCGCGCTGGTCGGAGGTGGCGAGGGCGATGCGGTCCTCGGAATAGACGCGGGCGACTTCGTTGGCGATGGCGGCGCCGAGGGCGGCGTCGAGGGCATAGACGTTGATCTCGATGAGCGAGGTGCTGCGGCGGGATTCGACGCGGAGCATCTTGTCGATCATGTAGCGGTAGGTGATGGCGGAGGGGAGCGTGGCGCCCTCGTTGATGACTTTGCCGAGGACGGCGTTGAGGTTGAGATTGTGGATGACGGGGAAGAGGATTTTCTCCGACTGGATGATCTCGAACTGGTCCTGGATGAAATAGGGGTCGTAGAGCGAGCTGCTCTGGGCCTGGAAGAGTTTCACTTCGCTCTCAGGTTTCTCGACGCGGATCTTGGCGGTGGAGAGATACCACTTGGGCAGGAGGGCGGTGACGCCGGCGGTGGTGAGCACGACGAGGGCGAGGACGAGGAACACGAGCGCCTTGCGGAGGCGCAACAGGCTGACGAAGTCGCCGAGGGAGGCGCTCTCCCGGCTGGAGGACATGGTGGGTGAGGGCGGCCCCGACGCGGGTGGCGCTTTCCTTGGGGTTGGTCTGGTTGACGCGGGCCTGCAGGACCGACGACTCGTAAGTGACCGAGCCGGACGCGACGATCAGCGCGCTGAGGTGGTGCGAGACGGTGCCCACGAAGCGGTTGACTTTGCTGTCGGTGAAACGGACGACATCGGACGCCTCTTCGAGGGCGTAGGTGTAGGCGACATTGACGAAGGAGCCCTCGGCGTAGGCGTAGTTGACGCTGAACTCCGAGTAGGGGCTGGTGGTGCTGGGGGCCGACTGGCGGTGGCGGTTCTCCAAGCCCCCGCGGAAGGTGAGGGTGGTTTTCTCGTTCGGGTTGTAGTCCGCGCCCGCCATGAAATAGTTCGAGTTCTTGTTCTTCGCCGGCTCGGCCGGGAACAACCCGACCGCCGGAGTGTTGTTCGTGCCGTAGTTGACCCGGCCGTAACGGTATTCGCCGACGAGTTTCACGGCGGGGAGGAGCGTATAGGAGCCCTCGACGCCGGCGAGGTGGTCGTTGTGGTTCAGGCCGCGGGCGAGGGTCTCGTTGTCGAAGTTGGCGTCGGTGTTCCGATACTTGAGGACGACGGTGCTTTTTTCGGTGGCGGTGGTCTGGAAACGCACGCTGAACTGGTTGTTCTTGGCCGATTGCTCGGCGGCCCGGGTGATGTCGCTCAACGGCGCGGACAGCGCGATGACCGAAGCGGGGCTCTTGTTGATCTGGTAGTTTTCGCTGATGTCGATGTTGGTGGCCTTCGAGAAGGAGTGCGCGATCCGCGACGTGAAGGCGTGGTTGGTCAGGTTCTGTTTGCCCGGCCGGTTGACCACATGATCGTTGCTCAGGTCATAGCCGAGCGAGAGAAAGGTCTGGTCGGAAACGGAGCTGTTGAACGCGATGCCGAACGACAGGTTGTAAACCGCGCTGCTGGTCCGTTCGTTGGCGACGACCGTTCCGGTCGAGTCCAGTCGTTTGTCGGAGGCGCCGAAGATATTGCTGTCCTGATAGACCGACGCGCCGAGGCGGTAGGTCAGCGACTTGCCCTGATCCTGCTCCGGGATGGGAGCATAGACGGCCAAGGTGACGGTCGGGATCGCGGCAAAAGCGACGAAGGCAAGTAAGGAACGCAGCGGGGTAATCATGGTGTCGTCACGGCGTGACGGTTGAAGATTCTTTGGGCGAACCGGCCGGCACATGCAAATCAATTTCCCCGCCGATGCACCATGGTGGGATTGACCAGCAGGACCATGTTCTCGGTGAGGCGCTGCGGGGGCATCCCGAGGGGGAAATCGCGCGGCATGCGGCGCGTCACCAATCCGGAGTAAACGCCGCCCCACCCGCCCGCGTCGCTGAGCTTGATGGCGTCCTCGCCGCGGGCCGCCAGCTCGGTGAAAAACGGCCGGTCGAGCGTCACGGGCGTGAGCAGCAGGGCGCCGATGTTTTGCTCGACGGTGATGGTGTAGAAATCGCGGAGCTTCTCGGGCTTCGACCAGACGCGCAGCCGGCCATACCACGCGGTGCCGGCCGGCACATCGGTGGCGACCCCGGTGTCGGGCAGGAAGCGGTTCGCCAGGTCCTTCCGCAGCTCCATGAAAAGGTTCGGGTAATACGGCGGGTAATAGAAATGCACTTTGCGCGGCTGGGCCAGATCGCGGAGCAACGGGATGCCCTGCAGCACCAGCACGCCCGCCGCCGCCCACCGCCAGTGGAGCGTGAGCACCGCCTGGCTGTCGACGAGCACGAAGAAAAAGCCTGCCCCGAAAACGATGAGCAACGGCGCGAGATAGATCGCCGGCAGGCGCGGGCTTTCTCCGGAATTCAGAAACGGCTGCATCGTCAGCAAGACCAGCATCAGCACCGTGAAGAACCAGCGCAGGCGGTTGGTCGTTCCGTGCCGGAACTGGTAGATCAGCCCCGCGACGAAGAACGCCGTCAGCATCAGCCCGCCGCCGGACCAGATGCGCTCCTTCAGGTTCAGCTCCATCCCCGTCAGGCCCTTGTTGCCGAGTTTCTTCAGGTCGAGGCCCGGCGCCTCGGTGGTCGCGAGATTTTTCTGCGCCGCCGGCGCTGCGGTGGGGTCGCCGAATTTCAACGCGAGATTCTGCCAGGCCAGCCCGAGCGGGTGGCCGGCCACGGCCGCGTTGCGCCAGAGCCACGGCGCCGCCACGAGCACAAACCCCGCCACCACCACCCCCAGCGCCGGCCAGCGGACCGCTCCGCGCAGGCGCCACGCGAGATAGCCGGCCAGCACGGGCAGCACGAGGCCCGCGGAGTATTCCGTCAGGAACAGCAGCCCGGCTATCGCGCCGAGCGCCGCCGCGCGCAGCAGCAGCGCGCGGCTCGTCACCGGCCGCTCGCCCGCACCCTCGTCGAGCGAAGCCAGCACGTCGAACAGCGCCAGCACGAGCACGAGAAAGAGCGGCAGGCCGTTCAGCGCCACCGACTGCTGCCAGAGCGAGATCGACAGCACGGTCGCGAGCACCGACAGCCACGCCGCGCGCTCGTCGAACAGTTTTTTCGCCAGCCGCCAGACCAGCCCCACCGCCATCCAAAACAGCCCGAGATTCAGCCCGAGCACGCAGTAATCCGGCAGCCAACCGTTGGGCGGCTCGGGGCGGTGGTCCCAGATCGAGTCGGGCAGCACCTTGAACATCGCCGCCATCGTCAGCGCGTAGAGCGGCGCGTGGTGCAGCTCCGGGTAAGGTTTCTTTTCGTCGAACGCCATGCCGCGCTCCTTCATCACCGCGTAAGTCTGCGGGTAGTTGACGAGCGTCGTGAACCCCGCGCCGTGCGCGATCTGCCGCGCGAGGTCGCCCTGCTGCATCACAAATTCGGTCGGCAGCCCGTGAAACTGTTTCCACGAATACACCATCGTCAGCGCGAGCGCCGCCACGAGCAGCGCGGCGGCCCGCAGCCCGCGCGCGCCCTTGCCCTGTTCGAGCCAGTGAATCAGTTCCTGCGAGGTTTTCATGGGGACGGCAGACTGGAACGGGTGCGCGGACCGGCGGCGATGCGAAAATTCACCCGCGGTCGAGCACGTCGAGTTCGGGCCACTGGGCGATCTTGCGGTGCAGCGTGCGGCGGCTGAGGCCGAGCAGCACCGCCGCCTGCGTGCGGTTGCCGCGAGCCTTGATCAGCGCCTCTTTCAGCAGCCGCTTCTCGTTGTCCTCGACGGAAAACGGATTCGCCGGCGTCGGCGAACTCAGCGCCGGAGGCGGCGCCGCCTCGCCGCGGAACTTCGGTTCGAGGTCGTATTCGCTCAGCACGCCGCCGCGCCGCATCACGACGGCGTTCTCGGCAAAATTCCGCAGCTCGCGGATGTTGCC
>JACQFT010000164.1 GCA_016199925.1 Opitutia bacterium | reverse complement strand
TTGGCGCGCTTGAACGACTCGATGGCGTAGGCGTCCTGCTGCTCGCGGGTGAAGGTGTATTTGGCGGCGCACTGCTCGGCGCAGTTGCCCATGTGGAGGTTGTTATACGGGTCCCACAGGCCGTCGGTGATCATCGAGTCGATGACCTGCTGGTGGCCGATGCGGTAGCCGTCGCGGGCTTTCGGGAGGAGGTAGGGCGCGAGCGTCATGTTCTCCATGCCGCCGGCGACGGCGATGCTGCCCATGCCGCCCGCGAGGAAATGCGAGGCCCCCATGACGGTCTGCATGCCGGAGCCGCAGACTTTGTGAATGGTGATGCAGCGGGTGGACGGCGGGAGCCCGGCGGCGAGCGCGGCTTGGCGCGCGGGGGCCTGGCCCTGGCCGGCCTGGAGGACGTTACCCATGAGGCAGTCGGTGATGTCGGCGGGCGAAACGCCGGCCTGCGCGACCGCGCCGCGGATGGCGGCTGCGCCGAGCCGCGAAGCGGGGACGTTGGCGTAGGCACCTTGGAAGGCGCCGATGGGAGTGCGCGTGGCGGCGAGGATGACGATGGGCTTCATAGGAAAAAGGAGTCAGGATTCAGGAGCCAGAATTCAGAATTGGAAACAGATCAATCGAGTAATGAGAGGACGAAGCTCCAAGCTCCAAGCTCCAACCTCCAACCTCCAAGCTCCAGGGAATTTCCAAATGCGGAAAATCACCGAAGCTTGGTTGAGTGATTGGTCACTGGTGATTCATTGAAAATTGGAGGGTGGAGCTTGGAGGTTTATATCGGTCCGCAGCGCCGACCCGCCTTCGGGGCGGTGGATGGTGAAGAGCTCCGTCGTGCGGGCGTAAAGCTCGCCGCCCATGCGGCCGATGGTGTCGAGTTTGGCGGGGTCGAGCTGGCCGTCGGCGCCGAGCACGGCGGCGCTCACATGCGCACTGACGATGGTGCCGAAGACGACGTTGGCCGCGCCGGCGCCTTCGCCGACGAGCACGATGCGGTCGAGCCGACATTCGAACGCGACCGGCGCGGCGGCGACGCGCGGCGGGCGGATTTTCTGCGACGGCGCGGCGGCGATGTTGAAATGCTCGAACTCGCTCTCGCCGTGCGGCAGTCCGGCCGAGGTCTGGTTCATCGGCTCGGCGAGCGCGTAGGGCACGAGGTTCACGACGAACTCAGGCACGGCCGCGAGGTTGAGGACGGTGTCCTTTTGCTGGCCGCCGCGATGGTTGACGGCGGTGAAGAGGAGCGTCGGCGGCTGGGCGCACACGCCTTGGAAAAACGAGAACGGCGCGAGATTGGTCCGGCCGGCGGCGGAGACCGTCGAGACCCACGCGATGGGCCGCGGGGTGATCGCGTGGATCATCCAGTTGTAGGCGTCGCGCGGGGAGAGAGTGGCGAAGTCGAGGGTCATGCAGAAGTAGTGAGCAGCGAGTAGTGGGTAGCGAGTAGCAGGAGAAAGGCAAATCCGGCCGATGCTCGCTACTCGCTACTCGTTGCTCGCTACTGCTGGCGAGGCGTCAGCCGAGCCAAGAGAGCGGATAATTCGGGTCGTCCATCGCGACGGCTTGCTCGGTGAGTTCGAGCGGGAACGCCGTGTCGAACATCACCGCGAGTTCCTCGGTGCGGGTGGCGGCGAAACTCTTGAGCGTCGTGCCCGGGTGCGGGCCGTGCGGGATCCCCTGCGGGTGCAGCGTGAACGAGCCGGGCTCGACGCCTTTGCGCGAACCGAACTCGCCGCGCACATAGAAGAGCACTTCGTCGGCCTCGGTGTTGTCGTGCGACCACGGCACTTTGATCGCCTCGGGATGGTGGTCGAGGTAGCGCGGCGCGAAGGTGCAGATGACAAAGCCGTTGATCTCGAAAGTCTGGTGGATCGGCGGCGGCAGGTGGACGGTGCCGGTGATGGGCTCGAAATCGTTCGCGTTAAAAGTGAACGGGTAGAGGTAACCGTCCCAACCGACGGTGTCGAAGGGATGGTTCGCGAGCACCATGCGGGTGTAGCGCGCGCCGCGATCCTTCACGAGCACGGCGTGGTCGCCCTCGGCCTCGTTGAGGATGAGATCGGTGGGGCCGTGGAAATCGCGCTCGCTGTAGGGCGCGCCCATGCGGATCTGGCCCTCGGGGTGCAGGTAGCGCGCGGGGATGCGCACGGGATGCGCCGACTCGAGGATGAGGTAGTCTTCCTGCGCGATGTCGTCGGGCACGAGCCGGTAGATGGTGCCGCGCGGGATGACGATGTAGTCGTCCTGCTTGTAGCGGAGCCGGCCGAAATTGCTCTCGAGCCAGCCGCCGCCGGACCAGACGAAGATCACGTCGTCGCTCTGACCGTTGCGGTAGAAATCGTAGCCGCTCTCCATCGCGGTCGCGGGGCGGCAGCGGAACGCGGCGATGTCGGCGTTGAACATCAGCGGCACGCGGCCGGTGTAGGGATCGCCCGCGCGCGCCATGCCGGCAGACTTCAAGTGGTGGTGGCGCAGCGGGCGGTGGGCGGCGACCTTGAGCGGCTGCTCGCTGAAAAGCTCGAAGCTCTTCACGCGGGTCGGCGGCTTCAGGTGATACATGATGCTGTAGGAGCGGTCGAAGCCCTCCGTCGTGATGACGTGCTCGTAGTGGAGGCCCTCGCCCTTGTAGCTCGCGGCAGGGTCGCGCGGGAACTTGAGGTGATGCTTGCGGGGCATCTGCCCGAGTCGGAGATAGTGGGGCATGGCGGAAAGAAGTTGGAGAATTCAGAATCCAGAATTCAGAATTACGCGAGAGTGCGTTCTATCCTGACTCCTGGATTCCTCGGATTCTGGATTCGTCTGCTCAGAGTGTTCCGCGGGCGGCTTGCTCGCGTTCGATGGCCTCGAAGAGTGCGCGGAAATTGCCTTCGCCGAAACCGATGGAGCGGCCGCGGCGCTGGATGACCTCGAAGAACAGCGTCGGGCGCGCGAACACGCACTTGGTGAAAAGCTGGAGCAGGTAGCCGTCCTCGTTGTCGCGGTCGACGAGGATCTTCAGTCGGCGCAGTTCGTCCTTGTTCTCGGTGATGGCGCCGACGCGCTCGTCGAACGCGGCGTCGTAGTAGGTGTCGGGCACGTCGAGGAAGTCCTGGCCCATCCGGCGCATCTCCTCGATGGTCGCGACGATGTTCGGTGTGAGCAGCGCGACGTGCTGGACGCCGGGGCCGCTGTATTGGTCGAGGAATTCCTGAATCTGCGAGTTGGCGGACGAGGGCTCGTTGATCGGCATCTTGATCCAGCCGTCGGTGGAGCTGACGACCTTCGACATCAGCGCGGACCGGCCGGTGTTGATGTCGAAGTGCATGAAGAGGTCGAAGCCGAAGACCTCCTCGTAGTATTTCACCCACGTGTCCATGTGGTCCACGTTGGCGACGACGTGGTCGATCATCGCGAAGTTGATGTCGCGGTCGTCGATGCCGCCGGGGACGTTGATGTAGCCGGGGAGAAACTCGCCGGCCGTCCGGCGTTCGATGAAGCTGTGGATCGTGTCGCCGTAGGCGGCGATGGCCGCGTGGGAGACGGTAGCGTCCTCGAAGAGCCCGCGCTCGGAATTCGCGCCCCGGCGCTGAGCCTCGGTGTAGGCGTGCCGGGCGTCCTTCACCTTGAAGGCGACATCGCGCACGCCGCAGCCGTGCTTCGCGAGCTGGGCGCGGACGAAGTCGGCCTCCGCGTGATCGCCCTGCGGCTCGCTGACCACGAAGTTCACCCGGCCCTGGCCGACGACGTGCGAGCGTCGGCCCTTCAGGCCCGTCGTGGTGTCGCCGTAGGCACGGGTGGACATGCCGTATTTCTTGACGAAGAAGTCGCGCCACTGGTCGGCGCTGTCGACGTAGAATTCGAGGTGATCAAAGCTCTTCAGGCCGAGCGGATTGATGCCGGTTTTGCGCTCAACGGGTTTCTCGAAGAAGGTTCTGCTCATGATGTGTGGGGGGCGGAGGGTCGGCCCCGGGACGGGCGGGGCGGAGGACAGACTCTACTCCCATCGCCCGCCCCAGTCTATACGCCAAAAGGAGTAAACGGGCCCGCTTCGCCCTTGCCGGCCCGCGCCGCGCCCGCCAGTTTCCCGGCTCATGCCGCCCCGCGCCGCGCCGCTCCCCGCCTCCCCCGCCCTCCTCGCCCACGTGCTGGCCCTGCTGGAGGACGTGCCCGTCGGCCTGCTCCTGCTCGACCGCGAGCTAAAGCTGCTGTGGTTCAACGAAGAGGCGGCGCGCGCCTGCGCGGTGTGGAACCACGGCGAACGCCACGCCGCCGCCCTGCGCGCGCGCCGGGCCTTCCGCGTGCCCGCGGCGCTCGTGGCCGCGTGCCGCCAGTTCGACGCCGACGCCAGCCGGCCCGCCGAAGTCGTGAGCGACAACGCCCGCGGGCTCCACGCCAGCGTGAAACTCCAGACCATCGGCGACGAGCCTGCGTATCACATCCAGCTCGATTACCGCCGCCCGCGCGGCGACCGGCACCGGCCGCTCTCGCCCGGCGCCGTCGCGCTGCTCGCGCGGCTTTCCGAGCGCGAACGCGAGGTCGCCATGCGCGTCCGCGAGGGCCTGCGCACGGCGGAGATCGCCGCCGCGCTGCGCCGCAGCCCGCTCACGATCAAGACGCAGCTCGCCGCCGTTTTCGCCAAGCTCGGCGTGCGCGGCCGCACCCGCGTCGCCGCGTTGCTCAACCGCTGAGCCCACACCCGGCGTGACAACCTCCCGCGATTCTGCACGATGACCGCCATGAGCGGCACTTCCCCGACCAATCATCCGGCCGAAACCGTGGGCGCGTGGCTGCGCCGTGAGTCCGCCCGCGCGCTCAAGGTCAGCGCGCTCCTGCTCGTGGCCGGCCTCGCCGGCGTTTCCGCCCTCGACGCCATGTGGCCCGGTTTCTCCGCGCTGTGGTGGCGCGCCAACCACCAGCTCACCCACACCGCGCTCGAGCAGCACCCGCTCGCGCTCGCCCGCACTTTCGGCACCCGCCTCGGCGCCACCGAATACGGCTGGGGCCCGCTCGCGTGGTCCGAGCCCTTCAACGTCACCGCGGCCCAGGACGACTTGAAACACGACTACCCGGAGTTCATCGGAGTGAAGCACGGCGCGCCGGTCGCGTTGCGCAGCTCCGCCCTGCTCCGCCCGAACCGCGTCGCCGCCTACCTCGCGCGTTACGGGCAGATCGAGTCCCGCCGTTTCGCGCGCCTCTACGCGCCGCCCGATCCGTTCAGCCCGCCCGACGCCAACGCCGAGCTCGGCCAGGTCATCACCAAAATTTTCGGGCTGCCCGACGCCGCGATCCACACCGCGCGCCACATCATCGCCGGCGGCATCACGAGCATTTTGCTTTTCAGCACGGTGCTCGCGCTCTCCGCCGTGGCCCTCTGGCCCTCGCCCCGGCCGGCGCGTCGGTGGCTGAAGCTCCTCGCGTGGCCCGCCCTCGCCAGCGCCCTCGTCTGGCTGGCGATCGGCGCGATGTCGCTCGGCGCCGTCGCGGCCGGCGCGTTCACGGCGAACACCGCCGCGCTCTCGTTCCTGACCGCCCTGCCGTTCCTGCTGGTCGCCGCCAAACTCCCGCTCCGCTATTCCGAGAGCCTCGTGCTCAAGCCCGCGCCGGTGAAATGGGACGGCGTCGAACGCCGGCAGAACCGCGCCCCGACTCCGCCGATCTGACGCGGGCTACCAACTGTTGGCCTCGTCCGTTATGCCGGGTGCTCCGCACTCGCGGTCGTGACGAACCGGCACAAGGCGCCGATGCTGATGGCAGCGATCGTCGCTCCGGGTCGCCTTGCGCCGCGTTTGCCTTGGCCCGACCCCGCGAACGAAAGCCAGCAAGCTCACAGCATCGCCACAAGGATAGGTGGCCGCCCCTGTCCGCTTGGCCCCCGCCTTGCTAGCTTATCACCTTTCATCTGCTGAGGGGAGCTAGCGACGGCTGATCGCAATACATACCTGATCTTTCAAATCAGTTGTCACTCGGGCCCCAAAGCCTTCGTTTTCGGCCAATTCGATTAGCTCTTTAGTGGTATGACCGGCTTTTGCGACTTCGTTGAGGTCAATTGTTATTAGCCTTGTCTCGGAGCTTTCGGCGAATTTGGTGACAACGGCAGCTAAGATATTCGATTTCATCAAATCACCATACCAGCACTGTCAATACTAGCTTTGGCTGGGAGGATAGCTCTGCGACAAGACGACAAACAGAATCAGCTTGTAGTTGGTTACTCATGCCGGATTTTTCGGGTGCGTCGGAGGAGACTGGCGGTTCTAGGCACCCACGAGGCGGCGGACCGGCGACGCGGTCGTTGCCGCGGTTTAGAACTTGATCGACGCCCGACTCCAGGCGCAAGCGAGGTGCCATGCCCGGCAGTTCAACCGCGTCCCGACCTCCGTCAACCACACACTACAAGGCCAAGCCCTGTTCGCGCTGCTCCGAGGACTGCCGCCGTGACCCGCAGGCGGGCGGGCGCGCTTCGGGCGCGAGCAAGCTCGCTGACCCACCGGC
>JACQFT010000034.1 GCA_016199925.1 Opitutia bacterium | reverse complement strand
GGATTTGTCGGCGACGGTCGGGTGCGAGAGCACGCGGCGGACGGTGTCGGCGAGCGTGACACCGCGCAGGTCGAGCGGCGCGAGCGCGCGTCGGTGCGTGGTGTCGGTGCGGGCGAGGCGCGGCGGTTTGCCGAGGAGCACGTCGAGCGGCAGGTCGATGGGCGTGTTGGAAAAGACCGAGTCTTCGACGACGAGTTGTTTTTGCGCGGTGGCTTCGCCGACGACGGCGAACGGGCAGCGTTCGCGCGCGCAGAACTTCTTGAAGGTCTCCATCTGGGCGGCGGGCACGGCGAGGACGTAGCGTTCCTGCGCCTCGTTGCACCAGAGTTCGAGCGGCGACAGGCCGGGCTCGGCGTTGGGCACGGCGCGGAGCTGGAAGCGGCCGCCGCGGCCGGCGTCGTGGACGAGTTCGGGGAGTGCGTTGGAGAGGCCGCCGGCGCCGACGTCGTGGATGAACGAAATGGGATTGGCGTCGCCGAGCGACCAGCAGCGGTCGATGACTTCCTGGCAACGGCGCTGCATCTCGGCGTTGTCGCGCTGGACGCTGGCGAAATCGAGGTCCGCGTGGCCGTGGCCGCTGCCCAGCGAGCTGGCCGCGCCGCCGCCGAGGCCGATCAGCAGCGCGGGGCCGCCGAGGACGACGAGCTGGTCGCCGGGATTGATCGCGCCTTTCTGGACGTGGTCGGCGCGGATGTTGCCGACGCCGCCGGCGAGCATGATGGGTTTGTGATAGCCCCGTAGTTCCACTGCGGGGAGGCTCGAGGCGCCATGCGAGAGGCGAGAGGGATCGGTCGCGGTCTTCGGCTGGTCTCTAGCCTCTGGCATCTGGCCTCGTGCCGGTGTCGCCACCGGCACTTCGGCCTCGTAGGTGCGGAAGTAGCCGGCGAGGGCGGGGCGGCCGAACTCGTTGTTGAACGCGGCACCGCCGAGCGGGCCCTCGAGCATGATGTCGAGCGCGGAGACGATGCGGTCCGGTTTGCCGTGGTCTTTTTCCCACGGCTGGATCGCGCCGGGGAGGCGCAGGTTGGAGACGGTGAAGCCGGTGAGGCCGGCCTTGGGCTTCGCGCCGCGGCCGGTGGCGCCTTCGTCGCGAATCTCGCCGCCGGAGCCGGTGGCGGCGCCGGGGTAGGGCGAGATGGCGGTCGGGTGGTTGTGCGTCTCGACTTTGCAGAGTAGGTGAATCTCCTCGTCGTGCGCGGCGTATTCGCCGGTCACCGGGTCGGCGTAGAAACGGCCGCCGCGCGTGCCGGCGAGGACGGCGGCGTTGTCCCGGTAGGCGGAGAGGATGCCGTCGCGGTGCTGCGCGTAGGTGTGCTTGATCATCTGGAAGAGCGAGTGGTCGCGCGGCGTGCCGTCGATCGCCCAGGTGGCGTTGAAAATTTTGTGCCGGCAATGCTCGGAGTTGGCCTGGGCGAACATCATCAGCTCGACGTCGGTCGGGTCGCGGCCGAGCGCGGTAAAATTTTCGACGAGGTAGTCGATCTCGTCGTCCGCGAGTGCGAGGCCGAGCGCCGTGTTGGCGGCGGCGAGCGCGGTGCGGCCCTGCGCGAGCACGGGCACGCGCGTGAGCGGGCGCGGGGCTTCGTGGCGAAAGAGAGCCGCGCACGACGCGAGGTCGTTGAAGACGACCTGGGTCATTCTGTCGGAAAGTTGAGAGCTGAGCGTTGAGAGCTGAGCGCCGGACAGAACGGCTCCGCCGAAGTCCAAGGTGAAAACGATGACGCGCTCGATGCGTTTCACGGCGGCGAGGCCGCAGATGTGCGCGATGTCGGTGGCCTTGGAGGACCACGGGGAAACCGTGCCGGGGCGCGGCGCGACGACTTGCATGAACCCGCTGACGGCGGCCGCGGCGCGACTGGGGCCGTAGGTCAGGAGTTTCTCCAGGACGCCTTGCTCCGCGGCGGTCAGGTCGGCGGAGACCTCCGCCACGTGCACAAACTCGGCGCTGACGGCGCTGGCGGGCAGGCCCGCGGCGGTGAGATCCAGCAGGAGCTTTTGGAGTCGGAACGGCGAGAGGGCGGGTGAGCCGCGGAAGATCAGCATGGTGGAAGAGCGGGATATTTGCGAAGTCGCCCCAGCGGTCAAGTGGGCTCGGCGGAAAACCTCCGGACGCGCTGGAGGAATCTCCTGAAGCCACGGGAAAATGAACGAACTTTCCGTGTCATCCGCGGGTTCCGCGGGCAATTTTGTTTTCTTTGGCCGGAGAGTCCAGAAAGCCGTTGACCAATCGCGGGCGCGGCCTGAAAGCTGCGGCTCCCGATGAGCGAGAAAATCACCCACGAATGCGGCATCGCGCTGGTGCGCCTGAAAAAGCCGCTGGCCTATTATCAGGAGAAATATGGGACGCCGCTGTGGGGCTTCAACCAGCTTTTCCTGCTCATGGAGAAACAGCACAACCGCGGGCAGGACGGCGTGGGCGCCGCCTGTGTGAAGTTCGACCTGCCCGCCGGCCAGCCCTACATGTTTCGCGAGCGCAACGTCGAGACCAACCCGCTCGACAAAGTCTTCCAGTCGCTCGTCGCCCGCTACAACCAGCTCGTGGCCGACGGCACGGTGCATCCGGAATTTCCCGAGACGGCGAAGCAGCATTTCGATTTCTGCGGCGAACTCTACCTCGGCCACCTGCGCTACGGGACGTTTGGCGGCTACAACCTGAGCGCGTGCCACCCGTTCTTCCGCCGCAGTTCGTGGCCGACCCGCAATCTGATGCTCGCGGGGAATTTCAACATGACCAACACGGCGGCGCTCAACGAGAGCCTGATCGCCATCGGCCAGCATCCGATCTTCGCGGCGGACACGCAGGCGCTGCTCGAGATGATCGGCCACGGGCTCGACGAACACCACCAGGCGCTCTACCGCACGCTCAAGTCGCAGCAGCTGCCCGGCGCCGAAATCTCGCGCCGGATCAGCGAGGATCTCGACCCGGCGGCCGTGCTCCGCGAGGTGGCGGCGAACTGGGACGGCGGCTACGCGCTCCTCGGGGCGCTCGGCAACGGCGACGCGTTCGTCGCGCGCGATCCGTCCGGCATCCGCCCGGCCCATTGGTTCGAGAACGACGAGGTCGTCGCGTTCGCCTCGGAGCGCGCGCCGCTCTGCACGGTGTTCGATCTCGAGGTCGCGCAGGTGCAGGAGGTCGAGCCGGGCTGCGTGGTGGTGATGAAAAAGCGCGGCGGCGTGCGCGTGGAGCGGATCCGCGCCGCGCTGCCGAAGACGCCGTGCTCGTTCGAGCGCATCTATTTTTCCCGCGGCAACGACGCCGACATCTACCGCGAGCGCAAGGCCCTCGGCGCCGGCCTGGCCGAGCAGATTCTGCCCGCCATCGGCCGCGATCTGGAGAACACCGTTTTCGGTTTCATCCCCAACACGGCGGAGGTCGCGTATTTCGGCCTGATGAGCGAACTGCGCCTGCGCCGCCGCGCCGAGGTCAAGGAGACGCTGCTCCAGGCCGCGCTGAGCGGCCAACTGGACGAGGCGCTGGTCGACGACCTGATTTTGCGCAACTGGCCGCGCGGCGAGAAGCTCGTGACCAAGGACGTGAAGCTGCGCACCTTCATCAGCCAGGAAAAGTCGCGCAACAACCTCGCGTCGCACGTTTACGACATCACTTACGGCGTCGTGCAGCCGACGGACAACCTCGTGTGCGTGGACGACTCCATCGTGCGCGGCACGACGCTGCGGCGCTCGATCCTGCGCATCCTGAAACGGCTGAACCCGAAAAAAATCGTGGTCGCTTCGACCGCGCCGCAGATCCGCTACCCGGACTGCTACGGCATCGACATGTCGGAGATCGGCAAGTTCATCGCGTTCGAGGCGGCGGTGGCGCTGCTGAAGGAGCGCGGGCAGGGCGAGTTGCTGAGCGAGGTTTACCGGCTCTGCCGCGCGGAGCTGGCCCGGCCCGCGCCGGCCCTCGTCAACCACGTGCGGAAAATCTACGAACCGTTCGCGGCCGAGGAGATTTCCAAGAAGATCACGCAGCTCGTCTCGCCGAAGCCGAACGGTTGGACCGGCGAGATCGAGATCGTCTTTCAGTCGATCGAGAACCTGCACCGCGCGCTGCCGAACCACCGCGGCGACTGGTATTTCAGCGGCAAGTATCCGACGCCGGGCGGCTACCGCGTGGTGAACCAGGCGTTCGTGAATTATTTCGAGCAAGCGGTGGGGAGGAGTTACTGAAGTTTGCCCGCGAATCACGCGAATGAACGCGAATCCCTTTCCTCAAACATTCGGGTCGATGGGCGTCGTTCGCGGGCCCGGATCTTTTTTTTCATGAGTCTAAGCTACGATTCCTCCGGCGTCCGCTACGACCAGCTTGATGGGTTCAAGCGGGCGTGCCAGCGCGCGGCGCGCACGACGGCCGGCGAACTCGCGGCCCACGGCTATGCGGAACCGGCGACGACGCGCGGCGAGAGCGCCTACCTGATCGAGGCGGCCGACCACTATCTGGCGCATGTCGAGGAGGGGCTCGGCACCAAAAACCTCGTGGCCGACGCCGTCTATGCGGCGACCGGGAGAAATTTCTACCGCGAGATCGCGATCGATACCGTGGCGACGATCGTCAACGACCTCGCGACATGCGGCGCGCTGCCGATCTCTGTCGCGATGCACGCGGCGGTGGGCGACTCGGGCTGGTTCGCCGACGAGGGGCGGATGCAGGCGCTCGTGGACGGCTGGGCCGAGGGCTGCCGGCGGGCGGGGGCGGTGTGGGGCGGGGGCGAGACGCCCGCGTTGCAGGGGATCGTCAATCCTGCGACTGTGGTGCTCGCGGGGTCGGCCGTCGGGAGAATCGCGCCGAAGCACCTGCGCATCACCGGTGATGTGCGCGAGGGCGACGCGATTGTCTTTCTCGCCAGCTCGGGGGTGCAGACCAACGGGCTGCTGCTCGCGCCGTCGGTCATCTATGTGGCGTTCGTGCGCGAGTGCCAGCGGCGGGGAGTGAAACTCAACTATGCGGCGCACGTGACGGGGCATGGCTGGCGCAAGCTGATGCGGCTGGAGGAGCCGTTCGTCTATGAGATCACGGCGCCGCGCGAGGCGCCGGCGCTCTTCAAATTTCTGATGGAGGCCGGCCCGATCACGCGGCGCGAAGCCTACGCGACGTTCAACCTGGGCGTGGGCTTCGCGGCCTGCGTCGCCCCGGCGGCGGCGGACGCCGTGCTCGCCGCGGCGCAGGCGACCGGCTACGACGCGTGGCTCGCCGGGCGCGTGAGGAAGGACGGCGCGCGCAAGGCGGTCGTCGTCCCGTCGCTGGGGCTCGCCTACGAAGGCGATACGTTGCAGGTGCGGTGAGGCGCGGCGACGGGCGCAAAAAAAGACGGCGTCGGGCAGAGCCCCAACGCCGTCTTCGCAAGAAATTAGAAAACTACTCAGCCACTTCCAGGCGAAGCCGTGCTGCGGGTGTCAGGCGGAGCGGCCGGCTGCGGCGTCGTCGTATCCTCGACGGGATTCTTGTTCTTGTCTGCAGCCGCCTTGTCTGCGGCGGCTTTGTCCGCAGAAGCCTTATCTGCCGCCGCTTTGTCGGCTGCCGCCTTATCGGCTGCGGCTTTGTCGGCCGCCGCCTTGTCCGCGGCGGCCTTGTCTGCGGCGGCTTTGTCCGCCGCCGCCTTATCAGCTTCCGCCTTGTCGGCCGCAGCTTTATCTGCCGCGGCTTTGGCCGCTTGCTGTTCGACGGTCGTGAACACGGTCGTTTGCTGCGCCTGCTGGATGGCGGCGGCTACGGCGTTGATCACGGCGGTGGCTTCGGGAGAAATGGTCGTCGTGGCGGAAACCTGCGCGGTGGCGCCGGTGGCGGTGGGCGTCACGTCGATGGTCGCGCCGACTTCGGTGCCGGCGGAAACTTCGACCGGCGTCGCGGGCGCAGTGCCGGCCGGGGTGGTGCCGGTGAAGAGGACGACGCCTTCGGCGGTGCTCAGCGTGAGGGCGAAGGAGGTGGTGCCGGGGATCGGAGTGAGCGCGATGCGGAACGTCGTGCCGCGGATGCCGGCCGCGCCGACCGGGGTATGGACGTTGTAGGAGGAGCCCTTGCTCAGTTTCTTCACGTTGCCGACGATCTCGCCGTAAGTGACGTTCAGGGTCGTGCGCGAGGTGCTGGGCTCCTTGTCGAGTTTGCCCACCGCGATGTCCTCGGCGAACGGGTCCATCTTGAACTCCTCGACGGCGAGCTTGGTGTTGGCGCCGACCTGCACGGTCGAGCCGTTCATAAACACCAGGACGACGCTGGAGTTGGCGCCAGTGACGAGGGTGTCGTTCTCAGTCAGGAGGTCGCCGTCCTTGATCGGCGTGCTCTTGCCGTCGGCGAGGACCTTTTGCACGTCGTTCTGAACCCGCGCGGCCTTGATGGCGCCGGGCTGGATTTGCGCGGAGGCGACGAGGCAAAGCGCAGCAAACATAGCTGCGCCGACGAACAGACGGAAGGAAGGGATGGTCATGGGTGTTAGGGGGAATGTTAGGAAAACACACTCGGGCCCTATTCCAAGTCGGAAAATCCCCTACGCCGCTAGGTCCGAATTTTTCTCGGCGACGCGCTCAGCCGGACGGCATGGGCTCCGGATTCGCGGGCGAACCGGGGCGGGGCGAACTATTGAGGTTCACGTTTAAGGCTGACCGTAGCCGACTTGCGTCCCCGGGGGGCGCACGCGTCCCGCGGGCCTGAGCCGGCGAGGCACCAGCTCAGGCGGAGGTCCTCGGCAGGAGGGGACGCCGAGGACAGCCCGCGAGACGCAGACGCTCCCCGAGAAAAATGACCTCAGCCAACTGCACGAACCTCCATGAATCTTGGGTGGCGATCGCTCGTCGAGTGAGTCTCACGGGACGGACAACCGGGCGCCGGCCGCGGCTAGGGCGGACGTCCGGCCGAGCGGTTCGGCCAGGCGGAGACCGAGCGCGGCTCACCGGAGTGGGTTCGCCCCGGCTGTCGGGCAAGACATCAGGCTCGCCGGAGGTGAGCGCGGACTTGATCGCACCCGGCCGGGTGCGGGCGTCCCGGCTCCAAGGGCGCGACGGGTCGGCGCTTTCGTCGAGGTCTCGAGAGATCCGGAGTGGGCTTGCCGGTTTGGCTGCGCAAGTGTGAGCCCGTTCGCGGGCGGGCGCGGTTTGGCCCGCGCAAGCGCGCTGACCGGCGGAGAATTTTTGGAGCGAGCCGACCGTTGAACCGCGGAGACCCGGACCAGGCGAGGCTGCAGGCTTGAGCCGACGCGGCGGGCGGGTTTCACTGCGGCATGAAGATCACGACGCGTTGGGGCTGCCTGGTGGGTATGATCCTGGGTGTCGCCGCGGCCAACGGGGCGGCGGCCCCGCGCAAGGGCGTGAGGTTGGAAAACCTGACGTGGATCGAGGCGGAGCAAGTGCTCCGGCCGGAGACCGTCGTGGTCATCCCGCTCGGCGCCGCTGCGAAGGAGCATGGGCCGCACCTCCGGCTCAACAACGACTGGCTGATGGCGGAATACCTCACGCGCGAAGTCCTCGCGCGCGCCGATGTCGTCGTGGCGCCGACGGTGAACTACCATTTTTATCCCGCGTTCGTGAACTATCCCGGCTCAACTTCGCTGCGGCTCGAAACGGCGCGCGACCTGATGGTGGACATCTGCCGGAGCCTCGCGCGGCACGGCCCGCGAAAATTCTACGTGCTGAACACCGGCGTCTCGACCGTGCGCGCGCTCATTCCGGCCGAGGAGATTCTCGCCAAGGAGGGAATCATCCTGCGGCACACGGACATTCTCCACGTGGCCGAGGCCGTCGAGAAAGAGGTGCTCAAGCAAGAGGGCGGCACGCACGCCGACGAAGGCGAGACGTCGATGATGCTCGTGATCGCACCCGAGACGGTCGACATGAGCAAGGCCGTGAAAGATTTCCACGAGAACAAGCCCGGCCCGCTGACGCGCGATCCGAACGGTGCGGGCACTTACTCGCCGACGGGCGTCTGGGGCGACGCCACGCTCGCGACGCGCGAGAAAGGCGAGAAGATCGTCCGCGCCACCGTCGAGGGAACGCTCCGCGAGATCGAGGCGCTGCGGGCCGAGGCGCTGCCGGCGAAGCCGTGAATCACTAAACGTGCGCTAAACCGCTGTTTGGTCTTGGATATTTGTGCACTTCAGGATGCGCCTGCTTTCAAGAAAACCGGAAACTTCGTCGATAGAAACGTCCAGTGGGACGCACACTTTGTGAATCCGAGTCTTTCGAGTTTTGAGGACTAGGACGTTGAAGGTGCGGCGTTTTTCCCAATCAAACTCTGACAGTTCTTCAAACCACAAGACGCTGGAACCCCGCCCGATTCCGCGTTCAATTCGGTTTTCGAACAGTCGAATCGTTCTAGGGAAACTCGAATTGAGTCGCACGACGACGGGGAGCACTAAAAAGAGAATCACCCCGAAAAATACCAATAGGCCACTGATCGCATCGAGTAGGTCGCTAGGCTTCCCGCCGGACGCGGAATTCAAGACTGCAAGCAGCGCAAAGATGCCAACAAAAATAGCACCGGTCTGAACGAATTCCATCTTGGCGGAATGATTCTCTCTGAAAATCTCCCGCCGCGCAGCACCAGGCTCCTCCCATCCACAGACTCCCGGAAAGTAGAGCGGAATGCCAAAGGCCGTTGGAGGTGTCAGTTTTGGAAGCACTCGAGATACTTCACACCTGCGCCGGTGTTGAAGAGGACGATGGATTCTTCGCGGCGGACGGTGCCCCTTGAGAGGAGGTGTTTCAACGCGGCGTAGGTCGCGGCGCCTTCGGGGGCGACGAACAGGCCCTCGGCCGAGCCGACT
>JACQFT010000029.1 GCA_016199925.1 Opitutia bacterium | reverse complement strand
CGAGACGCGGGCGCTCCCCGAGAAAGGGACGTCTGTCTGTTGCGCGAACGTCAATAGTTCCGAGTTCCGCGGTGTCTCGTCGCGGACGTTCGGAGGTGAAGGCGAGGCCCCGGCACGCCTGGCGGGTCCGCGAAAAATCGCGCGCCGCATTCTGTAACCAAATCTCAGCCGCGTCATCCAAGGTAGGTCCGTCAACCTCCCGCTCAACCCTCCCTCCTCATGCTCCTCCTCAGTATTGGCCTCTTTGTTTTCGCCGCCGTGCTCGGCCTGATCGTCGCAATCTCGCTCCTCAAGAAAAAGGAAACGTCCAAACCCGTGGCCCTCGCGCACGGCGCTGTCGGGGCGGCGGGGCTGATCGCGCTGATTCTCCACGCCGCGAAAAATCCCGACCGCCTGCTGACGATCGCCATCGTTCTCCTCGTCGTCGCGGCGCTCGGGGGCGCGTGGCTGCTGGCCAATGATCTCCGCCGGAAGCCCGGTCCGCTTTTCCTTCTGGTCGTCCATGTGGTGGTCGCGCTCGCCGCGGTCGGCACCGTGGCCGTGGTGGCGTTTCGCTGAGGCGTCGCCGTGCGCTTTCGCGGGCATCCGCTCCATGTGATGCTGGTCCACTTTCCCGTCGCCCTGTGGCCGGCGCATGCCGCGCTGCATCTGTTCGGCGGGCAACTGCCGGCCGGCGTGGCGGGTGTCGCCGGCTTCTGGTGCCTCGCGGCCGGCACGGCGCTCGGCTGGCTGGCCGCCGGCTGCGGACTGGCTGATTTGCTCGGCTTGCCGCGCGAGGGCGACCAGCGTCGCCTGAACGATGCGCTGCGGCACGCGGTCTTCAACGGCACGGTGCTGCTGGCCTACACCGGCATCCTCGCCGTCGAGCAGGCGCGCTATCCGGTCATCGCCCATGAACCGGGATTTCTGGCCGCGGAGATTTTTCTGCTGCTGGTGCTCGGGGTCGGAAATTTTTTCGGCGGCGAAGTCGTCTGGCGCGAACGCTGATTTTTTCCGGCGCTGGCTGTAACCCGCTGCGCGCCGCCGCATCCAAGGAGTGTTTCCTCGTGCTCACTCAACCCTCCTCTCGCGCTATGTCCCTGCTCCCAGACAAAATCCTTCGCTCGCTCGCGTTCGCCCTGCTCGTGTTGCCGGTCTTCGGTCACACCGCTCCGGCGGCGATACCTCCCGCCGAACCCCGGACGCACGTCGTCGTGATTGAGAACATGGAGTTCTCGCCCCGCGTGCTGACCGTGCGGTTGGGCGACACGGTCGAGTTCAGAAACATCGACGTCTCGCCGCATACGGTGACCGAACAGGGTCCCGGGAAAATTGATTCCGGGATGATCGAGGAGCAGAAGCAGTGGAAACTCGTCGCTGACCGCGCGGGCACGCTCCGCTACGCCTGCACCTACCATCCGGTCATGACCGGCACGCTGATCGTCGAGGCGAAGTGACGGCCGCCGGTGGAATTAAATCCGTGCCTGCCTGCGGCCCAGGTAGCAGGGCGAAGCCTCCGGCTGAGCCGGCCAGGCGATCACGCAACCGGGGCGCGGCTCACCCGGAGGGTTCGCCCTACCCTCACTCCCGTTCGCACGCTGCACTGGAAGCGGGCACGAGTTAATCCCGATGGGTTCAATACCCCGGAGCTAGCTCCGGCTTGGTTGGGCTGTGGGAGCGTGCTTGCACGCGACTCAGTGTGGTGTGCGTGTCGCGACCAAGGTCGCTCCCACAAATACAGTGGACAGGTTTCTGGAGTGCCCCGGAGCTTTCTCCGGGGATCTTTACTCACACCCGACGGCCGCACCTGATCGCGGCTGTCGCGCCGTTCGTCCCGAAAGCGCGGGAGCCTTGCCTTCCCCAGCACACCGATCGGCAGCCGGGAGCTGCGCTCACTTCGCGCCGGCTTTGGCCAAGGCCTCGGACACGATGCTTGGCGTGAGGAGCTCGGGGAGGATGATCGGGTCGGGGCGGCCGGGCGAGTAGATCAAATTGAAGGGCACGGCGGAGCGGTTCCAGCGGGCGAGTTCGGCGGTGATCTTCGGGTCGCGATTGGTCCAGTCGCCGCGCAGGAGCACCACGCGGTTCTTCGCGAGCGCGGCGAGCACGCCGTCGTTGTGGAACACGACGCCCTTGTTCGTCTGGCACGTGGCGCACCAGCGCGCGGTGAAATCGACATAGACGATCTTGCCGTCCTTCTGCGCGGCGGCGATGGCCTCGGGGCTCCATTTTTCCCACGTGACCTGGTAGCTGCCGTCAGTCGGCGCGGTCTGGGCGGCCTTGGGCCAGCCGACGTAGAGTCCGCCCATGAGCAGCGCGGCGGCGAAGACGCGGCCGAAAAGTTGTTTGCCCGGTTTGCCGTGCGCCTGCGCGAAACGGCCGTAGGCCCACGCGGCCATCGCGACGAGCACGAAGCCAAACGAAATCAGGAGCAGCGCGTTGTCGTCGTCCTTGGTCTGGCCGGCGAGCACCCAGAGCAGCCAGCCAACGGTCGCGTAGAGCGGGAAGGACATGGCCTGCTTGAACGTCTCCATCCACGCGCCGGGCCGTGGGAGAAACTTGATCGCCTGCGGAAAAATCGAAAGCAGCAGGTAGGGGAGCGCGAGGCCGGCGGCGATGGCGGTGAAGACGAGGATCGATTGGAGGGCGGGCAGCGCGAGCGCGGCGCCGAGTGCGGGGGCCAGAAACGGTGCGCTGCACGGCGTGGCGACGAGGGTCGCGAGCGCGCCGGTGAAGAACGAGCCGGCGAAACCGTCTTTCATCTGCAAGCTGCCGCCGACGCCGGTGGCGGACAGGCCGACCTCGAACAGGCCGCTCATGTTCAACGCGAAAATCAGGAGGAACACCGCCATGCCGAAGACGAACTGCGGCGACTGGAGCTGGAAGCCCCAGCCGAGTTGCGCGCCGCCCGAGCGGAGCGCGAGCAGCACGCCGGCGAGCGCCCAGAACGAAATCAGCACGCCCGCCGCGAACGTGAGTCCGTGCAGCGCGACCTTTTTCTTGTCGTTGCCCGACTGGTTGACGAAGCCGAGGATCTTGATGCCGAGGACCGGGAAGACGCAGGGCATGAGGTTGAGGATGAGCCCGCCGACGAAGGCGAGGAGGAGCGTGCCGAGGAGGCCGGCCGCCGCGGCCGGTGGCTGCACCGTTGCGGCTGGTAGGCCGCCCGGTGTTTGTCCGGGCCGTCGCCCGGCAAAAGAGCTGAGAGTTGAGAGCTGAGAGCCGGAACCAGAAGCGGCGGCGCCAAACGCTACATCGATCCGCCAGCCGCGGTTGCCGGAGGCGAGCACGCCGGTGAGGCGCGCGGTGGATGGCTCGGCGGTTTCGGCGACGGGCAGGTCGAGCACCCACTGGCCGTTCTCGGCGCGCACGGTCTGCGGCAGCGCGTAGTCGATGTAGCCGTCCTCGGCGAAGAAGCGCAGGCCGGCCGGCAGCGTCGCGTGCGCCGCATCAGGCGTGATGCGCAGCGTGAGCTGCTTGTCGGCACGCGTAATAGAAGCCGGCCAACCCGGCACGGCGACGGGCAGCGAGAGGCGGGTGTCGGCGAAATTCTTGCTCCACCGCGCGTCGGTCGCGGGCGCGTCGGCTTTGACGGGCAGCGTCAGCTCAAGCTCGGCCTCGCCGGGCATGCAGACGGATTTGCACATCAGCCACTCGGCGGCGGCCTTGAGGGTGACGCTGCTCCCCGGGGCGAGATCGGCCGGGGGGAATATCTCGACCGGCAGGAAGACTTCGTTTTCGTAGCCGTTGCCCGTGATCTTGCCGGAGGCGTCGCGCACGGTGTGCGGAGTCGGCCACTGGATGGGGCCGGCGGTGAACCCGGCGGGGAGCGTCCAGCTGAGCGCGGTGGGGTAGCCCGTGCCGGGGGCGATCCAGTAGCTGTGCCAGTGCTCGTCGTGGTTCATCCGCAGTGCGACGGTGAACGGCCGGCCCGGTTGGATCGACGTGACCTCGGAGACGAGCTCGACCTCGACCGCGCCTTTTTTCACGGGTTTGGCGAGCGCGGCAGAAGTCAGCGCCAAGGCGGCGGCGAACACGGAGAGGAGCAGGCGGCGGAAACTCATAGACAGGTGAGAGTAGGAGAGAAGCCGGATATTTCAACCGGCGGATACAAGTTTTGTGGCTCTATTTTAGGCTGCGAGAGGCCGGTTTGCTTCCCGGGGAGCGCACGCGTCTCGCGTGCTGGTGCCGGCGTCTCGCCGGCTGCTCCGGAAATCCCCGCCGGGACGCCGAGGACAGCCCGCGAGCCGCCGGCGCTCCCCGAGAAAAAGGCGTCCGCTAATTGCGCGAGCCACCAACCGACCATCAGGCTGACGCATTCGGGAAAAGTTTCGTCGAACAATAGCGTTCGGCTCGGTCGCAAACTCCGGTTCAGCCGCGCCGGTTCTGCCGCAGCGTCATTTGCGAGAACAGGACGGCCCAGAGGCAGTTCATCACGCTCGCGAGCGGCAGTTGCAGCGCGAGCGGCAGCGCATAGACGCAGCAGACGGTGGGGATCCACACGCCCCACACGGCGAACATCACCGGCAAAATGCGCCGCGCATACCAGCGCCCGGCCCGCAGATCGGCGAGCGGCGTGGCCCAGCGAAAACCGGCGTCCTTCCACGCATAGAGCAGCACGCCGTAGGGCGCGGCATAGAGCGGGTTGTAGACGAGCTGGTCGGCCAACATTTTTTTGAGGACGACCGGCCAGGTGTTTTCCGCGCCGAAGACGACCGCCTGCAACCGGTAGAGCAGGTCGATCTCCACGCCCTTCCACGCCCAGAAGAGCGCGAAGAACGCCAACTGCGGCCACGGGTGCTTCGCGGCCGTCGCCGGCGTGAGCCGCAGAATCAGAAACGGCAGCACGCCGCCGAAAAGCATGAACGTGACCCCCGAGAACGCGAAGCCGCCGCGCTGGCGAAACTCCGTCAGTTGCTCCAGCGCCGCGTGCGTCGGCGGATGGTAGTAATAGGCCAGCACCGCCGCGACCGCGACGGCGATCAGCGCCAGGCCCGGGCCCGCCATCGCGCGGGCGCTGTGCAGCCCGGCTTCCCACGGGGCTTCGGCGGGTTCGGCGATGGTCGGCATGAAGCGCCGAGGTTGAGCGACTCCCCGGCGCCAACGCAAGGACGCGAACCGGGAGCGTTGCGTTGTTGGAGCCCGCGCCGGAACCCTTCATGCGCAGCGGGTCCGATACCCCGGTGCTTACCCGCTGTGGCGGCTTGCTCCGGCTTGGTTGGGCTTGAAACGTTTTCGGGGAGCGCCCGCGTCCCGCGGGCCATCCTCGGCGTCTCGCCGAGAAGGGTCGGAGGTGCCGGCGAGACGCCGGCACCAGCACGCGGGACGCGGGCGCTCCCCGAAAAAAATGAGATCGTGAGTTGCATGTCTGTTTGGTCGAAGGCCCCGGAGCTTGCTCCGGGGATCTTTACGGGCGTGGGCGTTCGGCGCCCTCGCCGCGTTTCCCTCGCGAACCGGGGCGGGGGCGCCCGGCCCCAGTGAAGCGGCGTCAAACCCGAAACCGCCGTTGTCCCGGGGTGTCCCTCGCAAAAAACGCTTCCCATGCCGCGCCGGGCCGCGTTTGCTGGCTCGGCTTGCGGATGCGCTCACCACCCACGGGAAACCTGCGGAAATTCTGGCCGGCCTCGGCGCGGAGGGGCGGCGCGGCGGTGCTGCTTGCGGCGAGCACGGCGCTGGTCGCGCAGGCCGGCTTCGCGCCCGACTCCCCGGCCCCGGCCAACCGGCCGGTCAAGGTGCTCGGCGCGGGCTACGTGTCGTCCGACGCTTGCCGCTCCTGCCACCCGGGCAACTACGCGAGCTGGCACGATTCCTATCACCGCACGATGACGCAGGTCGCCGACGCGACGAATATTCCGGCGGCGCTGGACGGATTCGAGCGCGCGTTCGACGGCTGGGACTACCGCGTGGAGCGGAGCGACGGCCGCTTCTTCGTGCGCAAACGCCCGCAAGCCGACGCCGCCCGCGGCTGGCTCGAGCCGCAGCAGATCGTGCTGCTCACGGGCTCCCACCACCTGAAAATTTTCTGGCTCGAGACGGGCGAGGGGCGCACGCTCGTGCAGTTCCCGTTCGCCTACATCGTGGAGGAGAAAATCTGGGCGCCCGTCGTGCAGACGTTCGTGCTGCCGCCCGACGCGAACAATTTCTACGCCGCCGGCGAGTGGAACGGCGCGTGCATGGACTGCCACGTCACGCAGGGGCGCTCGCGTTTCGTCGACGGCGACAAGTTCGACTCGCAAGTCAGCGAGTTCGGCATCGCCTGCGAAGCCTGCCACAGCCAGGGCGCGGACCACATCGCGCAGAACCGCAATCCGCTGCGGCGTTACGCGCTCCACCTCGGCGACCGGCGCGACCCGACCATCGCCAACCCCGAGCGCCTGAAAGCCGCCGCGGCGAACCTCGCCTGCGGCCAGTGCCACAGCGTCTGGGCGTTCAACAGCATGGCCGACAAGATCGCGTGGAACCGCGAGGGCGTGAAATTCCGCCCGGGCCAGCCGGACTTGCAGCAGCGCTTCGTCGTCCAGCCGAACACGCCCGATCACCCGGAGCAGAAAAAGATGATCCGCGACACCAACCCGCATTTCATCGGCGACCGCTTCTGGGGCGACGGCATGATCCGCGTCACCGGTCGCGAAATGAACGGCATCCTGGCTTCGCCGTGCGCGAAGGGCGGCGAGTTTTCCTGCCTCTCGTGCCATGAGATGCACCCGAAAAATCTGACCGCCGCCGAGCAGAAAGCGTGGACGAGCGACCAGTTGAAGGCCGGCCTGGACGGCGACGCCGCGTGCCTGCAATGCCACGCGAAAATGAAGACGCAGATCACGGCGCACACGCACCACGCCGCTGCGTCCGAGGGCAGCCGCTGCTACAACTGCCACATGCCGCACACGACCTACGGCCTGCTGCGCGGCATCCGCAGCCACCAAGTTTCCTCGCCCACCGTCGCCGAGAGCCAGCTCCATGGACGGCCCAACGCCTGCAATCTCTGCCACCTCGACCAGCCTCTCGCGTGGACCGCCGACAAGCTGACCGCGTGGTATCGCCAGCCGGCGCCCGCGCTGTCCGCCGACGACCGCGAGATCGCGAGCGGTGTGCGCTGGCTGCTCTCGGGCGATGCCGGCCAGCGCGCGCTCGTCGCGTGGGGCATGGGCTGGGCACCGGCGCAACAGGCCGCCGGCCGCGAGTGGCTCTACCCGTTCCTCCTCGCGACGCTCAACGATCCCTACGCCGCCGTGCGCTTCGATGCGTGGAAATCGCTCCGCACACTGCCGGGCTTCACCGACTTCGCGTTCGACTACACGATGGACGAAGCGGCGCGCCAAGCCGCGGCGTCCGCCGCCTACGCGCGCTGGCGCGACCAGGTGCGCCGCGCCGGCGCGCTCTACCCGGCGGCGACGATTCTCGATCCCGCCGGGCGCTTCCGCCCCGACGTCCTCCAGCGTCTGCTCTCGCAGCGCGACCACCGCCAGGTTTTCCTCGCCGAGTGAAAACGGACCAGAATTTTGACCACGGATTTCACAGATGAATACCGATCAGAAATCAGAATTGTCCGTCCGAATCCGTGCGATCCGTGGTAGATAAAAACTCCCGCCAACACCGAATCCCCCCATGAACACTTCCGACCGACAACTCCGCTTCGGCTGGTGGGCGCTGCTCGCCTACCTCACGCTCGGCCTCGCGCTGGAGGCGCTGCAAGGCTTCAAGGTCGGCTGGTATCTCGATGTCGGCCACGAGACGCGGCGGCTGATGTTCACGCTCGCGCACGCACACGGCACGCTGCTCGCGCTCGTCAACCTCGCGGCCGGCCTCACGGCGCGCACGGTCAAAGGCTTCGAACTCGCCGCGTCGGCGTCGCGGTCGCTCCTCTGGGCTGCGCTGCTGTTGCCGGCCGGATTTTTTCTTGGCGGCGTCGTGATCTACGACGGCGATCCCGGCCTCGGCATCATCCTCGTGCCCGTCGGGGCGCTGCTGCTGCTCTACGGCGTCGTCCGGGTCGCGCGGGATTTGTCGCGGGTGAAGGAGTAGGTAGAGCGCGTTGCGTCAAGGTAGTCCTCGAACGCCAATGCACCGTCCAGCGCATCCCGTGAAGGCGTCGGGCGGGCGTCCTTGAGTCAAGGGAGGGCGAAGCGTCCCCGCTGAGCCGAAAGAATTCTCCAACTCAGAGCGGCTCACCGGGGACGGTTCGCCCTACCCGTGGCCCCGAAGACAAGATCTGCGCAGCAATTCCGGCGCATTCGGCAACCGGCGGTTAGCGGCCGACGCCGGAATTCGGTAGAGTCATGGCTTCCTTTTTCCATGACCACCTCCACTTCCTCCTTCCTCGTCAAACTCAACGCCCGCCCGCAGGCCGCCCCGGGGATTTCTCCGGAGAACCGCATGGTGCTCAAACGCGACGGCACCACGGTGCCGTGGGCCGCCGGCAAGATCACGCGCGCCATCGCCCTCGCGTTCTACGAAGTGCGCCGCGGCACGACGGCCAACCCGTATCGCGACGACGCCGAGGCGCGCTACGGCCTCGATGTCGGCACGTTCATGAGCGTGCAGGCGATCGCGCGGCGGGTCGCGCGGATGGTGGAGCTTTTTTATCGCTCCGGCCGCCATCCCGCCATCGAGCAGATTCAGGACACTATCGAAAAAGCCATCGCCGCCGAGGGCGAGTGGGACGTCGCGCGTGCGTTCATCATCTATCGCGAGCGGCAGGCGGCGCACCGGCTGAACCACTACGCGGAAAACGGTCTCAGCGACTACATCGCCATCGCCAAATACGCGCGCTACCGCCGCGAGCTCGGTCGCCGCGAATCCTTCGGCGAAGCCGCGCGTCGCGTGATGGCGATGCATCTCCAGCAATTTCGCGGCCAACTCACGCGGCGCATTCCCGCGCCCGGCGCCGACTCGCCCGCCGACCCGGCCGACCGCCGTCTGCTCACCGAGTGGCTCTCCGGCGGCACGCTCAACGACGCGATCCAGCGCGCGTTCGGCAGCGTGGCGCAGAAGCGCGTGCTGCCCTCGATGCGCTCGCTGCAATTCGGCGGCGAGGCGATTCTCCGCAACCACGCTCGGCTCTTCAACTGCTCGTTCAGTTGCGCCGACCGTGTGGAGTTCTTCCGCGAATATTTCTTCCTCTTGCTCGCCGGCACCGGGTGCGGCTTCTCCGTGCAACGCCACCACACCGACCGGCTGCCTGCGCTGCCGGTGCGCGCGCCCGAAGTCGATCTGCCGGTCGAGCATCACGCCATCACCGACACCATCGAGGGCTGGGCCGACGCGCTGCATCTGCTCTTCCGCAGCCACCTCGAAGGCTTCAAGGCCGAGTTCAACTACTCCGCGATCCGCCCGCGCGGCAGCGCGCTGAAAACCTCCGGCGGCAAAGCGCCCGGCCACCTCCCGCTCAAGCAGGCGTTGCTCGACGTTGACGCGCTGCTCCTCGGCGCGACCGGCCGCCGGCTGCGCCCGGTCGAGGTTTACGACGTCTGCATGTTTATCGCGCGCTCGGTGCTCAGCGGCGGCATCCGCCGCTCGGCCACGATCTGCCTGTTCTCGCCCGACGACGGCGAGATGATGGCCGCGAAGACCGGCAACTGGTTCGAGAAAAACCCGCAGCGCTCCGCCTCGAACAACTCCGCCGTGCTCCCGCGCGCGCTGCCCGACGACGCGCAGTTCCAGAAACTTTTCCACGCGCAAAAGGAATACGGCGAACCCGGCTTCTACTTCGCCGATCATCCCGACTTTGGCTGCAATCCCTGCTGCGAGATCGGCCTGCATCCGGTCATCGAGGGCCAGCTCGATGCCACCGAGGAAGCGCGGCTGCGCGCGCTCGGCTACACGGGCGAACTCACGCCCGACACGAGGCTCTCCGGCTGGCAGATGTGCAATCTCAGCACGATCAACGGCGCCGTGCTGAAGACGCCGCAGGATTTCCACCTCGCGTGCATCCAGGCCGCCGTCCTCGGCACGCTGCAGGCCGCCTACACCGACATCCCGTATCTCGGGCCCGTCACGCGCTACCTCAACGAGCGCGACGCGCTGCTCGGCGTCTCTGTCTGCGGGTTCATGGACAACCCCGAGATCCTCTTCAACGCCGACGTGCTCCGGCGCGGCGCGCTGCTCTGTCGCGCGGCCAACCGACTCGTCGCCTCGGCGCTCGGCATCCGCCCCGCCGCGCGCGTCACCTGCGTGAAGCCCGAGGGCACGGCGTCGCTGCTGCTCGGCGCGGCGTCGGGCATCCACCCGCACCACGCGCGCCACTATTTCCGCCGCGTGCAGGCCAGCCGCCGCGATCCGGTTTACCGGCATTTCGCCGCGGCCAACCCGCACCTGACCGAGCCGTCCGTCTACCGGCCCGAGATCGACGACGTCATCACGTTTCCCGTCGAGGCGCCGCCGCGCGCCATCCTGCGCGACGAGATCGGCGCGACCGAGTTCCTGCGCTTCGTGCAATTCGTGCAGCACCACTGGGTGCTCAACGGCGAGGCCGAGGCCACACGCTCACCCGGCCTGCACCACAACGTCTCCAACACCTGCACGGTGAAGGCCGACGAGTGGGACGCCGTCGCGCGCTTCATCTGGG
>JACQFT010000161.1 GCA_016199925.1 Opitutia bacterium | reverse complement strand
GGCCCACAGCTTGCGCTTTGCCTCGTCGGGGAAAAACCGCGGCTCGACTCTTGCCAGCCACAGGAAAAGTCCGGCGGGCAGGAGGAGCGCGTAGAGCCAGTGGACGCCGAGCCGGTGCAACCAGCGACCCAGTTCGCCCGCGACCGACCACCCGAGGACGAACGCGGCAAAGAGCACCGCAAAGGTCACACTCTTGCCCTTGAAGCCGCGCCAGAACCAGCCGATCGCAAAAGGATTCACGGCGTCAGTGGAGCCGCCCGGCCTCGCGCTGGCAAGCCGAGCTTGCCGGTTGGCTCGCGCAAAAATTTCCTCCGTGGGTCTGCGCGCTTGCGCGTGCGGTTTGGCGCGCGCAAGCGCGCTGGCCCACGCCTGCGAAACCAAACCGGAACGCCCAAGGGCTCGCTCGCCGGCTTGCCAGCCGCGGGCGCCCCGCCCACGTTGGCCGCGTGCCGCTCGCGGAGAAACAACAGCAACTCATCGACGACTACGGGATCATCGCCGACCCGCAGGAACGCCTGTCCGCGATCGTGGACCGCGCGCGGCGGATGCCGCCGCTCGCCGCTCCCGAGCGCAGCGAAGGCAACCGCGTTCAAGGCTGCATCTCGCGGGCGTGGATCGTCGGCGAGGTGCGTGCCGGCCGCTGCGCCTTCCGCGCCGACGCCGATTCGCCGCTCGTGCGGGGCTTGCTGGCGCTGCTCTGCGATCTCTACAACGGCGCGACGCCGGCCGAGATCGCCGCGACCGAACCGAGTCTGATCGAAGCTCTCGGGCTCGACCGCCAACTCTCGCCGACGCGCCTCAACGGCCTGCGCTCCGTCCGCGCCAAGGTCCGCGAGTTCGCGCTGGCGCTCGGCGGTTGACCCTGGGCGCCCGGCGGTGGCCGGCCGGAGCGCCGAGGCGGGGGGCGGGCGCGCTCCGGTGTCTCCTCGCGCCCGCGGTCTGGCGGACCGCGCCCATCGAGCAGCCCGATGCGCGGCATCGGAAATATCAAATCACGGCTCCGGCCTCGTTCGGATATTCTGTGGGCGCTCCGGCCAACTCCGGCCTCAACCCCAAGACAACTCCACTGCCACCATGAACACCCTCATGCATCTCCTCCGCCTCGCCGCCCAAACGCTCGGCATCGTCGCGCTCGCCGACTTTGTCGCCGGCCTCATCCACTGGGCCGAAGACGCCTACTTTACCGCGGAGACCCCGGTCGTCGGGCCGCTCCTGATCCGGGCCAACATCGTGCACCACCACTACCCGCGTTTTTTCACCCGGCTCTCCTGGTGGCAGAGTTCGTGGGACCTCGCTCTCGTCGGAACCGGGCTGCTGCTGGTCGCGTGGCCGCTCGGCCTGCTGTCGTGGCAGCTCGGGTTGTTTGTGCTGCTGAGCGTCAACGCCAACGAAATCCACAAGATGGCGCACCGCACCCGCGCCGAGAACGGCCGGCTGATTTCGAGCTTGCAGGACTGGCGCATTCTCCAGACGCCGCGCCACCACGGCCGGCATCACGCCGACCCGAAGAACACCTACTACTGCCCGATCACGAATTTCGTGAACCCCGTGCTCGAACGCCTGCAGTTCTGGCCGCGCCTCGAGCGGTTCATCGCGCGCCTCACCGGCGCCACCCACCGGCACGACACCGCCGTCCGCGGCCAGGGTCCCGGCCCGGCGTGGCTCGCCGAATACCGGCCGGCCGCCGCGCCCTCGCCGTGCGCGAAAAACTGCGCCGGCTGCCCGCGTTGCGCGAAGCGCGCCGAGTGACCCGGCCAGCCTCCGCTCGGTCCGCGCCAAGATCCACGGTTTCGTGTTGGCGCAGACCGGGCGGGAAAGCTCCGCCCTATCGATTCCCCCAGGAATCTCCCCTTGATTGTAGTTGGCGCGGGTCGTGGGCCGCGCCGGTCAGTCACTGAACATTACGGACCGAGCAATTTTTGATCTTCCCCGCCGCTCAATTCGGACGTGTCGCTGTTCTCCGGCACCAGTGACACCGGATCGGTGGACTCCAGAAACCGGCGGCCGAACCCGAAACGCCACAGCCAGCAGCGGCAGTCGAAGCGATCGTGGACGAGGATAAACTCCGGCTCGTCGCCCTCCCGCTGACTGTTGATCGGATATTCGCCGGCCGTGATGCGGTCGACCGCGAGCTCGAGCCGCGTGAAGAGCGGCCCGGTGTTCAGGCGCACCGTCCATCGCCCCGTGAGCACCACCGGTTCGCCGCCCTCGAAAAAATACCCGAAGAAACGCGGCGGCCGCATTTGCCCCGCGACCCCCAACCGGCGCAGATGTTCGGCCACGGCGTCCATGAACTTCACCCGCCAGGCGAAATCCGCCGGGAGCTTGAATTCATTCAGGGCGATGAGAGTATTTTCAGTCATGGGCGACATCCTTGTCTGCGGGGTATATCGGACCATCACCGTCCCCGCTTTAACCCCGCCCCGTCGAATAATCCTCCTGTGCTTTTCGCGCGACCGGACTAGGTTGCCCGCGTGACTCCGCTCTACGACGCGCATTTTCATCTCCAGTTCGACTCGCTTGGGCCGCACCTCGGGGCGCTCGACGCCGACCTTCGCGGGATCGGCTACCGCGCCGGCGTCGTCAACGGCACCAACGAGGACGAGTGGCCCGTCGTCGCGCAACTTTCCCGGCGGTTTCCGTGGGTCGTCCCCAGTCACGGCCTCCACCCGTGGGACTGCGGCAACCGCACGTCCGCCTGGCAAACCAGGCTGCGCGCCGCCGTGACCGCCGACGACCGCGCGCACGTCGGCGAGATCGGGCTCGACCGCTGGATCGTCGAGGGTGTGCGCCCCGGCGACCCGCGCCTCGCCGGCCTCCGCGTCGCCCCGCTCGACGAACAGGCGGAGGTCTTCGCGTGGCAGCTCGCGCTCGCCGCCGAGTTCAACCGCACGGCGTCGATCCACTGCACGCAGGCGTTCGGCGTGTTGCTCGAAGTGCTGCGCACCACCGCCCTTCCCGCGCGCGGCTTTCTGCTGCACGGCTACGGCGGCCCGGCCGAGATGGTGAAAACTTTTGCCGATCTCGGCGCCTATTTTTCCTACAACGTCGAGGCCCTCCAGCCCCGCCACGCCGCGCAACTGGCGAGTTTCAAGGCCGTGCCTGCGGACCGCCTGCTCGTAGAGACCGACGCGCCCGTCAAAGCGCCGCCGCCCGAGCGCAACCGCTTCCCCCTCGGTTCCGACGCCGACGGCTCGACCATCAACCATCCCGGCAACATCGCCGTCGCCTACGACGCCCTCGCCGAACTCCGCGGCGTCGCGCTCCCGCCCCTCGCGGCGCAGGTGGAGGAGAATTTCCGGCGGTTGTTTCTGTCGGACGCAGATTCCCGACCCCGCCGCGAGCCGCTCGCCCCCGCGCCGGCTTAGCGCGCGGCAGTCGCCCCGCCCGGCGGTTTCCGAAAGTGTCAGATAATAAGTGACACTTTTTCGGACGGCACCGGAGCCGGGCCTCGTGCTTCTGGCGAAACCGGAGCCGCGCCGCTCTCCGGAGCCGTGGCGAAGGAGCGGCGCGCCGGTTCGCTCCGTTTGCTGGCGCTCTGAGCGGCTTGATCCGGATCAACGAAACCACGCGGTCGCGAAATGCGGTCTTCCTATCGGCCGACGGATGACCGTCGACGCCGGGACGTTTGCCCTCGCCACGCAGTCGGCCCTCCGTGCAACCACCATGGCAAATCCGATCATCGTTCAGGGGGCATGGGCGTCGCGGTTTCCGGCTGGAGTCTGGCGCGGGCAGTGACGCAAACCGGCAGCTCGGAGTCGTCACCGGCACGGCGCTCGCGAGCATCTTTGCGCGGCAACTGCAACTCGGCGACCCGGACGGGCCTCTCGCCCGCGCCGTCGCGCGGTTTCCGCTCCCGGAGCTGGCCGCGCGCATCTGGGCGCGGTATTTCGTCGCCGGCGGCAAAGCGGCCGAGGCGCCGTTCGAACTCACGCCGATGCCGGCGCTCACCCCCGGCGCCGCGTTTGTCGAGCTGACGGTGCACGCGAACTTCACCGAAGTCTTCTCGCCAAGGAAGGCCGCGGCAGCCACGGCGGCATCCGTTCCCTCGAAAAAGTCCAAGTGCCAACGCTGCCGTGACTGTTCGGCGCGATGCTCGCCACCGTCGGCCGGCGATGCCTCCGCAACGGGTCCCTGGCGACTGTCGGCCTCGGGCAGCCACGCGCCGCGGACCTTGCAGTCCCGCTCGGCACCGCCGGCGACGATGGGGTGCAGCTCGCGCGGTTCCTGCCCGCCGACCGCGACTCCTACGGCGCCGCCGAGGTCATCCGCTGGTTGCTCCGCGAACCTGCGCTCGGCTAACGCAGCGCGAGGCGCCGCACGATCTCGCCGGCGGCGACGAAGCCGAACGCACCGGTGACGAACACTGCCGACCCGAAACCCGCTTCGCAATCGAGCCGCCGGCTCGAATCTCCCTCGGGCTCGGGCGAGCACGTGCCGTCGGCCCGCGGGTAAACGGGCTTCTCCTGCGACCACACGCACGGGATGCCGTAGTCGTGGCCCTCGCCCTTCGCGAAGCCGTAGTCGCGCCGGAGTTTCTTGCGCACCTGCCGCAGCAATTCGTCGCCGTGCGCGCCGCCAAAATCGCTCACGCGAATGCGCGTCGCGTCGCGCTTGCCACCGGCCGCGCCGAGCGTGAGCACGGGTTGGCCTCGCCGCGCGCAGCCCGCGATGAGCAGCGCCTTGTTCGACATCAAGTCCGTGGCATCGACCACCCAGTCGTAGCGCGGAGCGAGCAACCGCTCGGCGCTCAGCGCGGTGAAAAACTCCGCGACCGCCGTGACGCGGCAGCGCGGGTTGATCGACCGCACGCGGTCGGCGAGCGCCTCGACCTTGGGCCGGCCGACGTTGCCCTCGTGCGCGTGCGACTGGCGGTTCGTGTTGGTGATGCACACATCGTCGAGATCGATGAGCGTCAGCGCGCCAACGCCGGAACGCGCGAGCGCCTCGACGACCCACGAGCCCACGCCGCCCACGCCGACGACGGCCACGTGCGCCGCGCGCAGGCGCGGCAACGCCGCCGCCCCGTAGAGGCGCGCGATGCCGCCGAACCGCTCGAGATAGTCCTGTTCCATCGCGCCATTCGTCCCCGCCCGCGCGTCCGGAGCAAGCGTTTATGCGGGGGCCGCGCCTTCCGCGCGGAGCGCCGCGCACCGGCCGCCGCCCGCCGCTTCATAGGCGACGGTGCAGGCGCGCGTCCTTCCGGTGATTCGAACCCGACCCTGCTGGCGGAGTGCACCGCCGAGCAGGCCTACCGGCGGACGGGCAAGGGCGCAATCTTCGCCAGAGGCAGTCCGTTCGCGCCCGTCACGCTCGACGGCGTGCGCCACGAACCCGGCCCGGGCAACAACGCCTGCCTCTTTCCTGGCGTCCGCCGCGCGCGTGACCGGCGAAATATTCCTCGCCGCCCGGACGCTCGCGCGGCTCGTCACCGAGGTCGCGTTCGACCGCGGCCTGGCCCGGATCGGCCGCCCGGCGAATCTGCCGGCGCACATCCGGGCGCAGATGTTTCGCCCGCCTACGACGACTGCGTCTGAAGCGACCGATCCGGAGTTTGGACCGAACAGACGGAATCGACCGAATGCCCTCGCCGCTGGAGGCGACCATTCAGTTCGTTCGGTCAATGCTGTCCCAGAATTTCATCCACGGCGGCGATGGCTGCGCGCTCGCGCTCGGCCCAATTGCCGCGGATCTCCACGCAGGGCAGGCGCCGGCGCTCCAGCGCGCCGCGCCACACGCGCATGCATTTTTCGCGGTCGGCCGGATCGGGGAAGCAGCGCTGCGGATCGGGCGCGAAGGGAACGTCGATGTCGAGCAGCAGATAGAGCGCGTAATTCCGGCAGCGTTGCTCCGCCGAGCGGCGCAGCTCGTCCGGCGCGGTGCCGTAGAGGAGGTCGCTCCACAGCATCGTCGTCAGCGCGTCGGTGTCGCAGACGACGAGGGAATTCGCGCCGGCCGGTTTGTCACGTAATACGTGACAAGTCGCGGCGGCCTCGTCTTCGCGGCGCGCTTGTTCGCGGGAAACGGGCAGCATGTCCTCGAGGGTCAAAGCGCCCTGCCGGTCCCAAAGTTCGCGCGCATACTCGGCCACGAGCGGCGCGCCGAAGTGCGCGGCGAGTTTCTCGGCGAGCCGGGTCTTGCCCGTGGACTCGGGACCGTAGACGGCGATGCGCAGCGGTTCGCTCATTGTTATCTCACAATTCAATGTGTGAGCCGGCTATTCAAAGTGTAAGTAGAACAAATTAAAACGTAAATCAGGCGGTGCCCGGGGAGGACTTAACCGCTTCTTCCCGCTTTGGCGGGAAATACCATACCAAGATACACGGGCCCTGTTGGCAATGCACCCAAGGCCCAATTGCCGGGCGCTCGGTTTTCTTAGAGGGCGTCCAGAACGGGCCAACGCGTGAGGCGGCGGAGCATGATCCGGAGCATGGCGAGCTAGAGGCCTCGCTGGATTCGACAGAGTGCTCCTGGTCTTTGCTGAGCCGGCGGGAGCGACCGAGCCAACCGAAAGCGCACTCGACGACCAGTCGGCGGGCAGGAGTCAAATGCAGGAGAGTTCGAGGCCGTGCCTGACGATCTCCAGCCGGGCGCCGCGCGCCGACCCGCTCGACCAACGCGCCGGCACAGCTGCCGCCGGCCCGGATGAGGCGCAACCAACCGAAGCGCGCCGCGATTAATCCGACTGGGTGAAGCTACGGACGGTTTGAAAACAATCGACCGGACGGTGGCAAATCTCCGGACGATCGGGCATCGAGATGAAGCCCCGTCATTGCTATACCCCCGCGCGAACAATCCCTTTGAGGCGGACCGTATGCTCGTGCCGGATCTGCGGAATTGCATTCGCCTACGAGACGGCCAAGGCGGCCTCCGCTACGTCCTCCCTCCAACGGCGGCGCCCGTCGGCTAAATTTCTCCCCGCGTAAGCCCGCTCCGTGAGGAGGTAACATTACCATCCGCGAACGATCCGTTCAGGATCGAGGGCGTCGTTCGCCTCGCCCAAACTTGGCGACTCTACTCCGTCTCGAAAGGAAGGCCGACTGATTCGACAGAGCCAGATTCGGTCACGCCGGCTCACTTGCTTCATGATGAACTTCACTCCAAGATTGTGAGCGGAGGGATTCGGTTGGCAAAGAAACGGCTGATCAAGGGGAGGAACGTTTGGTTGCCGCGTTCGGCCGGTATGTCGCGAGCCGCACCGTCGCCTCAGCACGCGAAGCTCGTCGGCGTCAAAAGTGGAGTGGCGGCCTGCGTAGCATGTGCTTCGCGCGTGGGACCTTCACTCTGCCAGCCGTTGGGTTTGTTTTTTCAACAAAAGCTGGGTCGACGGCCCGCCGATAGTGGGTCTCCACCCGCTGTCTGAGATTCGGGTTCGGGGATAAGCTTCGCCGCAACCTCCCGCACCGCCGGTCCGGCGTTGCGCGGCGGATCACCCTCCACCGCACCTTCAACCCATGAATACATCCGTTTCTTCGGCGCCCGCTCCCACCCGAAACCACACCGAAGTTTCGTCCCTGCCAGTCCGCTCATCGCTGTCGCTGTTGGGCGCCTGCGCCGGTCTCGCGGCCCTCGCCTTCGGCCCGGCCGCCTCGGCGTCACCCGGCGGACAGATCCACTATCCCGATCTGTGGCCATACTATGCCTACGGCTTGCGGTCCGACACCGTCAACGGCCGGCAGATGCTCTCGTTCAATGCCGCCATCGCGAATTTCGGCGACGGCCCGATGGAACTCGCGCCGCAAAACAATCCGGCCACCGGGATGACCGATGCCTACCAGAGATTCTACACGCACGACGCCGCGGGCAACTGGACGATGACCGGCACGCAGTATGTCGGGACTTTCGCGTTTCACCCGGAGCACAACCATTGGCACTTTGAAAATTTCGCCGCGTATCAGCTCCGCACTGCCGCGCCGGACGGCACGGTCGGTCCCACCATCCTGGCCTCGAGCATGAAAGTCAGTTTTTGTCTCGGCGACGACTGGCAGGCGCGCACCGATCTCGAACACGCCGCGCCCCAAACCTACACCGACTGCTCGCAAGCCGCCGTGCAGGGCATCTCGGTCGGTTGGACCGATATTTATGCGTGGTCGCTGCCCGGCCAGAGCCTCGACGTGACCGGTTTGCCCGACGGCACCTACTGGCTGCTCATCACGGTCGACCCGGACAACCTCCTCACCGAGGGCGGCGGCGGCAAAGGCAACAACACCAACGGCACAAAATTTCAGCTCTCCAACCACGGCAAAAGAATCCGGATCATCCGCTACGGATTCTGATCGGCCGCGGAATACTTTGCAGCACCCCCTGTGCTGCATTCGCAACCACAACCAACCAAAAGGAAATCCCATGAAACACCTGAATCTGGAACTGGAAAAGCTTGAGCAACGCATCGCGCCGGGCGGAGTGCCCGTGCCGCCGCCGCCGGGCGGCGGCGGCAGCGGCGTCTCGGGCGGCACCGCCGGCACCGGTGGGCACAGCACCAAGGGTCACAGCACCAAGGGCCACAGCACCAAGGCCCACAGCACGAAGCACCACAGCACCGAGTGAGCCGGCTTCGTTGACTGCAGCCCGGTCTCTCCGCGGTTTGCAGACGGGGGAAAGGGACGGTGCCGTTTCGAGAAATTCGGCCCGCCCCTTTCCCCTCACCCACCCGCCCCGTTTGTTGCATGATCGCCACCCTGCCACGGCTCCGCGACGACCTGGCTTTCAGCCAGCAGACGACCGCCGACGGTCCTGTGTTCGTCGTCAAGGACCCCTGCCGCGACAGATTTTTCCGGCTACCCGAGGAAGCCCGGTTCATCGCCGGCCAGCTTGACGGCGCCACTTCGCTCCAGACCGTGTGCCAGCGCACGGAGGAGCGCTTTCAGACTCCGCTCGCACTCGACACGCTCACCGCTTTCATCCGGCACCTCGATTCCGCCGGCCTTCTCGCCAACGACGACCACTCCGGGCGCGCTCGCCCGACCCGCCCGCGCCCGCGGCGTTTCTCCGGCAATCTGCTCTATCTCCGCATTCGGCTTCTCGATCCTGATCGGTTGCTGAACCGCTTGGCTCATCCGCTCCGCTTCTTCTACACCCCGGCTTTCCTCGCCGTCTCCGCCGCGCTCATTGTCGCCGCGGTCGTCACCGCCGTCACCAATTGGGACGACGTCACCGCGAACCTCCCCCATCTCTACCAGCTCGCCAACCTGCCCGTCATCCTCGGCATCATCTTCCTGGTGATCGCGGGCCACGAATTCGCCCACGGGCTCACCTGCAAACATTTCGGCGGCGAAGTCCGCGAGATCGGGTTTCTCCTGCTCTACTTCCAACCCGCGCTCTACTGCAACGTCAGCGACGCCTGGCTCTTCCCCAAGAAATCCCAGCTGCTCTGGGTCGGCTTCGCCGGGCCCTACTTCGAGCTTTTTCTCTGGGCGCTCGCGACCCTCGCCTGGCGTCTCACCGACTTCGAGACGACGGTGAATCTCGTCGCGTTCATAATCATGACCAGTTCCGGTCTGAAGACCCTGTTGAATTTCAACCCGCTGATAAAACTCGACGGCTACTACCTCCTCGGCGACTGGCTGGAGATTCCCAATCTGCGCCGGCGCTCGTTCGCCCTCATCGGCCGCGCGCTGAAAAGAATCGGCGGCGCCGAGATCACCAACCCGCCGGTTCTCACCGCGCGCGAGCGGCGCATTTGCCTGCTCTACGGACTGGTCGCCGTCGTGCCGTCGCTCGCGTTGCTGGTCGCCGCCTTCTTTGCCCTCGGCAACTACTTCGTGGCGCAAAGCCAGCCCGTGGCGCTCGCCGCCGTCACCGGCTTGCTCGGACTGAAAGTCCGCCGCCGTTTCCGCCGCCTGTTCGGCGGGAAGTCGGCCGCGGCCGATCCCGACGACGACGATCTCCCCGCTGCGAACGAACCGCCTTCCGTCGCCGCCGGTGCTCCCCCGCCGCTGCGGAAAAAAAAGAAAAGCGCGCGCGGCCGTTGGCGTCTGCCGCTCTGCCTGGCCGGCACCGGCGCGGCCGCGGCGTTGTCGTTCTTTTGCCGGATGGAGCTCCGCGTCGGCGGGCCGTTCGAGTTTCTGCCGCGCCACAACGCCGACGTTCGCGCGCAACTCGAAGACATCATCGAGCAAATCACCGTGCACGAGGGCGACCAGGTTCGCGTCGGCGATCTCGTCGCCCGGCTCGCTGGGCGAGATGTCCGCGCCCAGCTCCAGGACAACGCCGCCAATCTCGCCGAAGCTCGGGTCAAGGCGCAGATGCTCGCCGCCGGTCCGCGCCCCGAAGAAATCCAGTTGGCCGAAACTTCCGTGGCCAAGACCGAAGCCGCGCTCCGCTACGCGCAGAGCCAGTGGGCCCGCAATCAGGCGCTCGCCGAAAAACATCTGATCTCCGACAAGGAACTCGAAGACAGCCGCGCCCTCGTCACCGCGGCCGAAAGCGACCGGGCCGAAGCGGCGAGCCGGCTCAAGCTGCTGTGCAGCGGCAGCCGGCCGGAGGAGATCGCCGCCGCCAATTCCGAGGTCGAGCGCCTCCAGGCCCAGCGCCGTTACCTCGAGGAGCAAGTAAAGCTGCTGGACGTGAAAAGCCCGGCCACCGGCATCGTCGCGACGCCCGAACGCGAATTGGAGGCGATGCGCCACCAACTCGTGAAGAAGGGCGCCCTCGTCGCCAAAGTCTACGAACTGCGCACCATCACGGCCGAGATCGCCGTCTCCGAACGCGACATCGCCGACGTGCAGACCGGACAGAAGGTCGTTTTGAAAGTCCGCGCCTTCCCCGAGCTGACCTTCATCGGCAAAGTAGTTTCGATCGCCACGACGGCCCAGGGCGCGACGAGTTCGCCCGCGTCCATTCTGTCGCCTCCCCCGGCTCCGACTCGCAGCTCGTCGGCACCGAAAATGATTCTCCTCACCACCGAGATCGAGAACCCGTCCCTCCTGCTGAAGCCCGAGATGACGGGCCAGGCCAAAATCGTCTGCGGCAAGCGCCGCATCATCGACCTGCTGACCCGGCGCATCGCCCGCACAATCCGCGTCGAGTTCTGGTCCTGGTGGTGAACTCGCCCTCAACCCGCCATCCCGATGATCTCCGAAGCTCCCGCCCAGACTGCCCGAACCGTCGCCGCGCCCGCCACGCCGCCCGTCCCGGCCGGCCGCGCCGCGAAGAATCTCTACCTCACCGGCCGCCCGAAACTGAAACAGTTCCTGCGCTTCGTCCGCAGCAACGCGGTCGCGCCCGCCGACGAGGGCGCCTTGACCGACGAGTGGAACGCCGCCTGCCGCCGCGTCCGCGAACTCGAGACGGCCGAAGCCGGCCTGGCCGATCACCCGACGATCGTGCCGCTCGACAAATCCTACGAGCCGCTCCTCGTCGAGTTTCTCAAAGATCCGCTCGTGCGGGGCAATTTCAACACGGTGCCGACCGACGTCGCGCTCGTCGAGCTCGACCGCCTCGTCGTCTACCAGAAACACCTCGACCTGACTTTCGCCGAAACGCTCAGGCAAAGATTCGGCCGGTCGCCCGGCCGCGAGGACGTTTTCCGCGCGTGTCTGCCCTTCGACCACCCGCACCCGCCGGTCCAGTGGGCCCGCCTGCACCGCGACTCGTTCGTTTTCGTTTCGCCGTCGAACGATCTGCGTTTCCTCCACACGCTTTCGCTGCAACCCGGCCAAGTCGGCACCCAACTCTCCTCGGGCAGCCTCGTCGGCGCGGTCGGCGCGGCCGTCGGCTTCAGCATCAATTTCCTGATGGCCGTCTGCGCGGAGGGCCGGGTCGTGCTGACCAACGGCAGCCACCGCGCCTACGCCCTGCGGTCGCTCGGTGTGACGCACGCGCCGTGCGTCGTCCAGCACGTCTCGTCGCGCGAGGAACTAGACGTCGTCGCGTCGGAGGAGGTCCGCGAGCATCCCGACCAATATCTCAAGCAGCCGCGGCCCTC
>JACQFT010000163.1 GCA_016199925.1 Opitutia bacterium | reverse complement strand
TCTTCAGCCCGCGCCCGTGGCCGGCCGAGCAGCAGGTCGTGCAGCTCTACACCCAGGACGAGAAGGATCCGAAAAAATTTCGGATGTTCTCCTATCCCGTCTTCAAGGAGCTACAGGCGCACAACACCGCGTTCACCGACATGCTGGCCCACAGCGTCGCCATCGTCGGCGTCGGCGACGGCGAGTCCGCGCGCCGCACCTTCGGCGCCCTCGTCAGCGCGAACTATTTCTCCACCCTGCAAGTCCCGCTCCTCCGCGGCCGCGGCTTTCTCCCCGCCGAGGAGCAGCCCGGCGCCGCCGTGCCGGTGATGATCGTCAGCTACAACTACTGGCAGCGCCTCGGCGCGCCGGCCGATTTCGTCGGCCGCACCCAGCGCGTGAACGAGCGCCCCTTCACCGTCGTCGGCATCGCGCCGCCGGGCTTCAGCGGCACGATGATGCTCTTCGGCCCCGAGCTCTATTTTCCCCTCGGCTGCTACAACCTGCTCCAAAATGATTTCGCCTCCGAGGGCCGACGCACCCTCGACCGCCCCGACGCCTACAGCCTCGTGCTCGTCGGCCGCCTCAAGCCCGGCCTGACGATGGCCGGCGCCGAGCCGGGCCTGAAAGCCCTCGCCGCCCAACTGCGCGAGACTTTTCCGACCGAGCTGAAAGAGCAGACCTTCACCACCCGCCGCGTCCCGCGCCTCAGCACCAGCAACGCGCCGGCCGACGAAAGCTCCATGGTTTTTCTCGGCAGCGCACTCCTCGCCATGGCGGGTATCGTGCTCCTTATCGCCTGCCTCAACCTCGCCAACCTCCTCCTCGCCCGCGGCACCGCCCGCCGCAAGGAATTCGCCGTCCGCCTCGCCCTCGGCGGCGGCCGCGCCCGCATCGTGCGCCAGTTGCTCACCGAGGGCTTTCTGCTCGCGCTCGGCGGCGGCCTCGCCGGCTTTGTGCTCGGCACCTGGTCCACCGAGATTCTCATGCGCACCGTCGGCGCCCTCGCCCCGGTCGGTTTGTTTTTTCAAGGCGCCGCCAACCCCGCCCTCTTCGCCGCCACGTTCGCCTTCTGCACCCTCGCCACGCTCGGCTTCGCCCTCGGGCCGGCCCTCCGGCTCTCCGGCACCGATGTCCTCACCGGCCTGAAAGACCACGCCGGCGAAGACGCTGTCGCGCCGCGCCGCGCCCGCTGGCTGCCGCGCCATCCGCTCGTCGTCGCTCAGCTCGCGCTCTCCCTCGCGTTGCTCACCTCCGCCGGTCTCTTCGTGCGCGGCGCCGTCGCCGCCGGCCGCGTGAACACCGGCTTCCGCGCCGACGACACCCTGCTGCTCGAAGCCGACGCCAGCCTCGGCGGCTACGACCAGACCCGCAGCCTCCAACTCTACCAAGCCGCCAGCGACCGCCTCGCCGCGTTGCCCGGCGTTCAGTCCGTCAGCATCGCCGCCACCGTCCCCTTTGGCATGATCGGTCTCGATCGCGCCGTGCTCCGCGCGGGCCCCGTGCCCGCCAAGGACGCGAAACCCGCCACCGCCGCCGAGGGCCTCGCCTTCAACGCCCGTTGGAACAGCGTCGGCGCCGGCTATTTTTCCACCCTCGGCCTGCCGCTCCTCCGCGGCCGCGCCTTCACCAAAGCGGAGACCGAGTCCGCCGGCGCTCCCGCCGTCGCCATCATCGACGAGGCGCTCGCGAAAAAACTCTGGCCCGACGGCAACGCCCTCGGCCAGCGCCTCCAGTTCGCCGAGCGCGACGCCCCCAAAGCCGCCGGCGGCGGGGCCAACGGCACCGCGGGCTCGAGCGCCAGCCTCACCGGCCAGCCCGGCGACCCCAAGTCCATCGAGGTCGTCGGCATCGTCCCCGACACGCGCTGGGAACTGTTCACCCCGGACCACGGCGGCGCGATCTACGTGCCCTTCGCGCAAGGTTTCCAGAGCAACGTGTTCTTCCATCTCCGCACCGCCGCCCGTGCGCCGGGCACCGAGGCCGCGGTTCTCGACACCGTGCGCCGCGAGTTCCGCCTCGCCGCGCCCGGCGTGCCGCTGCTCGCCACCAAGACCTTTCGCCAGCACCTCGACGGCAGCGTCGAACTCTGGATCGTGCGCGTCGGCGCGGCGCTGTTCTCCGTCTTCGGCGGCCTCGCTCTCGTGCTCGCCGCCGTCGGCCTCTACGGCGTGAAAGCTTACTCCGTCGCCCGCCGCACTCGCGAGATCGGCATCCGCATGGCACTCGGGGCCGAGCCCGGCGCCGTGCAAAAAATGATCCTCCGCGAAGGCACTGCCATGATCGTCACCGGCATCACGCTCGGCCTGCTCCTCGGCCTGGGCCTCGGCCAGGCGCTCGCGACGATGCTCTACCAAGTCAGCCCCGTGGACCCCATGACCTTTGTCGTCGCCCCCGCCGTGCTCGCCACCGTCGGCCTGCTCGCCTGCTACTTCCCCGCGCAGCGAGCTACTCGCGTCAGCCCCCTTACCGCCCTCCGCTCCGAATAACCCTCAACCCGCCACCCCATGTTCTTCTCGACCCTCGCCCAGGATCTCCGCATCGGCCTCCGCGTGCTCATCAAGGAGCGCGGCTTTTGCGCGCTCGCCGCCACTGTGCTCGCCCTCGGCATCTGCGGCGTGACGACGATGTTCAGCGTCGTGAACGGCGTCATGCTGCGCGGCTTCTCCTATCCCAACGCCGACCGCCTCATCAGCGCGGGCTTCATCGACCCGACCCAGGGCAACAACAACAACGGCAACAACGGCGCCGGCTTCGTCTACACCGCCGACTTCGAGGAGTTCAGAGCCGGCGTGAAATCCACCGAGTGGATCGCCGCCTACCTCAACGGTTCGACCGTCAACCTCACCGTCGCAGGCAATCCCCAGCGGCAGACCGGCGCCTATGTGACGCCGGACTTTTTCCGCGTGCTCGGCGTCAAGCCGGCGCTCGGGCGCGACTTCACCGCCGCCGACAACCTGCCCGGCGCCGAGAAGGTCGCCCTCATCAGCCAGCAGATCTGGCAGCGGGACTTCGGCGGTGACCCGACCGCCGTCGGTCGCAGCATCCGGCTCAACGGCACGCCGGCCACGATCATCGGCGTGATGCCGGCCGGCTTCAATTTCCCGGTGAACGAGCAGCTCTGGATTCCCCTCTACGGCGAATACCCCGTCAAGCCGCGCTCCGACGCCGACGCCGCCGGCAACACCGTGTCGGTGCTCGCCGCCCTGCGCCCGGGCGTCGCCCTCGACCAGGCCGCCGCCGAGTTCAACGCCCTCGCCAAGAATTTTTCCCGGGCCTATCCCGCCTCGCACAAAAACCTGACCGCCGCCCGCGTGCAGCCGCTGCTCCAGGCCTTCCTCGGCAACCAGACCAAGCCCTTGCTTTTCACCATGCTCGGCTTCTGCGTCGTCGTGCTCCTCATCGCCTGCGTCAACGTCATGAACATGCAGTTCGCCCGCGCGACCCTGCGCTCCAAGGAACTGGCCATCCGTTCCTCGCTCGGCGCCACCCGCGCGCGCCTCGTCCGCCAGATGCTGACCGAGAGCCTGCTCGTCGCGCTGCTCGGCGCCGTGGTCGGCGTGGCCTTGTCCTTCTGGACCGTGGGCTTCATCGACGCCGCCTTGCGCCACCAGACCAATCCCCCGCCCTCGTATATGACCTTCGACATCGACGGCCCGGTGCTCGCCTTCACCCTGGCCGCCACGCTGCTGGCCGCCCTCGTCTCCGGTCTCGTGCCGGCCTGGATGTCCTCCCGCGCCGGCGCCGGCGAAGTGCTCAAGGAAAGCGGACGCGGCAACACCAGCCGCACCGTCAATTTTGTCACCCGCGCCCTGGTCGTGCTCCAGCTCGTGCTGAGCTGCGTGCTCCTCATCGGTTCCATCCTGCAGGTCCGTTCCATCACCAAGCAATACGCCATCGACTACGGCTACGACACCTCCGACCTCATGTCCGCCCGCATGGGCCTGATGGACGGCGACTACCCGACCGGCGCCGCGCGCCGCCTGTTCTACGACCGCCTCGTGCAACAACTCCGCGCCCATCCCGAGATCGAAGCCGCCGCCCTCACCAGCCGCCAACAAATGGTTTTTGACGGCAACACCCCGGTCGAGATCGAGGGCAAAACCTATCAGTCCGACCGCGACCGCCCCAACGCCAACTTCGAGCTCGTGAGCGACGGCTACTTCGCCGTCACCCGCCAGAAACTGACCGAAGGGCGCGACTTCGACGCCGGCGACCTCGACGCCAAATTGCCCGTCGCCGTCATCAACGCCGCGTTCGCCCAAAAGCATTTCGGCAACGAGAGTCCGCTCGGCCGCCGCCTGCGGGTCAGCCTCAACAACGGCCTGCAGCTCGGGCCCTGGCGCACGATTGTCGGCGTCGTCAGCACGGTGCGGATGCAGGGGCCCTTCAACAACCCCGAGGTCGATGATGCCGGTTTCTATGTGCCGTTCTACGCCGGACTGTTTCAGGCCGAGGTGGCCAAGGAGGCCGTCGTGCCGCAGTTCGGCACCGTCGTCGTGCGCCCCCGTGGCGGCCAGCGCGGCGAAGCGGCCCTCGCGGCCCTCCGCGCCGAGGTGAAACGCGCCGACCCGAACCTCCCGCTCTACTTCGTGAACACGCCCAAGGCCAACCAGGACGGGTTCATCGGCCAGAACAAGATCGTCGCCCAGCTCTTCGCCGCCTTCGGCAGCGTCGCCCTGCTCCTCGCGTCCGTCGGCCTCTACGGCATCATGTCGTTCTCGGTCAACCAGCGCACCCAGGAGTTCGGCATCCGCATGGCCCTCGGCGCCGATGCCAACAGAATCCTCGGCCTCGTGCTCCGACAAGGTTTGTGGCAAGTCGGTCTCGGCCTGTCGCTCGGCCTCGGCTCCGCCTTCTTGCTCGGCACGCTCGGCGCCGACGGCATCCAGAACTTTCTCTTCGGGGTCAGCCCCGTCGATCCGGCCACTTACGCCTCCGTCGGCCTCCTGCTCGCCACCGTCTCCCTCCTCGCCACCTTCGTCCCCGCCCGCCGCGCCACCCGCGTCAGCCCGCTCACCGCCCTGCGCTCCGAGTAGAATCTTTCTCTTTCCTCTTTCTCTTAATCTTTCTCGTTCTCTTCCTCTTCCTCCCCGCTCCTCGCTCACCCACCTCCCTGACGAAAGAGAAAGATTAAGAGAACGAGAAAGATTCCCGTCGCCCGCCGCCGGCTCCGCCAATCGAAAATCGAGAATCCAGAATCGAAAATCCCAAACGCTTCACCCCCTTCGCTCCTCGCCATGAACCCCGCCCGCCTGCTCCTGCTCCCCGCCCTCCTCATCCTCACGGTCGCCGCCCACGCCACCGTCACCGAGAATTTTTCCCGATCCTATCCGCTCACCGCCGACGGCACCGTCAGTCTCGATACCGTCAACGGCGACATCGAGATCACCGGCTGGGACCGACCCGAAGTGCGCGTCGAAGCCGTGAAGCGCGCGCGCAACGCCGACGAACTCAAGCGCCTCGAAATCCTCATCGACGCCTCGCCCACCCGCCTCGCGCTCAAGACCAGGCAACCGAAAAACAGCTTCGGCTTCTTTTGGTTCGGCCACGGCAACGCGCGCGGCGAAGTCCGCTACAAACTCATGGTGCCCGCCGGCGCCCGCCTCCAGAAAATCGATTCCGTCAACGCCGACATCACCGTCACCGGCGTCCGCGGCCCCGTCGACCTCGACACCGTGAACGGCCGCATCCGCGCCACCGGCCTCGCCGCCGACGGCCGCTTCGACACCGTCAACGGCTCCATCACCGCCAGCTACGACACCCTGCACGACACCCGCCGCGTCGTCCTCGACACCGTGAACGGCTCCTGCACCCTGCGCCTCCCGCCCGAGGCCACCGGTCGCGTGAAAGCCGACACCGTCAATGGCCGGATCGTCTGCGATTTCCCGATCCGCCTCGAAAGCTCCGGCCGGCGCTCGCTCCGTGGCGTCATCGGCGAAGACGGCCCCGACCTCGTCCTCGACTCCGTCAACGGCAGCCTCCGCCTCGAGGCGAAATAGACTCGGCGGCAAACTCTGTGGAGCGACGACCTCCGTGTCGTCCATGCGTTTGCGACCTCCGTGTCCGCCGCCGCCTCCACCCGCCTCCGCTTCCCATTCTTGGGACAACAAAATTTCACTTTCGCCGCGCCATTCTCCTCCCATTCCTCCTTCGGAAATTTATCCCCTTGATGCCCAGCTACCGCCACCGGCCCCCGCGCTTGGCACAAGCCTTGCAGATCGCGCGTATGCTGTTGCCGTCTCTCTCCCTGCATTTCCGCGTCCACACCCGGGTTCTGCTGACGCTCGCGCTCGCCTTCGCACTGACGCTCGCTCTCTGGGCCGAGCCGCGACCCCAGCAGCTCATCCACGAAGCGGAGGCCGCGATGAAAGCGGACCAGCTCCCGCTGATGCTCGAGAAAGCCGAGGCCGCCGTCGCCGCGCGCCCCGACTACCCGCGCTTTCTCCTCGTCGCCGCCATCGCGCAGGCGGTCAACCAACACCCCGACGCGGCCTTCGCCACGCTCAACCGCGCGGCCGATCTCGGCGTGTCGCTCAACGTCGCGCGCCAGCCCGCCTTCGCCCCGTTGCGCGAGCGGCCGGAGTTCGCCGCGCTGGAAAAACGCTTCGCCGCCAACCGCGCGCCGCGCGGCTCGGCCGACGCCGCATTCACGCTGCCGGACATGACCGGGATCATTGAGGGCATCGCCCACCGCGCTGCGACCGGCGAGTTTTTCTTCGGCGATGTCCACAACCGCTGCGTCTGGCGCCGCGATGCGGCGGGCCGCCTTTCAAAATTCTCCGCCGCCACCGACGAACTCCTCGGCGTCTTCGGCGTGGCCATCGACGAACACCGCCACGCGCTCTACGCCGCGACTGCCGCCGTGCCCGAGATGAGCGGCTACACCCCCGCCGACGAAAACAAGACCGGCCTCGCCCGCTACGACCTCGCGACCGGCAAGCTCCTCGGCCTCGCGCTGGTCCCCGCCGACGGCCGCAAGCACGTCCTCGGCGATCTCGCCGTCGCCCCCGACGGTTCCGTTTACGCGACCGACAGTTTCTCTCCGATCATCTGGCGCCTCGCGCCCGGCGCCACGGCGCTGGAGAAATATCTCGACGACGACGCAGCCTACTCTTCGCCCCAAGGCATCGCCTTCACCCCCGACGGGAAATTTTTCTACTTCAGCGACTACCTCAACGGCCTCTTCCGCGTCGAGACCGCCACCCGCCGCGCCGCCCGCCTCCTCCCGCCCGCCGGCGCCACCTTCATCGGCCTCGACGGCCTCGCGCTCACGCCCGCCGGCCTCGTCGCCACCCAGAACAACGGCGCGCCCGCCCGCCTCCTTCGCCTCGCCCTCGATGCGAGCGGCGAGCACGTCACCGCCGTCAAGGTTCTCGTCTCCGGTGTCCCCGCGATGAACGACCTCGCGCTCGGCTGCTTTGCCGACGGCAGGTATTTCTTCGCCGGCCAATCCGGCTGGGCGCTCTTCGACCCGCCCACCGCCACGCCACCCACGCGCGCCGTCACCATCTACTCCCTCCAGCCCTGACCGCCCGAGAATCTTTCCTCTTTCTCTTAATCTTTCTCTTTCTCTTCCTCTTTCTCCCCGCTCCCCTCTCCCCCGCTCCCCGCTCACTGCTCACTGCTCACTGCTCACTGCTCACTGCTCACTTTCCCTGCTCACTACCCGCTACTCACTACTCGCTACTTTTCCCACCTCCCATGCTCCTCGAAGCCGTTCTCCAAGACCTCCGCATCGGCCTGCGCGTGCTCATCAAAGAAAAGGGCTTCTGCGCCCTCGCCGTCTTCGTGCTCGCCCTCGGCATCTGCGCCGTCACCACTCAGTTCGCCGTCGTCAACGGCGTCCTCCTCCGCGGCTTCACCTTTCCCAACGCCGACGAACTCGTGGACGTCAATTTTGTCGATCCCGTCAACTTTGCCCCCGGCAACTTCAACAGCCAGGTCACCACCACCGATTTCGCCGAGTTGCGCGGCCTCCAGAAATCGTTCTCCGCCTTCACCGCCTACCTGAACGGCTCCACCGTCAACCTGACGAACAACGGCGTGCCCCAGCGCCTCACCGGCGCCTACGTCGCCCATGATTTTTTCCGCACCCTCGGCGTGGCCCCCGTGCTCGGCCGCGATTTCACCGCCGCGGACGACCGGCCCGGCGTGGACAAGGCCGTCATCCTCACCGACGCCATCTGGCGCCGCGAATTCAACGCCGATCCCGGCGTGCTCGGCCGGGCCGTGCGCGTCAACGGCACCGCCGCCACCATCGTCGGCGTGATGGCCCCGAAATTCTCTTTCCCCGGCAACGAGCAGCTCTGGATCCCGATCAACAGCTCCTTCCCGCCGAAGCCCCGCGGCGACGCCTCCATCCAGACCGTCAACGTCATCGCCCGCCTCAAACCCGGCGTCTCGCTCGAACAGGCCAACGCCGAGATGACCACCCTCGCCAAGCAGTTCGCCGCCGCCTACCCCGAGTCCAACAAACAGTTTTCCCTCGGCTATGTGCGCCCCCTGATCAACTCCTTCACCGGCCCGCAACTCACCGGCCTGCTCGTCACCATGCTCGTGTTCTGCGTCGGCGTGCTGCTCATCGCCTGCGTCAACGTCATGAACATGCAGTTCGCCCGCGCCACCCTCCGCACCAAGGAACTCGCCATCCGCTCCTCCCTCGGCGCCGGCCGCGGCCGCCTCATCCGCCAGATGCTCACCGAGAGTCTCCTCGTCGCCGCGCTCGGCGCCGTCTTGGGCGTCGCGCTCGCCTTCTGGACGACCGACCTGCTCGACCAAACCGTAGCCAACATGACCAACCCGCCGCCCTCGTGGATGCGCTTCACCATCGACGCCCGCGTGCTCCTCTTCGTCGTCGGCGCGACCGTCCTCGCCGCCCTCGTGTCGGGTTTCGTCCCGGCGTGGCTCTCCTCCCGCACCAGCGCGAGCGACGTGCTCAAGGAGTCCGGCCGCGGCAACACCGGCCGCGCCATCGGCGTCATCACCAAAGGCCTCGTCGTCGTGCAGATTCTGCTGACCTGCATTTTGCTCATCGGCGCCCTCCTCCAAGTCCAGTCGATCATCCGCCAGCAGAACATCGACTACGGCTACGACACCGCCTCCATCATCGGCGCCCGCGTCGGCCTGATGGAGGGCGACTATCCCACCAACGAATCGCGCCGGCTCTTCTACGAAAAGACGCTCCGCGAACTGCGCGCCGATCCCGAGTTCGCCGCCGTCGCGCTCACCAATCGCTTCCAGATGATCTTCTCCGGCTCCGGCCCCGTCGAGATCGAGGGCAAACAATACGCCACCGACAGCGACCGCACGGTCGCGTCCTTCGAGAACGTCACCGCCGGCTACAACGATGTCCTCGGGCAAAAACTCCTCGCGGGCCGCTACATCACCGACGAGGACGCCGACCAGAAACAGCCCGTGGCCGTCGTCAACGCCAGCTTCGCCAAAAAGCATTTCGGCCTCGAGAGCGCCCTCGGCCGGCGCTTCCGCACCGTCCAGCAGAACGGCACCCAACCCGGCCCCTGGCGCACCATCGTGGGCGTCGTCACCGATGTCCGCATGAGCGGTCCCTTCAACAACCGCCGCTCCGACAACGCCGGCTTCTACCTTCCCTATTTCGCCTCCGCCTTCGGGCCGGTCGCACCCGAGCCGGTCGCCCAGCAATTCGGCACGATCATCGCCAAGCCCCGCGGCGGCGGCCGCGGCGAGACGGCCGCGCCGGGCGTGCGCAACACCGTCAAACGCGTCGACCCCAACCTGCCGCCCTATTTCGTCAACACCCCGAAGGTCGGCCTCGACGGCTTCCTCGGCCAGCAGCGTATCGTCGCCGTCATGTTCGCCATCTTCGGCGCCGTCGCCATCGTGCTCGCCTCCGTCGGCCTCTATGGCGTCACCTCCTTCTCCGTCAACCAGCGCACCCAGGAATTCGGCATCCGCATGGCCCTCGGCGCCGACACCGGGAAAATTCTCGGCCTGGTGCTCAGACAGGGTTCATGGCAAATCGGCCTCGGGCTCGCGCTCGGCCTCGGCCTCACCCTGTTGATCGGAGTGCTCGGCCGGCAAGGCATCCAGAATTTTCTCTTCGGCATTTCCTCGACCGATCCGCTCACCTACGCCGCCGTCGGGCTCCTCTTGGCCGCCGTCTCCCTGTTCGCCACCTTCGTCCCCGCCCGCCGCGCCACCCGCGTCGATCCGATGGTCGCCCTCCGCGCCGAGTAGAATCTTTCCTCTTCCTCTTAATCTTTCTCTTCCTCCCCGCTCCTCGCTCACCCGTCTCCCCTGACAAAAGAGAAAGATTAAGAGCACGAGAAAGACTCCCGCCCGCCGCCGGTTCCGGCGGTTCCGTCTCTCAGCTCTCAACTCTCAACCCTCAACCCTCAACTCTCAGCCGTCCGCCCCCGCCCTCCGCACCCTGTCGCGCGGAACATTTTCCGCTCCCACCGCTCCCACCATTACCGTGAAGCCCGCCCGTCTCCTCCTGCTCCTCCTCGCCAGCTCCTCGCTCGCTCTCGCCGCCGACCCCGGCCAGCTCGCCGCGGCCAAGGCGCTCTTCGACCAGCGCAAACTGCCCGAGGCCCGCAGCGCCTTCGAGAAACTCGCCGCCGCCGATCCGCGCGACGCCGAGATCACCTTCTACCTCGGCGAACTCGCCCGTCGCCGCGGCGAGTTGGCCCAAGCCATCGAGCTGCTCGGCCAGGCCTCCGCCGCCGCCCCGAACGTCGGCCGCTACTCCCACGCCCTCGGCGACGCCGCCGGTGAAGCCGCGCAGAAGGCGAACGTCTTTTCCCAGCTCGGCCTCGCGAAAAAGAGCCGCCTGGCCTACGAGAAGGCCGTCGAACTCGAGCCCGCCAACGTCCCCTATCGCCGCAGTCTCCTCGTTTTCTACCGGCAAGCGCCCGGCTTCGTCGGCGGCGGGATGGACAAAGCCTACGCCCAGGCCGAGGCCATCCGCCAGCTCGACCCCGCCGCCGGCCGAATCGAAACGGCCGGGCTCTACGTCGCCGAAAAAAAATATCCCGAAGCCTTCGCGCTCTACGACGCAGCGCTCCAGGACTCGCCCGACGATTATATTCTGCTCTATCAGTTTGGCCGCCTCGCCGCCATCGCCGGCCAGCAGCTCGACCGCGGCTCCGCCGCGCTGGAGAAATGCCTCACGCTCGCGCCCCCACCAAACTCGCCCGGCCACGCCGCCGCGCACACGCGTCTCGGGAATCTCTGGGAAAAGAAAGGCGACAAAGCCGCCGCCCGCGCCGCCTACGAAGCCGCGCTGAAACTCGAGCCCGCCTTCAAGCCGGCCCTCGATTCCCTCAAGGCGCTGAAGTAAATCTCGCCGCGTGACCATTCAGGGCCGACGCTTGCCTGCCCGCCCTAGCCTTGGCGGACTGCGCGTGGCCGCGCCGCGAGCGCCTGATTACTTGACCACGGATTCCACCGATATTGTCCGATACAAATCCGCGATCCAGAGCGTCGCGAATCCGTGTTCGATCCGTCCGTATCCGTGGAATCCGTGGCCAACAAAACGACCTCCGTTGCCATCACCCCTGCCTGCCATGTAGGGCAGACCAGATCGAACTTCAGCGCTGATCCCGGCTCGCTATCGCCGCGCTTTCCCGTTCCCTTTGCCGGGATGTCCGACCCCGCCGCTCTCCGGGAAAATTTCCTCGCGCAACTCGCCGCCAGCCTGCGCGACGCCACCTTCGTCAAGCTCACCCTCGGCAAACCTCGCGGCCCCGACGCCACGCTCCGCAACCTCTTCATCCGCCCCGTCACTCTGCGCGGCACACCGCACCTCACTTTCCTCTGGCGCCACGCCACTCAGGACATCACCAAGAATTCTTCGCCCGCTGACGCCCTCGCGCAGATCGCCGCGCTCCTCGGCTCGACTTTTCACAGCGCCCACCTGTTCACCACCGCCCGCATGGCGCAGTTGGAATTCAACAAGCACGGCGAGCCCCGCCTCACCTACGGCCCGGCCGCCCCTGCCGCCGCCGCCGCGACGCACGATCAGCCGAAACACCGCCTGCTCCCGCCCGAGAGCCAGCGTTGGCTCGAGAAACTCGGCGTCACCACCGCGACCGGCGCCGTCCGCACCGGCATGGCCGACAAACACCGCCAGATCCACCAGTTCACCGAAATCCTCAGCCACCTCGTCGCCGCCGCTTTCCCGGGCGAGTCGGCTCCGGCCCAAGGTAGGGCGAACCGTCCCGGTGAGCCGCGGCTCGACGCTCTGCTGGCGTGCAGAGTCCCCACCCCCGCCCGCCCCCTCGAGATCGCCGACATGGGTTGCGGCAAAGGCTACCTCACCTTCGCCACGCACGACTACTTCAACCACGTCGCCGGCCGCGCCGCCCGCGTGCATGGCGTCGAGGCGCGCCCCGCCCTCGTCGAGACCAGCAACCGCACCGCGCGCGACTGTGGTTGCGCCAACCTCGATTTCACTGCCGGCACCATCACCTCCGCGCCCTTCGCCGCGCTCGACGTGCTCCTCGCGCTCCACGCCTGCGACACCGCCACCGACGACGCCATCGCCAAAGGCCTCGCCGCCGGCGCGGCGTTGATCGTCGTCGCGCCCTGCTGCCAAAAGGAACTCCGTCCGCAACTCACCGCCGCGCCCGTTCTCGCGCCCGCGTTGCGCCACGGGATTTTCCAGGAGCGCCACGCCGAGTTCGTTACCGACGCCCTGCGCGCGCTCCTCCTCGAGTGGGCCGGCTACGACACGAAGGTTTTTGAGTTCATCTCCACCGAGCACACTGCCAAGAACCTGATGATCGCCGCCACGCGCCGCGCCGCCCCCGACGAACCCGCTCGCCGCGAGAATCACGCCCGCGCCGTCCGCGACCTCGCCGCCTTCTACGGCCTCCGCCAACACGCCCTCGCCCGGCACCTCGCCTTCAATTTCGCCGCCCCACCCCAAGCCGGTTTGTAACACAATATATTACAACCCATCGCGACCCGCTTGTAATACATTATGTTACAACCACGGTGACGCACAGCCGGCCGCTGAACGCGCGGCCTCGCTAGCGGGATGCCAGCCACGGAAGCAGCAACCGTGTGCGCTCGGCGTCGGCGCCGGCCGGCCGGGATTTCAGACAATCCTGCAGGCGCTGACGGGGCAGCCGGAGGCAACGCGCCAGCCGCACCTTTGCTCCGCGCTTTGCGAGCAACGGTGTCACCCGTCGCACCAGTTCGTTCCAGAGCGGCGGGTTGACGCTCGGAGCGAGAATGCGTCCGCGAGGTCTTGGCCGCCGCCGCATTTTTCCCGCCGCCGCGCGGGCCGCGTGCTCAGCCGCCTTCCACAGCGCCTCGCCGAGGGCCGCCGGAAGTTCGAGTCTCTTGCTCGCCGTTTCGAATCCGTCACTCATTTTGGTTCTCCTAGGTTTGCAGTCTCGGGCGTGTCGTCAAACACGGTGCCGGTGGGTCAGCGAGCTTGCTCGCGCCCGAAGCACGCCCGATGCGGGCGGTCTCGGGATGGTTTATAGAAACACGGTTTGAAGACACTCCCTTATGGAATACGAGCGGGCCGCGCGAACCGCGAGCTAACGGCGACCGGCGCTGGGTTGATCCAGCGGACTGCGCACCCCGAGCCCGGGCCTGCACACGACGTGCGCATAAATCTGCGTCGTCGCAACGCTCTCGTGTCCGAGCAATTCCTGCACCGTGTGAATGTCCGTCCCGCTTTCCAAGAGATGCTTCGCAATCGACGGAGCGCGCACCCGCGGAGACGGTCAGCCCGCGGTTTGCGTCAAAGGCTGCTCCCACGGCGTGGTGCCCAAATCATCGGCTGCCGGCGGCGGTTGCATCGGACGCAATCCAGCCTGACGCGGCGCACTGCCCGCAAGCCCGGGCGGTTCCGCCCGGGCAGCACTCCGCGCGACGTGCCGCACCCCACTCGCCTGGACCGATTTCGCCCGCTGGTATCCCTCCTTGTAGAACCAGCGCAACGCCTCGCGGGCAGGACCGGCGGACTGTTTCTCGCGCCACCCGAGGTATTGCTTGGCCAGCTCGGTGGTCGCAGGTGCCCGGCTCGTCTTGCAATGCTTGAGGAACGTGAGGATTTCCCGCGTGTAGGCTAACTTGACCTGCGGGCTCAGTGCCGTCTGCGCCAGAACATCCTTCCAATTTGGGAACGAAACAGGCCGTATATTCATAGAGTGGCGGCCCGGGCCGAGGAGTAGTCAATTGCCGGAGGCAATTAACCCCCCAAAGCCTACGCTGGGAAATCCAAGGTTGAAAATGAAGGGGTTACCTGAAGTCTGCCTCCATGCAGCAGAACAACCGTAGTCTTTACTCGTAGTCTGAATAACACTGATCGGCGGAAGAAAGATGAGTCCCTCATTTTCAATTGGTGAATGGCTGGTCTGCCCGAGATGCGGCGTGACGTGCGACGCGCCATTCCATCCGACCGGCGGGAAGGAAGAAGAGTCTGAGTTGGTGCTCGGAGATTCTCTCCCGAATCCAGTCCGGATGCCCGGCGTCCAGCAGATTGAGGTTACAGCATCTTGCCCGCGCTGCGCACATCAGCTTCGTGCGGTGGCTACATTTCGCGACGGTTGCCTGTCCGAGTTCGGCTCCCTCGAGAAGTGCCGATCCAGACCGCCAGAGAACAACGCGCGGGATTTGACCTAATTCGTATGCTCCCTCTGCGCTCAGTATTTCCAGTAGTTCAAAAGGGCTCACTCCACCCTCGCCCGCGCGTGTCTCATCGGTAACGATCACCGGAAGAACGATGAAGGACGTTGCGCCATTTATCCCAAGAAAGAGAGCCGTGAACATTTTCTTCGCCATCTACACCGGCGCCTTCCTCTTGGGCCTGATTGGCGTATTTCTGCTCCCGAAAGAAGAAGCCATGTTGCGGAAGGTGGCTTTCGGTATGAGTTATTTTTTCGGACTCCCTGTCGTGGTCAGTGCTGGTCTCGTCGTGTTTAGAAAGACCGGCGTCTGGAACGGAAAGTAGCAGATGAAGAGCCGATCCAGACCGCCAGAGAACAACGCGCGGGATTTGACCTGAATCGTATGTGCCTTTTCCGCTCAGCATCTCCCGTCGTTCAAAAGGGCTCACTCCACGCTCGCCCGCGCGTGTCTCATCCGTAACGATCGGCCCACTCACATCGGAAGTGTAGGAGACCACAATGCCCACTCGCAAAACAGACAAGACCTCGAAGCGCGTTAGCCCGAAACCTACCAAGCGCGCGGCGGCGGTGCCGTTGCCGGAATCCATGGAGACCAGCAAGGCAAGCGCGGCAAAGGCTGCGGTCGGCGACAAGCCGGTCTTTGCTTACATCGCGAGTCTACCGCATCCGCAGCGCGACATTGTGGAAAGAATTGACGCGCTTGCGGCGAAGACGCTTCCCGGCCTGCAGCGTTCCGTTAAATGGGGCATGTCCTACTATGGCGTCGGCGACGGCTGGTGCTTCTGTTGCGGCGGATTTTCCGGCCACGTCAAGCTCATGTTCGTAAACGGCGCGGCGCTCAAGCCAGTGCCCCCGGTGACGCCGGTGGCGATGGGCAGGTCGACCAGGGGCGTTGAGCTCGGATCCGTAAACGAGCTAAACGAACGGCAGATTTCAAAATGGATGAGGCAAGTCACGGCCGTGCCTGGTGTCGGGGGTAAGAAGCAGTAAAGTGTAGCTTGTGAAAAAAGAGCCCAGCCAGCTGCCAGAGACATCGCGCGGGAAGCGACCGTGCTTCGCATTGCCCAGCTCCGCTCTACATTGTCGCTAATTTCAGGATCAGAGCGCGCTCGCCCGTGCGTGTCTCATCGTCAACGTTCTACGAAATGAAAACGCTCTCTCAACTACTCCTGTGTCTGCTACTCGGCTGGACTCCGGGTCATGCGGCTGACGAAGTTCTTCGCATTAAACTCGAATGGCTGAATGCCAAAGATTGCGGATTCGAAGGCTGCAAACCACAGAACGTCGTCATGAAAGAAGGCACCACCATGGGCTTCGGCTGGCCCGAACTCCGAGATCGAGGATTTTTCGAACTGGCGCCGAATTTGAAGGGCGACACCGCAAATCTAAAAATTAAGCGGATGCTGAGAAACGAAAGGAAAAGCATGGAGACCATAGCCGCGGTTGAGCCCGAACTCCGCCTGGGCAAGCCGCAGGATGTCGTGTTGAGAGACTTCTCCTTGAGGATCACCATCACAGAGGAACCAGCATCCCCAAAGAAGTAGAACTCTAAGCCGGCACAGACAACTCCGGGGCCGCGCCCCGTCGTGTCTGCCCTCATTCGTTGGGCCGAAGAGAAGAATCCTGCTGGGGGCCGAAGGGCGGGCCGGGTGCTGCTCCGTTTTCGTCCTCCTCGGTTTTGATTTGGCGCGGCGGCGCGACTGCACAGCGTCGGTCAGATGAAACTGGAATCGCTCGACTGGGAAGTGCTGGACCGCCTGCGCGAGACGTTCCTCACCGACGCCAAGAGTGCCGGTCCCTACTGGCACACAATGACCGACCTCGAGTGCTACGACCTGACCTACGGCGAGCGCATCGGCTGGAAATGGGACGCCGTGCTGCGCGAGCTGCGGCTACGCGGCTGGGCGCCATCGGCCGGCGGCACGATACTCGACTGGGGCTGCGGCAGCGGCGTAGCCGGCCGGCGCGTCGTCGATTTTTTCGGCGCGATGAATTTCTCCCGTCTCCTCCTGCACGACCACTCGGAGCTGGCGATGCGTTTCGCCGAACACCGTGCCCGAAAAGTTTTCCCCGGCCTCGCCGTCGAGACCGCCGGCGTGCGCGATTTGCGCGGCGACGCGCCGCTCGACATGCTCGTGGTCAGCCATGTGGTGAACGAGCTCGACGAAGCCGGCCGCGCCGACCTCGCCGCGTTGATCGCACGCGCGGCCACGGTGCTGTGGGTCGAGCCCGGCACTTCCGACGTCAGCCGAGTGCTCGTCAGTTGGCGGGAGAAACTGCGCGGTGATTTCCGTGTCGTCGCGCCCTGCACGCACCAGGCCGCGTGCGGCCTGCTCGCGCCCGCCAACGCGCGGCATTGGTGCCACCACTTCGCCGCGCCGCCGCCGGAGATTTTCGCGAACTCCGACTGGGTGCGTTTCGGCCAGCGCGCGGGCATCGACCTGCGCAACCTGCCCTACAGTTTTCTCGTGCTCGACCGGCCTTCGCCCAGACTTCGGCCGGCGAGCCGGCCGGAGGTCGGGAGCGAGCAGAACGCGGCGTCATCCGCGCGGCCCGCCGACGCGCGGCGGCCAGACAATGAAGAGCAAAACCCCGAGCCCGGCCCGCCCGCCGACCTGTCCGCCATAGCTCGAGGAGCGACGGCGGAAGCCTCGGCGAAGGAGGGCCTCTCGCGCATCCTGGGCGAGCCGCGTTTCTACAAGGGCTATGCGAAGCTCTTCAGTTGCAGCGCCGCCGGCGTCGAGGAGCTGATGTTGCCGCAGCGCGCCGACAAGGGGTTCTTCAAGGCACTCTCCCGCGCGCGCGGTCCTTTGCTCTATCGCTGGACCCGCGCCGGCGCGCAGATCACCGCGGCCGCGCCGCTTTCGCCCGCCGCGCCGTCCCGTCCGGCGGCTGCGGCTCCCGATTCCGGGACGCCGTGATTTCGTTTTCGGAGCGCGCCGCGATCGGGTCGCCCGCCCGGCCGCCCGAACCCATTGGCTTGCAACTTCGCGCGGTCCGGTTGTGTTGTGGCACGGCCCTTGCAGAGCCCGTTCCACCGTTTTTCCCCTTCCGCCCCCATGATTTCCCTCCGCTCCGTCGAAAAAATCTATCCGCTCAAAGGCGGCGTCTTCTACGCGCTCCGCAACATCAGCCTCGAGATCAACGAGGGCGAGTTCGTCTCCATCATGGGCCCGTCGGGCTCGGGCAAGTCGACCCTGCTCCACATTCTCGGCCTCCACGACAGTTCGTGGCACGGCGAATTTAATCTCCTCGGCCAGCCGGTCCACCAGCTCGACAAGAAAAAGCGCTTCGACCTCCAGAAAAAGCACCTCGGCTTTGTCTTTCAGAGCTACCACTTGCTCGACGACCTCACCGTTTACGAGAACCTCGAGATTCCGCTTTCCTACCGCGACGTTCCCAAGAAGGAGCGCGAGTCCGCCGTTTGCGACGTGCTCGACCGTTTCGGTATCGTCGGCAAGAAGGACCTCTACCCGAACCAGCTCTCGGGCGGTCAGCAGCAGCTCGTGGGCGTGGCGCGCGCGCTCATCGCCAAGCCCTCGCTCATCCTCGCCGACGAACCGACCGGCAACCTGCACTCCGACCAGGGCCGCGAGATCATGAAGCTGTTCAAGAAACTCAACGAAGAAGGCACGACGATCATCCAGGTCACCCACTCCGAGGAGAACGCGACCTACGGATCGCGCGTCGTCCGGCTCGCCGACGGCATGCTGATCAGCAAGTAAACTTTTCCCCAACACAACTGGGACTGCGGGCGAAGCACACCCCCACCTCCCATGATTCAGGATCTCCGTCTCGCTCTCCGCTCGCTGGCTAAATCCCCCGGCTTCACCACCGTCGCTGTCCTGATGCTTGCCCTCGGCGTCGGCGCGAGCACGGCCTGCTTCTCGTTCCTCAACGCCTTCTTCCTGCGCCCGCCGCCGTTCGAGCGCCCCGACGAGCTCGTCTCCCTGCATTCCACCGAAGACAAGACGCCAGGCCTGATGCGGCTGTCGGTGCCCAATTTCACCGACTATCGCGCGAACAACACCGTCTTCACCGACCTCGCGCTCCACCTGTTTCTCGGCGTTCGTTTCACGGAGGGTGAGAACAATTCCATTTTGTTCGGACATTTGGTCTCGGGTAGCTACTTCGATTTGCTCGGGGTGAAACCCGTCCTCGGCCGGCCGCTCAGTGTCGCCGACGATGTCGAGGGGGCGCCCCCGGTCGTCGTCGTGAGCCATGCCTTCTGGCAGACCCGGCTTGCCGCCAGCCCTGAGGCGCTCGGCCGCACGCTCCTCTTTAACAATGTGCCCTTCACCGTGGTGGGCGTGGCGCCCGCCGGATTTCGCGGCATTAGCGTGATCGATGCGCCAGACTATTGGATGCCCACGTCCGTCTATCGCAGCGTTCTTCTCGGGCAGGGACTGGAGTTTTTCATCAGCCGGCGGGCAGTGACGGTGTCGGTCATCGGTCGCCTCAAACCCGGCGTCACGCTCGGGCAGGCGGCCGCCTCGCTCAAGCCGTTGAGCGAGAAACTGGCCATCGACTTCCCCGCGGACAACGCCGGCCGCTCGCTCCGCCTCGTGCCGATCGCGCAGGCGATGCTCGACCCCAACCGTCGCTCCGATCTCCTGCGCGCGGGCAATCTTCTCATCGCCTTGGCCGGCCTCATTCTGCTGATCGCCTGCGCCAATCTCGCCAACCTGCTCCTTGCCCGCGCGGGCGCGCGCCAACGCGAGATCGCGCTCCGGGTCGCCCTGGGCGCCAGCCGCGGCCAGGTCGTGGGGCAGCTGCTCCGCGAAAATTTCCTGCTCGCCGCCCTCGGCGGCGGGTTGGGCGTGGTGATCTCCGTCTGGCTGCGCGACCTGCTTTGGGCACTGCGCCCGCCTGGTTTTCCGGATAACATGGAAGTCAATGTCGACGGCCGCGTGCTGGCCTTTGCCGTCAGTGCGACGATCCTGACCGGTCTGCTGTTCGGTGTCGTGCCCGCGCTGGCCGCCTCGCGCGTCGATCTCATCGCGATCCTGAAACGCGTTCCCTCGGGCGACAACGGCCTGTCGATATTCTCGTTCCGGCACGTGCTGGTCGCGGCGCAGGTCGCGCTGTCGGTCGTCGCGCTCGTAATCGCCGGACTTTTCGTGCGCAGCCTGAATCAGGCCAGCGCGGTGACTCTCGGTTGGAACAGCCGCAACCTTGCGCTGATGTCGGCTGACCTCGTCCAATCGGGCTACAATCAAACACGCACCCTTGAATACTATCAGCGCGCCCTTGCCCGACTGAGAACGGTCCCGGGGGTGCTTGATGTCTCCATCGCGAGCCGGCCCTTCCTCACCGGCGTGAATCCGCAGCGCACCATCAAACCGCAGGGCGAGGACGAAGCACTGCGCACGCGCGGCCGGTTCATGAGCTTCGCCGTTGTGCAACCCGACTTCCTGCGTTTCATGGGCCTGGAACTCGTGGCGGGTCGCGATTTTTCCGTCGACGACAACGGGACGCATCCGCCGGCCGTCATCATCAACGAGGCCATGGCGCGCCTCGCCTGGCCCGGCCAGGATCCGATCGGGAAAACGATCAAGCTCTACAACGACGAGACGCCCGTGCAGGTGGTCGGGGTCACGCGCAACATCCGTGACGTCGAGCTCCGGGCTGATCCCGCACCGTTCGCGTTTTTCCCGGTCGCGCAGTTCTTCGAGGCGGCAAACGTCTTTCACATCCGCACCGCCGGTAATCCGACTGATCTGCTGCCGACCTTGCGCAAAGAGCTGCAGTCGCTTGATCCCGCCGTAAACCTTCGCTCTATCGACTACCGCGAAGTCATCCGCAACGCGCTGTGGGGGTCGCGCACCGGCGCGACGCTGATGTCGGTCTTCGGCGTCATCGCCCTGTTCTTGACCTTGTTGGGCATCTACGCCGTCATGGCCCAGGCCGTCGTCCAGCGCACGCGCGAGATCGGCATCTGCCTCGCCCTCGGCGCGCAGACCCGCGCCGTCGTCGGGTTGATCTTGAAACGCGGCGTGATTGTGACCGGCGTCGGCGTGCTGGGAGGACTCGCCGCCGCCTGCGGCCTCACGCGCTACGTCGGTAGCTTCCTCTTCGAGGTGAAACCTACCGACCCGCTGACCTTCGCTGTCATCGCCGGCCTGCTCTCGGGCGTCGCCCTGCTCGCCTGTTATATCCCCGCCCGCCGCGCCACCAAGGTCGACCCGCTGATCGCGCTGCGTTCCGAGTGACCGGTTCTCTCGACGCTCATCCCTCAACTCTCAACTTCCTTTCTTTATGAATACCTCCATGAACCGCCGTCTGTTCCTGCTCTCCTCCGCGACCCTTGCTGCTGCCGCCCCGCTCTCAGCTCTGACCTCACCCTATCTCAATCGGCAGGCCGATTCAGCCACGCCCGCAGCCCCGCGACCCAATGCCCCGCCCAAACCGCCCTCCCTGCCGCCAGACAAGGTGCAGGCCGCCGTCGGCCAGTCCCATCGCAGCCTCGAAAACGTCATGAAGCTCGTCGACGAGACGCCCCTGCTCGCCAACGCCTGCTGGGACTGGGGCGGGGGTGATTTCGAGACCCCGCTGCAGGCCGCCGCTCACACGGGCGGTGACGACATTGCGGAATACCTTCTGAGCAAAGGCGCCCGACTCGACATTTTTGCCGCCGCGATGCTCGGGCAGCTCAGTTTTGTGCAGGCGGCGATGGCGATTTACCCCAAGGCTCCCGAAATCCCCGGGCCCCACGGCTTCACCCTGCTCCACTGCGCGAAGCAAAGCGACAAAGGCAAACCGGTCCTCGACTGGCTCCTCGCGCAGGGCGTGCCCGAGGTCTTCCAGCGCCCGCTGCCCTACGTCTGGCCCGCCGGCACCGAGCCCAAGGCGGGCTGACGCCGCGTCGGCCACCGGGAGATTTCGGTCGGCCGGGAGAATGAACTCGTCGGCGGGCCGACGGTCCGGGTCGCCGCATTCGGGGTAACTTTTCCCGCGCCCGCGGGTTTACTTTCACCGTCTCCGTCTCCCCATGGCCAACGAACTCCGTTTCGCGCTCCGCAAACTCGCCAAGTCTCCGGGCTTCGCCGTCGTCGCCATCCTCACGCTCGCCCTCGGCATCGGCGCGAACACGGCGATCTTCAGCATCATCGACAACGTGCTGCTGCAACCCCCGCCGTTCCCGCAGTCCGACCGCCTCGTCGCGCTGCGCTGCCAGCAGCCCGCGATGACTTGGGCCGTCGTCGCCGATCTCCACGAATACCTCGACTGGAAAGAACAGACCGACCTCTTCAGCGACGTGATGCTCTACAACGGATTTCAAAACCTCACCCTCGCCGACGAAAACACCACCCGCACCCTCAGCGCCCACACCGCGAGCGCCAACTACCTGCGCACCCTCGGCGTCCGACCGGTGCTCGGGCGCGACCTGACCGAAGCGGACACCAGGCCGAACTCTGCGCCCGTGGTGCTGATCGGCTACGCCCTTTGGCAAACGCAATTTGCCGCCGACCCGGCGATCATTGGCCGCGCCGTGCGCTTGAGCGGCAAACTCACCACCGTCGTTGGCGTGCTTCCGAAGCGCTTTGTCTCGGTCACGCCCGACGAGCCCACCGTCGAAGCGCTCGCGCCGCTGACCGTCACCCGCGAGTCCTCGCCGCGCGGGAACCACACGTTCTGGGTCTTCGCCCGGCTCCGGGACGGCGTCTCGCTCGCGCAAGCGCGCGCGCGCATGGGCGAAGTCGCGGTGCGTTTGCAGCAGGAGCGCGCTATCGTGCATGGCATCGTCGTTTTCAGCCTGCAGGAATGGAACACCCGCCACGTGCGCCCGCGCCTCTTCGCGTTGATGGGCGCCGTGGCCCTGGTGCTCCTCATCGCCTGCGTGAACCTCGCCAACCTCCAGTTCGTGCGCCTCACCGGCCGCACGGCCGAGATTTCCGTCAAGATGGCCGTCGGGGCCGGCCGCTGGCGGATCGCGCGCGAACTGCTTTTCGAAAGCGCGGTGATCGGCTTCGCCGGCGGCGTGGCCGGCAGCGCGCTGGCATTTCTCACGATCAAGCTCGCCGGGAATTTCATCCAGTCGCAGTTCTCCACTTACTCGACACTCGCGGTCGGGCCCGCCGCCCTCGCCTTCTCGGTCGGCATCACGTTGCTCGCCGTCGCCCTCTCCAGCCTCGTGCCCGCGTGGCGCGCCACGGCGTCGTGGCAGCAGTTCATGCGCTCCGTCGGCCGCAGCGCGGTTTCGACGCCTCAGCAACGCCGCCTCAACCATCTCTTCGTCGTCGCGCAGGTCGGCCTCACGCTGCTGGTCCTGGCCTGTGCCGGCCTGCTCGTGCGCAGCATGCACCGCCTCGCCACGCAGGAGCGCGGTTTCTCGACGGACAATCTCGTGACGTTTCACGTCGACCTGCCCGATGCCGTCTACCGGCAGCCCGGCCAGCGGGTGCGGTTTTTTGCGCAGTTGCTCGACCGTCTCCGGGCGATCCCGGGCGTCGAGGCCGCCGCCGCCGGCGACAGCCTCCCGCTCCGCTCCGGCACCAACGGCGGATTTTCCGTTCCGGGTCTCACCTGGCCCCGGGGCCAGGAACCCTTGTCCGACCAGCTCATCGTCGGTCCCGGATATTTCCGGACGTTCGGCATCGCACTGCAACAGGGCCGCGACTTCGACCCCGCGCTGGATCGTCTCCCCGAAGGCGACGGACATTTCTCCGCCTCGGTAATCATCAACGAATCCATGGCCCGGAAATATTTTTCCGGCCGGAATCCCGTCGGGCAACCCATCGGGTTCTCCGGTGACGACGGCAACCAGCGCGCCGACTACGTGTGGGACAAAGTCATCGGCGTCGTCGCCGATGCGCGCATGGTCTCGCTCGATCGCGAGCCCGGCCCGGCCATGTATGTCTCCTACACCCAGGCTGCACCGGGTTCGCTATACCTCGCCGTGCGCTCGAAGCTCGATCCCGCCGCGTTGCTGAAACCGTTGCGCGAGCAGTTGCAGTCGCTGGACAAGCATCTCCCGCTGTCCCGGTTGCACACCATGCAGGGCTACCTCGACGATGCGCTCGCCCAGCGCAAAGTCATCACGTGGACGATCGCCTCGGCCGCGGCTGTCGCGCTCGGTCTCGCGATGCTCGGCCTCTACAGCGTCATCGCCTGCACCGTCACGCAGCAAACGCGTGAGATCGGCGTGCGCGCGGCCCTCGGCGCCGAGCCCCGGATGATCGGCGCGTGGGTCTTGCGCCGCGGCGTGACGCTCGTCGGTCTCGGCGTCGTGCTCGGCCTCGGCGGTTCCTTCATCGTGTCGAATCTCCTCGGCTCGCTCATTTACGGCGTCAGCGCGTGGGACCTCGTTACCTACGGCACCGTCGTCGGCACCCTCGCGGCTGTCGCGCTGCTCGCCTGCTGGCTGCCGGCCCGCCGCGCCGCGCGCATCGACCCCGTCGTCGCGCTGCGCACCGAGTAACCGCGAACTCGCCCGCGCACCAAAATCGCCGGCCGCGGGCAATTCCTCGCAGTCCCGGCCCGTCTCGTCGCAATCTCGTTTCCGTTACGCGCGCCGGCAGTTTTCTTTCGTCATGAAATTTTCTCTCGCCGTGAGCGTGTTCTCCCTCGCGTTGGCCGGCATCGGCCGTCTCTCCGGCCAGGTCGCCACCCCGAACGAAACCGGCGAAGCCCGCGCCGAACGTTTTCTCACCGCGATGGGCGGTCGCGACGCGTGGGCCGAAGTCAAATCCTACGTCCTTCGCGCGATCCACTACGAAGCCGAGCGCGCGCCCTACGCGAACACCATCTGGAACGACTTCGCCTCGCCCCGCGTCCGCATCGAGGCAAAGAGCGACGAACTCGACGCCCGCCGCGCGATGGACGGCGACCGGGGTTGGCGCTGGCGCGACGGCAAAGTCACGCCGTTCACTCCCGAGCAACTCCGCGACGAGCAACGTTGGTGGGAATCCAACATTTACCGCACCCTCCACCGCCTCGCCGTGCGCGATCCCGGTCTGACGGTCCGCGCGGCCGGCGCGAACCGCCTCGAAGTGTGGCGCGCCGACGGCGTGCGCCTGAACTGGTTCGAGCTCAATCGCGCGGGCGAACCGCTGCGCTTCGGCACGTGGGACAGCGAGGAAGGCAGCGTTTTCGGTCCGCTCTTTGCGCAAGGCAAAGTCAAACTCGCCAAGTGGGGCACGGTCGTTAGCGGCACGTGGCGCTACGAAGTCCGCGCATTCACGCCGTTGGAAAAGCTGCCCGCAGATGTCTCGTTTTCCGCGCCCTGATTGTTCTTACTCGGCGGCATGAGACGACTCCTGCCCCTGCTGCTCTCGCTAGTCGCCGCGCTGCCGGCTTTCGCCCAAGCCACGCCCGCCAAGGAACCGCTGTTCGCTGCGCGCTTCGGGCCCGGACCGAATTGGGACGCGGCCAAGCCGGCGAACGAGCAGAAACATTTCGCCGAACACTCGGCCAACCTCGCGCGGTTGCGGCGCGACGGCGTGATCCTGCTCGGCGCGCGCTACGCCGACACCGGCCTGCTCGTCGTCCACGCCGTCGACGCCGACGCGGCGCGCGCGCACTTCGGCAGCGACCCGGCGATCGCGGCCGGAGTCTTCACGCTGGCGGTCGATGCGTTCAACGCGTTCTTCCCCGGCAGCACGAACTATCCGGTCACTCCCGAAGCCGTGCTGCTGCGCGCCTACCTGGCAGCGTTCAACCGCCACGAGGCCGACGCCGTCGCGGCCTTCTGCGCGGATGACCTCAAGTGGTTCTCCGTCGGCGCGGACGGCAAGATCGGCACCGACGCCGAGAACCGCCCGCAACTCCGCGACTGGCTGGTCGGTTATTTCAAATCGTTGCCCACCGTGCACTCGGAATTTCTGGCGCTCGAGCAGACCGGCCCGATCCTCACCGTGCGCGAGCGCGCCTCGTGGGACAACAAGGCGGGGCAGCGCGTCTCGCAGCAAGCCATCGGCGTCTATGAAGTGCGCGACAGCCGGATCGTGCGCGTCTGGTATTTCCCCGCGACCCGCGACCCGCTGGTGGCGAAGTAGGTCGCCGTGCCCGGCAGGGTCTCTCCGCCGCTCCGTCCCCGCCCGCTCCACGCCGCGCCGAGCGGAGCCGCCGGCCGGCGGATGACGGCGGCCGGCCGGGAAAATTCTCCGGCCGACCCGATTTTCCCCGTAACCTCCCGCGTGCTTCGAGGTTCTTCTCCGGTCACCCTCGCCCCATGCCCGATCTCCGCTTCGCCCTGCGCTCGCTCGCCAAGGCGCCCGGCTTCACCGCCGTCGCCGTGCTCACGCTCGCGCTGTGCATCGGCGCCAACAGCGCGATCTTCTCGGTCCTCAACGCCGTCCTCCTGAAGCCCTACCCGTGGCCCGGCTCCGAGCGGCTCGTCGTCGTTTACAACAGCTATCCGCTGATGGGCGTGCCCAACGCCGGCACTGCCATCCCCGACTATCTCGACCGCCGCGCGGCCGTCAGCGGCTTTGCCGACGCCGCGATGTTCACCACCCGCAATTTCAACCTCGGCAGCGACGGCGAACCCGAGCGCATCGTCGGCCTGCGCGCCACGCCGTCGCTGTTCACCACGCTCCAGTCCTCGGCGCTACTCGGCCGCACCTTCCACGAGAGCGAGGCCCAGCCCGGCGCCGACCACGTCGTCGTGCTCAGCCACTCGCTCTGGAAAAACCGTTTCGGCGGCAACCCCGCCATCGTCGGCCAGACCGTGCGGCTCAACACCGAGCCCTACACCGTCATCGGCGTCATGCCCGCCTGGTTTTATTTTCCCACCCCGCGCACCCAGGCGTGGGTGCCGTTCGCCTTCACGCCCGAACAAAAATCCGACAACGAACGCGGCAACGAATACTCCTCGATGATCGCCCGCCTGAAACCCGGCGCCACCCTCGCCGCCGTGCAGCGCGACCTCGACCTCGTCCAGGCGCGCAACGCCGAACGCCTGCCCGGCGAAGCGCCGTTCTGGAAGACGAGCGGCTTCGGCGGGCGCACCCGCGGTTTCCTCGAGCAGAACGTTTCCAACATCCGCGGCATGCTCTGGCTCGTGCAGGCCGGCGTCGCCGCCGCGCTCCTCATCGGCTGCGCCAATGTCGCGAGCCTGCTCCTCACCCGCGCCGTCGCCCGCGAACGCGAACTCGCCGTCCGCGCCACGCTCGGCGCCACGCGCCGCCAGCTCATGCGCCTGCTGCTCACCGAGAGTGTGCTCCTCTTTTTCACCGGCGGACTCCTCGGTCTGCTCGTCGCTTACGGCGGGGTGCAGGCGCTGGGCTCGATGGGTTTCTCGACGCTCCCGCGCGCCTTCGGCATCGAACTCGACTTCACCGTCTTCGGTTTCACTCTGCTCTGTGCGGTGCTGACCGGACTCGGCTTCGGCGCCCTGCCCGCCTGGTGGGCCTCGCGCAGCGATGCCGCGGCGGCCTTGAAAGAAGCCGGCGCGCGCGGCTCCGCCGGCCGCCGCACGCAGACGATGCGCGCCGGTCTCGTCGTCGCCGAGATCGCGCTCGCCGTTATGCTCCTCTCCGCCGCCGGCCTGCTCGTGCGCAGCTTCGAGCGCCTGCAGCAGGAGAATCCGGGCTTCCGGCCGGGCGGCGTCCTCACCGCCCAGCTCGCGTTGCCCGCCGCAAAATACGACCGGCCGGAAAAACGCGTGGCGTTCGCCGACGCAGTCCTCGCGCGCCTGCGCGCCCTGCCGGGCGTCACCGTCGCCGGCTTGACCGATGTGCTCCCCTTCACCGGCAGCAACAACCAGGGTTCCTACCGGAGCCCCGACATCGTCTTGCCCCCCGGTGCGCCCGGGCCGCACGGCCAGCAGCGCTACGTCGATCCCGGCTATTTTTCGGCCCTCGGCCTGACGCTCCTGCGCGGCCGGCTGTTCGCCGCCACTGACACCGCCGGCACCCAACGGGTCGTCGTCGTCGACCGGTTGCTCGCCGACAAATACTGGCCGGGGCAAGACCCTCTCGGCAAACGCATCAGCCGCGGCGGCGACGCCAACCCCACCGTTTGGAACATCGTCGGGGTGGTCGCGCCCATCAAATTCCAAAGCCTCGAGGAGAACGTCCAGAAGGAGACCCTCTACTATCCCTACGCCCAGCAACCCGGCACAAACCTCATCCTCGTGGTGAAAACAACGGGCGACCCCGCCGCCCTCGCCGCCTCGGTCCGCGACGCCGTGCGCGCCGCCGATCCGGAGCAACCCGTCTTCGATGTGAAGACCATGCAGCAGCGCATGGACGACGTCGCGCAGTCGCGCCGTGCGCCGATGATCCTGCTCGGGCTCTTCAGCGGCGTGGCGCTGTTGCTCGCGGTGCTCGGCGTTTACGGCGTGCTCGCGTTCTCCGTCGTGCAGCGCACGTCGGAATTCGGCGTGCGTCTCGCGCTCGGCGCGACTGCCGGCGACATCGCCGGCCTCGTGCTGCGCCAAGGCGCGCGGCTCGTCGCTCTCGGCATCGCCGTCGGCATCGGCGGTTGTCTCGCGCTCAGCCACGTCGTCGGCCGACTGCTCTACGGCGTCGCCGCGACTGATCCCGCCACGCTCGTCACCGCGCCGCTGGTCCTCGCGCTGGCCGCGCTCCTGGCCTGCCTCGTTCCGGTGCGCCGGGCGACCGCGGTGAATCCGCTCGAGGCCCTGCGCGCGGAGTGAGCGGGCCGCGGCCGGGGCGCGCCGCGCCGCGCTTGAAACCGGTTTCGCCGGCCCGCTCGCTCCGGCATCGCCGCCCACGGAGTGCCCGCGCTCCAGACAAACCGCCCGGGCGGCGGCGCTTTCAGGCAACCCCACCATGCAAATTTTTGCTTCCGCCCTGCGTCAGCTCCGCGCCCAGCCCTTTTTCAGCGCGCTCGTCATCCTCCTCCTCGCCGTCGGTCTTGGCGCCAACACCGCGATCTTCGGCGTCGTCCACGCGGTCCTGCTCAAGCCGCTGCCCTATCCCGAGCCGGGCAATCTCGTCATGGTCCGCAAAGTGCAGGCACCGGGCTCGGCCGCCGCCGTCCCCGGCGGCGGCGACTCGATGCCCGACAGCGAATTTCTCGGCTGGACCGAGGCCGTCCCGAAATCCTTCCGCGCCCTGGCCGCCTACCGCAGCACCACCTCCGCCCTGCAACGGGCCGAGGGCGCCGTGCGCGTGCCCTCCGCCGCGGTCACCGGCGAATTTTTCTCCCTCCTCGGCGTCACCGCCTGGCGCGGACGGCTCTTCAGCGCCGCCGACCAGAAACCGGGCGCGGCGCCCACCACCGTGCTCAGTTACAGTGCTTGGCAAACGCGCTACCAGGGCGACGACCGCGCCGTCGGGCAGATCGCGCAGATCGACGACGTCGCGCACACCATCATCGGCGTGCTGCCGCCCGCGTTCGAGTTCGTCGATCCGGTGCAATTCTGGCGCCCGCTCCCGATCGCCCCCAGCGCGCCCGGCCAGTTGCGCATCCAGCTCGTGCGCGTCTTCGGCCGCCTCCGGCCGGGCACGGCCCGCGACTCCGCGCAGCGCGAACTCGACGGACTCTCCGACCGGTTCTGGAACAACCTCGCCGCCAGCTTCGGCGGCCCCGGGCCGCAGGGCGGCGACCAACCCGGCGAGCGCCGCGTCGTCGGTCGCCCGGACGGAGCATCTTCCGCAAATGCAGGGCCGGCGCTTGTCGCCGCGCCGTCGGCCAACGGACCGGCCCGACAAGACGCCCCGGCACCCGCGGGCCAATCCGTTGGCCCCGCTCGCCAAGTCAGCGTCGGCGGACCGGGCGGCCCCGGCGGCGGCGGCGGTCTTCGCCTGCCCTTCGCCGATTCCAAAGTCCAGCTCGTCACCTTGCAGGAGCAACTCGCCAAGCAATCGCGCACCACGCTCTGGCTGCTGCTCGGCGCCGTGGGCTTCGTGCTCCTCATCGCCTGCGCCAACATCGCCAGCCTCCAGCTCGCACGCGCCGCCGGCCGCCGGCGCGACGCCGCCGTGCGCGCCACGCTCGGCGCTTCGCCCGCCCGTCTCGCCGCCGAGCTGCTCGCGGAAAACGCGCTCCTCGCGCTCCTCGGCGGCGCCGGCGGCGTGCTGCTCGCCTGGTGGGGCACCCGCGCGTTGCAGGCGGGGCTCGCGGATTTCCTCCCGCGCGTCGCGCCGGTCGCCGTCAACCTTCCCGTCCTCGCTTTTGCCGCGCTGCTCGCGCTCGTCACCGGCCTCGGCTTCGGCCTCGCGCCCGCGTGGCAGGGCAGCCGCGTCGATCTCACGGAAGCCCTCAAGGAAGGCGGCCCCCAGAGCTCGCCTTCCAGTCATCGCTGGCGGCAGGCGCTCGTGGCGTTCGAGGTCGCCCTCGCCCTCGTCCTCGCCGTCAACACCGGTCTGCTCGCGAAAAGCATCTACCGGCTCTACGCGACCGAGCTCGGCTACCGCACCGCCGACGTGCTCACGGCCAACCTCTCCCTGCCCCGCCGCTACGGCACCCCCGCCCAGCAGCGCGCGTTTGCCGACCGCTGGCTCGATGCGCTGCGCGCGCTCCCCGGCGTCAGGGTCGCCGCCCTCACCGACCTGCCGCCGCTCTCGCCCTACACCCAGCTCGTCCTCACGGCCAACCTCGCCGGCGCCACCGGCAACGCCAACGCCTCCGTCAACTCCGCGCCGCCGGCGATGGCCGTCGCGAACGCCTCGCCCGAATTTTTCCGCGCCGCCGGCATCGCACTGCGGCAGGGCCGCGCCTTCACCGCCGCCGACGGGCCCGGGGCGCCCAACGTCGCGATCGTCAACGAGTCGTTCGTGAAAACTTTTTATCCCCGGGGCTTCACCCTCGGCGCGCCCGTCAACCTGCCCTTCCCGGGCGACGGCCACGGCCCGCCGCCGACCGCGGCCATCGTCGGCGTCGTCGCCGATGTCAGACCCCGCGGCTTCGACGACAAAGCGCAGCCGCTGGCCTATTTTCCCCTCGCCAAGCAGCCGCGCCCGCGCCTCTCCGCCGTGCTCCATTTCACCGGCGAGGCCGCCCCGCTCGCCCGCGCCGTCACCGCCGCCACGCACCAGATCGACGCCGGGCTCGCCCTCGACCTGCCGCAGACCCTCGAACAGCAGCTCGCCCGGCAGACCGCGCCGCGCCGCGCGACGCTCGCCCTCACCGGCGCGTTCGCCGCCACCGCCGTGCTGCTCGCCGCCCTCGGCATCTTCGGCGTGATGAGCTACACCGTCACCCAACGCACGCGCGAGATCGGCGTGCGCCTCGCCCTCGGCGCCGACCGCGGCATCATCCTCCGCTGGATCCTGCGCTACGGCGGCGCCGCCATCGCCACCGGGCTGGCCGTCGGTCTGGCTCTCACCCTGGCCAGCGGCCGCCTGCTCACGACGTTCCTCGTCGGCACCACCGCGCTCGACCCCGCCGTGCTCGCGCTCGGCGTGCTTGCGCTCGCGGCCGTCGGCCTGCTCGCCTGCCTCCTGCCCGCCCTCCGCGCGGCCCGCACCGACCCGATGGTGGCCCTGCGCACCGAGTGAAGATCCGCGGCACGAACCCCGCAGCGTCGCTCCCCGCGACCGCTCCTTCCGGCCGCGGGGCGAGCGGGATCGGGCGCGAATCGCCCGCCCAACGTCGCGCACCAGCCTGCGCCCGCCGCCGCAGCCGCGGGTTCTTCCCCGACAGTTTCCCGCGGTTGAACGAAAAATTCGTGTAACCGCGGCGAAACGCGCCAGTATCACTCTGCCAACCCACCCGGAACCATGCTCTCCGATCTTCGTCTCGCCTTGCGGCAAATGGTCAAGGCGCCCGCCCAGACGCTCGCCGCCCTCCTGATCCTCGCGCTCGGGATCGGCGCGAACACCGCGGTCTTCTCCGTCGTTTACGGCGTCATGCTGCGCCCGCTGCCGTTCCCGCATTCCGAGCAGCTCGTCAGCCTCGCCGAGACCAACCTGCCGCAGTTCCCGCGGTTCTCGCTGTCGCCGCCCAACTACCTCGACTTCGCCAAGGCCAAATCGTTCGAGGCCGTCGCCGCCGTCCGCAGCCAGAGCTACAACCTCCTCGGGCGCGAAGAACCCGTGCGCCTCGTCGGCGGCAAGGTCACCGGCGACTACTTCCGCGTTTACGGCACGCCGCCGCTCCTCGGCCGCTGGCTGCTCCCGGCGGACGACGCCGAGGGCAAGGACCAAGCGGTCGTCCTCACCTACGGCCTGTGGCAGCGCGTTTTCGGCGGCCGGGCCGACCTCGTCGGCCAGACCATCAACCTTAGCGGCCGCACCGTCACCGTCGTCGGCGTCATGCCCCGGGAATGGCGGCGCGACAGCCGCCTCGAACTCTACGCGCCGATGGCCTTCGGCAAAGACGACCTCGAGGACAACCGCGGCTCGCACTACCTCAACGCCCTCGCGCGCCTCAAGCCCGGCGTCACCCCCGGGCAGGCCACCGCCGAGCTGCAGACCATCGCCGCCGCGCTCGCGCAGCAGTATCCTGGTTCCAACAAGGGCTGGAGCGCGAAAGCCGTTTCCCTGTTCGACGACACCGTCGGCGACGTGAGGAAAATCCTCTCCACCCTGCTCGGGGCGGTCGGCTGTGTGCTGCTCATCGCCTGCGCCAACATCGCCAACCTCCTGCTCGCCCGCGCCACCGGGCGCACCCGCGAATTCGCCGTGCGCGCCGCCCTCGGTGCCGGCCGCGGCCGCCTCGTCCGCCAGTTGCTCACCGAGAGCCTCGCCCTCGCCGTCTGCGGCGGCGCCCTCGGCCTGTTGCTCGCGCACTGGGGACTGCGCGCCCTGCTCGCCGCCGCCCCGGCCGGCCTGCCCCGCGTGGCAAGCCTCGCGGCTCAACCTCACGGCGTCGCTCAAAGACGGCGCGCGCGGCGCGAGCCGCAGCCGCCACCTCGTCCGCCAGGGCCTCGTCGCCGCCGAGGTCGCCCTCTGCTTCGTCCTCCTCGTGGGGGCCGGACTCCTCCTGCGCAGCTTCGGCCGCTTGCAGGCCCTCGACCTCGGCTTCGACCCGAGCGACGCCACCCTCGTCGCCGTCAACATGGCCGGCGTCCAGCGCGCGCAGGGTGACCAGGCCCCCGTGGCCTTCGTCAACCGCGTCGCCGAGAAATATCGCGCGCTGCCGGGAGTCAACTATGTCGGGGTCACCCACACCGTGCCCCAACTCGGCGACTGGGTGCTGACCTTTCTGATCGACGGCCGGCCCGCGCCCCCCGAAGGCGAGGAGCCCACCTGCAACTACTACTCCGTCACCCCCGATTATTTTCCCGCGATGCGCATAAGGCTCCTGCGCGGCCGCACCTTCACTGAGCAGGACACCGCCCAGGCCGCCCCCGTCGCCCTCATCACCGAGAGTTTCGCCCGGAAATATTTTCCCCACGAAAACCCCCTCGGCCAACGCATCTCCGTCAGCAACGGCCCGACCCGCTACCGCGAGATCGTCGGCATCGTCGCCGACGTGCGGCAATACGGCGCCGACCAGCAGGCGCTCCCGCAGTTCTACGACTGCTTCTACCAAAAGCCGTTCAACTCGCCCAACTTCATCCTCCGCACCGACGGCCCGGCCCGCGCCCCGATGCTGCAAGGCCTGCGCCCCGCCGTCTTCGCCGTGGACAAAGACCAACCGGTGTCCTCCATCCGCCCGCTCGCCGCCGTCGTCGCCGACACGGTCTCGCGTCAACGCTTCGTCACGGTCCTCCTCGCGCTCTTTGCCACGGTGGCGCTGGCGATCGCCGCCGTCGGCATCTACGGCGTGACGGCTTACAGCGTCTCCCAGCGCACCACCGAGCTCGGCGTGCGCCTCGCGCTCGGGGCCTCTCCCGCCGGCGTGCTCGGGCTCGTGCTGCGCCAGGGCCTCGGCACGGTCGGCGTCGGGCTGGCGCTCGGCGCCGCCGCGGCCCTCGCGCTCGGCCGCATCATGGAGTCGCTCCTCTTCCAGACCAGCGCGCGCGACCCGCTCGTCTTCGCCGGCCTCGCGGCCGCGCTCGCCGCCGTCGCGCTGCTCGCCTGCTGGCTCCCCGCCCGCCGCGCCGCCCGCACCGACCCGATGGTCGCGCTGCGCGCCGAGTAGCCCGCATGGTGTTTGAACTGTAGGAGCGGCTTTATGCCGCGATACTCGGGCCGAATCGCGGCCTAGAGCCACTCCTACACCCGGGCGCTGAGCACACTTCGCATTTTCGGTAACGTTAGGAGCGCCGCCGAGTTTCCCCTGCAACCCCACCCACCCGATGTTTTCCGATCTTCGCTTCGCGTTTCGGCAGATCGGCCGCGCGCCGGCCCACAGCGCCACCGTCGTTCTGATTCTCGCACTGGGCATCGGCGCGAACACCGCGATCTTCAGCCTCCTGCACTCGGTGCTGTTGAAGCCCGTCACCTACCCCGAGCCGGAGCGCCTCATGGTCCTCCGCCAGCGCTACCAGGAAACCCGCGACGTCGCCGTCGCCTGGCCGAGCTATCTCGACTGGCGGAAAGACAACCGCTCGTTCAGTGCCCTCGGCCTCGGCCAGCGCGACACCTACACGCTCACCGGCCGCGGCGACGCCGAGCAGATCATGGGCGCGGCCGTCTCCGCCGAATATTTCCAGGCCATCGCGCTCCAACCCGAGCTCGGGCGCTGTTTCACCACCGACGAAGACCGGGTCGGCGCGCCGGGCGTCGTCGTCATCCGCCACGCCTTGTGGCAGCGCAAATTCGGCGGCAGTCCCGACGCGTTGGGCCAGTCGCTCACGCTCAACGGCAAGACCTACACCGTCATCGGCGTCATGCCGGCCGACCTGGTCACGCCGCGCAACGCCGAGTTCTGGATTCCGATCACGCCGCTCTCCGACAACCAAATCTGGCAGGACCGCGGCAACAACCCCGGCCTCTTCGCTCTCGGCCGCCTCAAGCCCGGCGTCACGCTCGAGCAGGCGCGCGCCGACCTGAAAGCCATCGGCCTGCGCATCAACCGCGATTTCCCCGCTGAAACGGCGAACCTTCTTCCTTACGTCGAACCGCTCGTCGACTCACTGACGAAAAACTACCGGAGCTCGCTCTGGCTGCTCTCCGCCGCCGTCAGTCTGCTCCTGCTCGTCGCCTGCACGAACGTCGCGAGCCTCCAGTTCGCCCGCGGCCTCTCGCGCGAAAACGAAATGTCCATCCGCGCCGCACTCGGCTCGTCGCGCGCGCGGCTCGTGCGCCAGTTGCTCACGGAAAATCTCGTGCTCGCCCTTCTCGGCGGCGCAGCCGGCGTGGCGCTCACGTTCGTCTCGCTCGACGTCATCCGCACGCTCAGCCCCGACACGCCGCAGTTCAAGTCCGCCGAACTCAGCGGCACCGTGCTCGGTTTCTCTCTCGTCCTCTCGATGCTCGCCGGCGTGCTCTTCGGTCTGTGGCCGGCTTGGCGCGCTTCGCGCACCGACCTGCGCTCCGCGCTGCAATCGGGCGGCCGCTCCGGCTCCGCTTCTCCCGCGCGGCAGCTCACGCGGCAGGGATTGCTCGCTCTCCAAGTCGCTCTCACCGTCGCGCTGCTCGCCGGTGCCGCGCTCTTCGGCCAGAGTCTCGCGAACATCCAGCGTTTCCAGTTTGGCTTCGATTCGGGCAACCTTCTCGTCTTCCGGGTTTCGCTGCCACAGACGCCCGCGTATGCCGAGACCGCCCGGCGCCTCGCCTTCTACGACGCACTCGAAACGCGCCTTGCGGCGTTGCCGGGCGTGAAATTCGTCGGCCACAACCACACGATGCCGCTGCGCGCCGGCTGGGATGCGAGCTTCGACCTCGACGGCCGCGAGCCGTTTCCGCAGAACGCGCGCCCGTCGATGCAGGTCGGTTTCGCCGACGCGAATTATTTTCAGACGATGGGCATCCCGCTGCTGAAAGGCCGCACTTTCAACGCCGCCGACAAAGCCGGCAGTCCCGCCGTGATCGTCGTCGATCAGGCGCTCGCCGGTCGGTTCTGGCCGGGCGAGGATCCCATCGGCAAAGCCATCACGTGGGGCCCGCCCGACGCGCAGGGCAGCCGCCGCCGCACCATCATCGGCGTCGTGCCGAGCGTCGACCTCTACGGCTACCAAGGCGGCCCGAAGATGTATCAGGTTTATTTTGCCGACTCGCAGTGGGGCATGAACGAGCAATACGTGCAGCTCCGCACCGAGGGGAATCCGCTGCGCCTCGTCGAAGCCGCCCGCGCCGCCGTCGCTTCGCTCGACGCCAACGTGCCGCTGCACGACGCCGCCACGATGGAACAGATGATCGACGAAAGCTTCACCTCTCCGCGCCTCATCTCGCGTCTGCTCGACTGCTTCGCCGGCGCCGCGCTGCTGCTCGCCGCCCTCGGCATTTACGGCGTCGTCGCCTATGCCGTCCGCGCCCGCCAGCGCGAGATCGGCATCCGCCTGGCGCTCGGCGCGCTGCCGCGCCAAGTCGTGTCGCTCGTCGTCCGCCACGGTTTGCTGCCGCTCGCCGCCGGCCTGCCGCTCGGCCTCCTCGGTTCGGTCGCCTTCGGCCGTCTGATCGCCAGCCAACTCTACCACGTCTCGCCCTTCGACGCCCCCGCGCTCGCCACCGCGTGCGCCGCGCCCGTCGCCCTCGCCCTCGCCGCGTTGTGGCTCCCCGCCCGCCGCGCCGCCCGCACCGACCCGATGGTCGCGCTGCGCACGGAGTGACGGAACGGCGACGCGGGCGACGCCGATTTTTCCCAAATTCGGGAAGCCGCTATTCCACCGGCGGACAGTCACCCGGCGGCCGCCGCGGCGCGCTGTCGCAACCCGCTGGGAAGCACGGGCCCAACTTGGCCGGCGCGCTGGCACATGGCTTGCACTGCTCCGCGCTGCCCAACCCCTGCTCCGCTGCCGCGTTTCCCGCTTCCCATGCTCGCAAACCTCCGCCTCGCGTTCCGACACTTCATCAAGTCGCCCGGCTTCAGTTTGGCCGCCGTGCTGGCGCTCGCTCTCGGCATCGGCGCCAACACGGCGATGTTCAGCATCATCAACACGCTCTTTCTGCGGCCGCTGCCTTTCGCCCAACCCCGGCGCATCGTGCAGCTCACCTCGTCGCTCCCCGGCGGCCAGTTGACCAACGCGCCGTTTTCCTACCCGCGGTATCTGGCGGTCCGCGACGCGCAGACCGTGTTCAGCGACCTCACGGTCGGGACCTTCACCGCCTTTAACGTCACCGGCCGCGGCGATCCGGAGCAAGTGCAGGGCTTCCATGCCGCCGCAAATTTTCTCCACACGCTGGGCTTGCAGCCGGAGCTCGGGCGCTTCTTTTCCAGCACCGAAGACCGACCCGGCGGGCCGCCCGTCGTCTTGCTCAGCCAGGCCTACTGGCGGAAAAAATTTAACGGCGACCGCGGCGTCCTCGGGCAGACCCTCACCCTCGACGGCCGGCCGAACACCATCATCGGCGTGCTGCCCGCCGCCCTGTCGCAGTTTCCTTTCGACCAGACCGACCTCTGGGTGCCGCGTCCGGCGGAGACTTCCTTGCTCGTCCCGGCGCAGCTCAACCACGGAGCATTCGGCTTCCAGGTCATCGCGCGCCTCCGACCGGGCGTGTCGCTCGCCCAGGCCCGCGAAGCCGTGAACGTGCTCGCCGCCGGCTACCGGGCCGCCAACCCGAAGAACATCGACGCCCCCTCCTCCGCGGAGACCAACCTGCTCCTCGACGATCTGGTCGGCAACCAGCGGCCCACGTTCATCGCGCTCTTCGGCGCCGTGGGCTGCGTGCTCCTCATCGCCTGCGCCAACGTCGCGAATCTGCTGCTCGCCCGGTTCGCCAGCCGGCGCAAAGAGATCGCGGTGCGCTTCGCCCTCGGGGCCAGCCGCGGCCGGGTCATCCGCCAGTTCCTCGTCGAGAGCCTGCTCCTCGCCGTCCTCGGAGCGGGTGCGGGCCTGCTGTTCGCGCAGTGGGCGATCGAAGTGTTCCTGAAGATCGGACAGGCTTTCATCCCGCGCGCGCTGGAAATTTCCCTCGACCCCGTCGTCCTCGCCTTCACGGCCGGGCTGGCGCTGCTGACCGGACTCGCGACGGGCATCGTGCCGGCGTGGCAGGCCGCGAGGCCGGACGTCAACGAGGCCCTGAAGTCGGGTGCGCGCGGCTCCAGCGGCGGGGCGCGGGAAAACCGTTTCCGGCACGGCCTGCTCGTCGGCGAGATCGCGCTCTCGCTCGTGCTGCTGGTCTCCGCCTCCCTTCTGCTCGCCAGTTTCTCCCGGCTGTCAGCCGTGGCCCCGGGTTTCACCGCCGCGGGTGTCTTCGTCGGCGGCCTCAATCCCCCGCCCGCCCGATATGCCTCCGCTCCGGCGCTGGCCGACTACTACCGGCGCGTGCTCGATCGGGTCGCGGCCCTGCCGGGCGTGAAATCCGCCGCGCTCAACGACGCCCTGCCGCTCAGCGGCGCCACGCCCCAGGCCCCCGTCGCCGTCGTCGGCCGGCCGGTTCCGCCGCTCAGCGAACAAGCCCTCGCGCTGCGGCACCTCGTCAGCCCCGGCCTGTTCCAGACGCTCGGCATCGGCCTCAAGTCCGGGCGCGATTTCGACCAGCGCGACAACCCCGCGGCACCGCCGGTCGTCATCATCAACGAAACGATGGCCCGCCACTATTTCCCCGACGGTGCGCCGCTCGGGCAGAAATTGATCACCGGCATGGGCCAACTGACGGCCGAAGTCATCGGCGTGGTGGCGGACAACCAGTCCAACGACCTGACCTCGCCGCCGGTCGCCGAGTATTTTCTGCCCGTCCTCCAGCGCCCGGAAAATTTCACTTCGCTCATCGTCCGCGCCGCGGGAGATCCGGTCGCGCTGACCGGTGCCATCCGCACCGCGCTGAAGGAAGTCGATCCCGATCTGCCGCTGCTCAATCCCACGACGTTGCCGCTCGTGGTCGCCCGGACGGGCGCCGACCGCCGCCTGATCATGGTGCTGCTCGCCGCTTTCGCCGGGCTCGCCGTGGTCCTGGCGAGCATCGGCATCTACAGCGTCATGGCCTACGTCGTCACCCAACGCAGCACGGAGCTCGGCATCCGGATGGCCCTCGGCGCGAGCCCGGCGATGGTGCAACGTCTGGTGGTCGCCCAAGGCCTCAAGGTGGCGGCCGTGGGGATTGCCGTCGGCATCGCCGCGGCGCTCGGCTTCACCCGCCTGCTGCAGACCTTCCTCTTCGGGGTCCGGCCGGGCGATCCGCAGATCTACGCCGGCATCTCGCTGCTCGTCGCCGGGGTGACTTATTGCGCCTGCTGGATTCCCGCCCGCCGCGCCGCACGCGTCGACCCGCTCGTCGCCCTGCGCAGCGAGTAAAACCTTTCCTCTCAGTCTTTCTCTTTCTCTTACTCTTACTCTTACTCTTTCTCCTCGCTCCCCGCCTCCCGCCGCCCGCTCCCGACCCAACCTCCCGACGAAAGAAAAAAATTAAGAGAACGAGAAAGTTTCCAGCCCGCCCGCCGCCGCCCGCCGGCCCCGGTTGGTTCAGTCACTCAACCCTCAACTCTCAACTTCTACGATGCGCAACGATCTCCGCTACGCCCTCCGCCAACTCGCCCAGGCCCCCGGCTTCACCTGCGTCGCCGTGCTCACCCTCGCGCTCGGCATTGGCGCCTGCACGGCGATTTTCACCGTCGTCAACGCCGTGCTTTTGCGCCCGGTCGAGTATCCGGAGTCCGCGCGCCTCCTCGTCCTTCGCGAGTCGAAGCTCCCGGAGTTTCCCGAGTTCTCCGTCTCGCCCGCCAACTACCGCGACTTCGCCGCGCAGGCCGACGCCTTCGAGTCGATGTATGCCGTGCGCGGCGCGTCCTACAATCTCACCGGCCGCGGCGAACCCGTGCGCCTGCTCGCCCAGCGCGTCACCGGAAAATTTTTCGACGTGCTCCGCGTCGCGCCCGCGCTCGGCCGCGCCTTCGGGCCCGCCGAGGACGCACCCGGCAAGGATGCCGTCGTCGTCCTCAGCCATGCGTTCTGGCAAAGACATTTCGGCGGCGCCCCCGGCGTGATCGGCACGACGCTGACGCTGAACCGCCGCCCCTGCACCGTCGTCGGCGTCATGCCCGCCACCTTCCGGCGCGGCAGCACCACCGACCTCTGGGCGCCGATGGCCTTCACCGAGCAAGAGTGGGCCGGCCGCGGCGGCCACTTCCTCACCGTGTTCGGCCGGTTGAAACCCGGCTTCACGGTCGGTCAGGCGCGGACCCAGCTCGAAACGATCGCGGCGCGGCTCGCCGAAAAATATCCCGACACCAACCAAGGCTGGGGCGTGGTCGTCAAGACCATCCTCGACGCCAACACCGGCGAGCTGCGCCCGACCTTGTTTGTTCTCCTCGGCGCCGTCGGCCTGCTCTTGCTCATCGCCTGCGCCAACGTCGCGAATCTCCTCCTCGCCCGCGCCACCGCGCGTCAGCGCGAGATCTCCATCCGCACCGCCCTCGGCTCCAGCCGCTGGCGCATCGTCCGGCAACTGCTGACCGAGAGCCTCGTGCTCGGCTTGCTCGGCGGCGGCCTCGGCGCCCTGCTCGGCCAGTGGAGTCTCGAGGCCCTGCTCGCCATCGCGCCCCCCGATCTCCCGCGCGCCGCCGAGATCGCCCTCGATGGGCGCGCCCTCGCCTTCACGCTCGGGGTCGCGCTCTTCTCCGGCGTCGTGTTCGGTCTCGCCCCCGCGTTGCAGAGCCTCCGCGTCAACCTCGTGGAGGCGTTGAAAGACGGCGCGCGCGGGGCCGGCGACGGCACGCGCCGCCGCTGGGTGCGCCACGGCCTCGTCGTCGCCGAGCTGGCCCTCGCCCTCATGCTGCTCTCCGGGGCCGGGCTTCTCCTGCGCAGTTTCCTTCGCCTCTCCGCCGCGAGCCCGGGGTTCGATCCGCAGCATGCGCTCTGGGTCGGCGTCGATCTGCCCCGCGCCAAATACGACACACCGGCCAAGCAGAAAGCCGTCACCGAGTCGCTCCTCGCGCGGCTGCGCGCCGTGCCGGGCGTCACCGCCGTCGGTGTCACCCACGTCATGCCGTTCAGCGGCGGCGACTACACGCTCAGCCTCGAAATCGAAGGCCGGCCCGTGCCGCCGGCCGAGCTGCCCAGCACCACCTATTTTTCCGTCTCCCCCGGCTATTTTCAAGCCATGGGCATTCCGCTGCTCCGCGGCCGCGACTTCACCGCGCAAGACCGGGCGGACACCCCGCATGTCGCCATCATCAGCCAGAGTCTGGCCAACCAATTTTTCCCCGGCCAGAACCCGCTCGGCCGGCGCATCAACCCGACCAGCGGGCCGCAAACCTGGCGCGAGATCATCGGCGTCGTCGGCGACATCAAGCATGTGGCCGTCGATTTCCCCACCCGGCCGCAGACCTACGAGCCGATCCTGCAGGCCCCGTTCACCGCGCTCAACTTCGCCGTGCGCACCGCCGGCGAACCCGCGGCCCTCGGCGCCGTCCTCCGCCGCGAGGTCGCCGCGGTCGATCCCGAGCAGCCCGTCGCCCGCCTCGAGCCGCTCGGGAAACTCGTTGCGGAGTCGATGGCGCGCCAGCGTTTCGCTTTCACGCTGCTCACCAGCTTCTCCGTGGTCGCGCTGCTGCTCGCCGCGCTCGGCGTCTCCGGCGTCATGGCCTACAACATCTCGCAGCGCACCGGCGAGATCGGCGTCCGCATGGCGCTCGGGGCCGGCGCCGGCGATGTCGTGCGGCTGATTCTTCGCCAAGGCCTCGGCGTCATCGCCCTCGGCTTGCTCGCCGGTCTCGGCGCCACCCTCGCGCTCGCGCGCGTCATCCAGAGCCTGCTCTACGGCACGAGCCCGCGCGATCCGCTCACGCTCGGCCTCGTCGCGGCGGGGCTCGGCGCCGTCGCTGTCGCCGCGTGCCTGCTCCCCGCGCTCCGGGCCGCCAAGGTCGATCCGCTGGTCGCCCTGCGCAGCAATTGAGCCTCTCGCCATGATCAACGACCTTCGCTTCGCCTTCCGCCAACTCGCCCAGGCCCCCGGCTTCACCTCCGTCGCCTTGCTCACCCTCGCGCTCGGCATCGGCGCCACGACCGCCATCTTCACCGTCGTCAACACGGTGCTGCTGCGCCCGCTGGGGTATCCGCATCCCGAGCAGCTCGCCGTCATTCAGGAAACCGGAGGCGACGAAAAAGCGGTGTCGCCGCCCAATTTTCTCGATTGGGAAAAATCCTCGACGGCGTTCGCGGCGATGTCGGCCGTCCGCGGCTTCAGCTACAATCTCACCGGCGGCGCGGAGGCCCGGCGCATTGTCGGCGCGCGTGTCACCTCTGGATTCTTCAAAGTCTACGGCGTCGCGCCGCAGCTCGGCCGCACCCTGCTGCCCGGCGAGGACGCCCCCGGCCGCAATCTCGTCGTCGTCCTGAGTCACGGATTTTGGCAACGGCAGTTCGGCGGCGCCACCGATGTCCTCGGGCGCACGCTCCGGCTCAACGGCCAGACCTATGCCGTCGTCGGCGTGATGCCCGCGAGTTTCCAGCGCAGCGGCAACGCGGAATTCTGGACCCCCATGGCGTTCAGCCCCGCCGAACGCGCGCCGAATTACCGCGGGGCCCATTATCTCCGCGCCTTCGGCCGGCTCAAACCCGGAGTCTCTCTGGAACAGGCGCAAGCCGAGATGACCGCCATCGCCGCGCAGCTCGCGGACAAGTTCTCCGACACCAACAAAGGCCGCGGAATCAATCTGGCTGCGCTGCACGAATTCATCGTGCGCGACGTGCGCCAGATCCTTGTCGTGCTGCTCGGCGCGGTGAGCTGCGTGCTGCTCATCGCCTGCGCCAATCTCGCCAACCTCCAGCTCGCCCGCGCCACCGTGCGGCTGCGCGAGCTTTCTGTCCGGGCCGCCCTCGGGGCGTCGCGCGCGCGGATCTTCCGGCAACTGATCACCGAGAGTCTCTGTCTTTCCCTCGCGGGCGGCCTGCTCGGCGTGCTCGTCGCCCGCTGGGGACTCGATGCGTTGCTCGCGCTCGCGCCCGACTCCCTTCCCCGCGCCAGGGAAATCGGCCTCGATGGCCCCGTGCTCGCCTTCACCCTGCTGGTGAGTGTGGCGACCGGACTCTGCTTCGGCCTCGTTCCGGCGTGGCAGGCCGCGCGCCTCAACCTGGTCAACGCGCTGAAAGACGGCGGGCGCGGCCCGCAGGACGGCCGTCGCGGCCGCTTGCGCCAGGGCCTCGTCGTCGTCGAGGTCGCGCTCTCGCTCATGCTGCTCGTCGGCGCCGGACTGCTCGCGCGCAGCTTCCGGCAACTCAGCACCGTCAATCCCGGTTTCGATCCGGCCAACGCCACGGCGGTCTCGGTCACTCTGCCTGCGGGCAAATACGGGGAGCCCGCGCAGCAGCTCGCGTTCGCCACGCAGGCCGCGGAGAAATTCGGCGCCCTCCCCGGGGTCACCGCCGTCGGCCTCACGCATTCGCTGCCGCTCGTCGGCGGCGACGCCTACAATTTCTTCGTCAAGGACCGCCCGGCGCCGCCCGCCGGCGAGGAACCGAGCACGAACTACTTCGCCGTGACGCCCGGCTACTTCAAGGCGATGGGCATCCGCCTGCTCCGCGGCCGCTACTTGGCGGAGAGCGACGGCGCGAAGTCCGCGCCCGTTTGCCTGATCAACGAAACCTTCGCGCGCAAACACTTCGCCGGCGAAGACCCGCTCGGCAAGCGCATCCGGATCACCAACGGCAATCCCGAATTTCGCGCGATCGTCGGCGTCGTCGCCGATGTGAAGGACGGCAGCCTCAGCGAAGCCGTCGTCGAGCAAGCCTACGATCCGTTCGCGCAGAGTCCCGACAATCAGCTCAACTTTGTCCTTCGCACGGACGGACCCGCGAGTCCGGCGTTTCTGCAGATGCTCCGCCCGCAAGTCTTCGCGGTCGATCGCGACCAGCCGGTGGCGCGCATCACCGCGCTGAAGGACATCGTCGCCGGCACGGTGGAACGCCAGCGCTTCGCCGCGACGCTTCTCGGCGTCTTTTCGGTCGTGGCGCTGGTGATCGCCGCCGTCGGCATCTTCGGCGTGATGGCATACACCGTCAGCCAACGCACGGGCGAGATCGGCATCCGCATGGCGCTGGGCGCCAGCCGCAGCAACGTGCTCCGCCTGGTCCTCGGTCAAGGCCTGGTCGTCGTGCTTCTCGGCGTCGGCGCAGGATTGGCCGCCTCCGTGGCGCTCACCCGCGTGATGCAGTCCATGCTCTACAACCTGAACGCCCGCGATCCCCTCACGTTCGCGCTCATCGCGACTGGCTTCGCGTTCATCGCGCTCCTCGCCTGCCTGCTGCCCGCACTCCGCGCCACCAAAGTCGACCCGCTCGTCGCGCTCCGCAACGAATAGGCCACGGCGTCGGCTGAGTGCCGCGCTTCCCATTTCCGGGATTGTCCGATCCCGCCGTTGCATCCACGGCGACGGGGCGACCGGCCCGGCGCCTCGCCTTAACGACTGGTATCCGCGCGGTTGAATTTCAGCCAAGGCGCTGGCACAGCGACTGCACAAGGCAGGCAAATTCTCCCACTCATGCGATTCCTTCGGCGCCTTTCCGCTCCCTTCTTCTCCGTGCTCGCCCTTTCCGCGATGGCGCTCGCCCAGCCTGCGGCCGCCCCGGCGCCGGCTCCCGGTCGCGTCGAGAAGCTCACGCTCAACGACGCCATCCGGCGCGCGCTCGCGAAAAATTTCTCGATCAAAGTCAGCTCGTTCGACGCCTCGATCTCGGCCGCGCGCCTGACCGAGGCCCTCGGCAAGTTCGATCCCGTGCTCGCCGGCACCTACACCCACCTCGAGAGCGAGAACCCGCAACTGTTCAACTCTACCACCGGCCTTCGGCCCAACGCGACCGGCTCGGAATCCGACACCTACAACCTCAGCCTGAACGGTCTGCTGCCCACGGGCCTGACCTACCAGCTCGGCGCCACCAGCACCAACGCGCGCGGCACCTTCAATTCGTTCGCCGACAACTACGCCACCTTCGCCGGCGTCTCCGGCCAGCAGCCGCTCCTCCGCGACGCGGGGTTCGGCCCCACGCTCGCCTCCGTGCGCATCGCCAAGACCAACCGCCAGATTTCCGACTGGCAGTTCAAGCAGACGATCATCGACACGATCACGCGCGTGATCTTCGCCTACAACGACCTCAACTTCGCCCACGCCAATCTCCGCAGCGCCCGCCGCTCCCGCGAGCTCGCCGCCGGCCTCCTCGACGACAACGAAAAACGCTACCGCATCGGCAGCATGTCCGAATACGACGTGACCTCGGCCCGCTCCCGCCTCGTCAGCCGCGAGGAAGGCATCCTCTTCGCCGAGCGCGCCGTGCTCGACTCCGAGAATTTCCTCAAGCAGCTCATCACCGACGAGAACGACCCCGCGCTCCTCAGCCTCCACCTCGAGATCGAGCCCCCGCCGCCGGCGCCCGTCGTCGTCGTCGATCCCGCGACCGACTTCCGCGAAGCGCTCAAAAAGCGTCCCGACTACCAGCAGGCCCTGCTGAACGTGGAGCGCAACGGCCTCAACTTCCGCCTCCAGCGCAACCAGCTCCTGCCCCGCGTCGACCTCGTCGGCAGCTACGGCTACAGCGGGAACGACACCTCCTTCGGCGTCAGCCGCCAGCAGGTGCGCGGCGAGGACTTCCGCTCGTTCAGCTACGGCGCCGTGGTCTCCGTGCCCCTCACCTTCACCACCGAGCGCGGCCGCTACCGCGCCGCCCGGCTCCAGCTCCGCCAGGCCGAGACCAGCCTCCAGAGCCTCGAGCAGGACATCGTCGTCCGCGTCGGCAACGCCGCCGGTCAGATCGAGACCACCCGCAAGCGCGTCGAGACCGCCGGCCGCGCCCGCGAGCTGGCGCAGAAGACCCTCGACGCCGAAGTCAAACGCCTGCGCGCCGGCACCGGCAGCACCTTCTTCGTCGCGCAGCAGCAGGAAATCCTGTCCGAACTCGAAACCCGCGAATACCGCGCCCAGTCCGACTACCGCAAGGCCCTCGCCGAATACGACCGCCAGCTCGGCCTCACGCTCGAGAAAATGAACATCTCCGTGATCTCGCCCGCCGCGAAGTAGTCGCGCGCTCCGCCCGCCCGGACGCCGAGGACCAAGGTGCAAATATGCGCCGGAGCAAACTCCGCCGCCGTCGCGCAAGACCGCGTCGTGCCGCCCCGGTGGGAGCGACCTCGGTCGCGACCGTCGCGTGCAAGCACGCGCCCACGCCTTTCCGAAGCGAGCGCGGGCATCACCCCCCGCGGGAAACAAAAAGCCGGCGCCCCCGGGCGCGCCGCCGTTGCCTTTCCCTAAAGCGGGCGGACCTTGATCGCCCGGAACGTCACCCCCGCGCCCGCCAGCACGATGCGCCCCTGCCGTTCCAAACCGTAGTCGCGGTAGGCCTTGAAGCGGCTGCCGGCCACCGCCGCCCGCCACTCCTTGTCGTCGATCGCATACGCCATGACCTTGTCCCCGTTGATCCAGTATTCCACCAGATTGCCGAACACCACGATCTTCGCCTGATACCAGGTGTCCGGCTGAAAGGGAATTTCCCGCCAGTGCTTCGAGAGCCCGCCGTTGCCGCCGATCGCCCCGTTGTGTCCGGCCAACTGCATCACCGGCCCCGTGTCCTCCGGGCTCTTGCCGTCTTCGTTGACGTGGAAATAAACTTCGCCGACTCCGCCCTCGGCGACCTTCCAGTCGAACGCCAGTTCGAAGTCCTGGTAATCCTCCTCCGCGATCAGCGGCGTGCCGCCCGAGCCCGTCAACCGGTTGTCGGCGACCTGCCAGTTGGCCGGCACTTTGCTCGCGCGGTAGCCGCGCCAGTCGCTCAACGATTTGCCGTCGAAGAGCAGCCGCCAGCCCTGGGCCCGTTCGTAGGCCGTCAGCCGCAGCGCCTCGGCGCTCGCCCCGGCCGCCGCCAGCGCCAGCCCCGTCGCGCCCAAGAAAATTTTCCACGCTTTCATGCCGGCGAGCATGGGACTCCCCGCCGCGAGGTCAACCCCGGCCTCCGGCGCAAAGCCCGCTTGCCGCCGCGCCGCTTCCGCGCATCGTGGCCTCCCATGCCCCGCATCCCTCTCGAAGATAATTTTCTCGACGTCATCGGCAAAGCCCAACGCGGCCTGCACCTCTCCGACGCCGAGCTCGCGTCGCTGGCCGACGTGGCGCTCGCCGACGTGCTGGCCGTGAAATCCGGCGAGGTCCGCGAGCACGCCCTCCGCGCCATCGCCCGCCCCCTGAAACTCGGCGGCAAGGCCCTCGTCGCACTCGCCCGCAAGCAATGGTATCCCGAGCAACCGGTTTTCCCCCGCGGCTTCGCGATGTTCAACACCCCCTTCGAAGACATGATGGTGAACAGCTACCTCGTCTGGGACGTGAAGACCCGCCACGCCGCCGCCTTCGACACCGGCACCAACTGCGACGGCATCCTCGCCACCGTCCAGGCCGAGAGACTCACCCTTCGCAGCATTTTCATCTCGCACACCCACGACGACCACATCGCCGACCTCCCCCGCCTCGCCGCCGAGACGAAAGCCGAAGTGTGGGCGAGCGAACTGGAGCCCGTCGATCTGCCCGGCGCCCGGGTTTTCAAGGAGAACGCGCATTTCCACCTCGGCGAGCTCGCGATCAAAACTCTGTTCACCTTCGGCCATTCGCCCGGCATGACGACCTACTATGTCACCGGCCTCTCCTGGCCCCTCGCCATCGTCGGCGACGCCCTGTTCGCCTCGTCGATGGGCGGCAGCGCGACGCACTTCGCCGACCAATACCGCAACAACCGCGAGAAAATCTTCAAACTCCCTCAAGACACCGTGCTCGCCTGCGGCCACGGCCCGCTCACCACCCTCAGGCAGGAGCGGATGCACAATCCGTTCTACACCCACTGACCGGCGCCGACGGCCCGATCTCCGCCGGGCTTTTGGGTTGGCTCGCGCAAACAGTTCCCCGTGCGTCAGCGCGCTGGCGCGCGCCAAACCGCACGCGCCGGCGCGCCGGCACACTCTTACGAAACCAAACCGGAAAGCCCTGCTGATCTCCGCGGGGTCGTGTCAAAGTCGCTCTGCCAATCTTTCCTCTTCCTCTTTCGTCAGGGTTTGTCGGCCAGAGAGAAAGAGGAAAGAGAAAGATCGCTGGGCGCGAAACCAACTTTGACCCTACCCTGCCGATCTCA
>JACQFT010000028.1 GCA_016199925.1 Opitutia bacterium | reverse complement strand
AACCTCGTGTTCAAGGTGAAGAAGCGCCTGCCCAAACACTCCGACCCGCGCATCCTCCGCGACGATCTGGTCGTGCTCAAAGGCGTCACGACCGCGCGGGATTGCTGCGCCGCGGTGAGACAGCGCCGAGGGCGCACTCGCCGTGCCCGCCGTCGCTGGGACGGGACTGAAGCGTTTTCAAAACAAATGACCCTGCTCCCGCCGGCGGGCCGGCGGAAACAATGCTGGTCCAACTTGCGAAGCGGCTTGCGCCTTGTGGCCTCGGGCCGGGCGCACCGTCTCCGGCGAGCCGCACAAAAATTTCCCGCGGACCCACGGCACAGCCGGAGGCCTCGCCCGATCGGCGCCCGCGCGCAGCGCGTTGACCCGGCGCGGGCTCGACATCGGCGCGCTTTGCCGATTGGACAACGGCGTGTTCGCCCACATCGCAATCCTCGCGCCCGGTCTGCTCGGCGGTTCCGTCGCCCGGGCCGCCCGGCACTACGGCGCTGCGGCCCGCCTCACGCTCTGGGCGCGCCGGCCCGAGACGCGCGGGCAACTCCGCGCGCAACCGTGGTGCGACCATGTCGCCGACACTCCGGCCGACGCCGTGCGCGACGCCGCGCTCGTCATTCTCTGCCCGCCCGTCGACCATATCCTGCCGCTGCTCGAGGCCGTCGCGCCGCACCTCGCCCCCGGCGCGCTCGTCACCGATGTCGGCAGCGTGAAAGGCGAGATTTGCCGCCGCGCGCCCGCCGCGCTGGGCGCCCGCGGCCAGTTCGTCGGCTCGCACCCGATGGCGGGCTCCGAAAAATCCGGCTGGGAAAATTCGCGCGCCGATCTCTTCGCCCGCCGCACGGTCTTCGTCACTCCGCTGCCCGAAACCGCGCCCGCCGCCGCCGACGGCGTCGCCGCCTTCTGGGCCGCGCTGGAAGCCGACGTCGCCACCGTCGCGCCCGACGCGCACGACGAGATTGTCGCGCAGATCAGCCACCTGCCGCAGATTCTCGCCTCGACGCTGTGCGCGCACCTCGCGCGCCACGACGCGCGCTGGCGCAACTTCGCCGGCGCCGGCCTGCGCGACACCACCCGCCTCGCCGCCAGCGATCCGCGCCTCTGGAAAACCATTCTCGAACAAAACCGCGACGAAATCCTCCGCGCCCTCCGCGGCTACCAGGACGAACTCCACGCGCTCGAGCGCGCGCTCGCCAACCGCGACTGGTTTGAGGCGCAGGCCATCCTCGAACGCGGCCAAGCTTACCGCGCCCAGCTCCGCCCCGCGCCATGACCCTGTTGCCCGACAAGCTCGCGATCCAACCCTTCACGCGTCCGGTGCGCGGCACGGTGACGCTGCCCGGCTCGAAGAGCATCACCAACCGCGCGCTGATCCTTGCCGCGCTCTCGCCGCACACCGTCACGCTGCGCGGCGCGCTCTTCAGCCGCGACACCCGCCTGATGGTCACCGCGCTGCGCGCCCTCGGCTTCACCGTCGAGACCAACGAGGCCGAGCTCACCATCACGATCGGGGGCCGCGGCGGAGAAATTCCCGCGCGCGAGGCGACGCTCGAGGTCGGCAACGCCGGCACGGCGGCGCGGTTTCTCACGGCCTTCGTCTGCCTGCGGCCCGACGGCATTTTCCATTTCACCGGCGACGAAGCCATGCGCCGCCGGCCGATCAGCGCCCTGCTCGACGCCCTCGCGACGCAGGGGGCCGAGGCCAGCGCGCGCAACATTCCGTTCACCCTCTACACCGACGGTCTCCGTGGCGGCGAAGTCACGCTCGACGCTTCCGAAAGCAGCCAGCTCCTCTCCGCGCTGCTCATGGTCGCGCCGCACGCGCAGTCGCCGATGTCGGTGCGCCTCGCGAGCACCACGGTCTCGCGCCCGTTCGTCGACATGACCGAGCGGATGATCGCGCAATTCGCCGCCGGCCCGGCCGACTACGCCATCGAAGGCGACGCGACGGCCGCCAGTTATTTTCTCGCGTTGCCGCTCGTCGTCGGCGGCGCGCTCACCCTGCCGCAGTTTTCCACGGCCGGCGGCCTGCAAGGCGACGCACGTTTCGCCACCGTGCTCGAACACGCCGGGCTCGCGCTCGCGGTCACACAAAATCCCGCCGGACTCGAAGCGTCGTTCCAGCCTGGCTTCACCGGCCGCGGCGTCACGGCGGACTTCAACGATTTCTCCGACACGTTCCTCACCCTCGCCGCCGCCGCGCCGCTGCTGAACCGCCCGACGCGCATCACCGGCATCGCGCACACGCGGCGGCAGGAGACTGACCGCGTGGCTGGCGCCGCGCGCGAACTGCGCAAGCTCGGCCAGCACGTCGTCGAGACCGAGGACTCGCTCGAAATCCACCCGCAGCCGCTGACGCCCGGCGCCGAGATCGAGACCTACGACGATCACCGTTTTGCGATGAGCTTCGCGATCCTCGGCTGCCACAATCTCCACGGCGACGGTCGCCCGTGGCTCACGATTCGCCACCCAGCGTGCTGCGCGAAAACTTTCCCCGCATTCTTCAGCTTGCTAGGCAGCCTGCACGCTGGCTCACATTAGGCACCGCATGGGTCAACCGCCTTTCATCATCATCGCCATCGACGGCGGCGCCGCTTCGGGCAAGTCCTCGTCGTCCAAGATTCTCGCCGACCGTTTCAACCTCCTGCACGTGGACACCGGCTCGTTCTACCGGCACATCACCTACGAACTGCTCCGCCGCAAAGTGCCGCCCACCGACCACGCCGCCATCATCGCCGCGCTGGCCGAACTGAAATTCGAGACGCGCCTCAACGGCCGCTCCGCGCAAATGCTCATCGGCGGCCAACCCGCCGGCGACGAGATCCGCGGACAAAACGTCAACGACCACGTCTCGCACTACGCCGCCGTCCCCGAAGTCCGCACCGCGCTCCTCGCCTATCAGCGCGGCCAGACCGCCGTGGCCCGCCAGCACGGCTTCCGCGGCCTCGTGATGGAAGGCCGCGACATCGGCTCGGTGATTTTCCCCGACGCCGAGTTCCGTTTCTTCCTCCACGCCGATCCCACCGAGCGCGCCCGCCGCCGCGAGAACGAAGGCCGCATCGACTCCGTCGCCGAGCGCGACCGGATCGATTCCTCGCGCAAGACGTCGCCGCTGTGCTGCCCGCCCGGCGCCATCGACATCGACTCGACCTTTCTCAACCTCGACCAAGTCGTGGAGAAAATGGCCGCGCTCATCGCGGCGAAGATCCAGTGACCATGTTTCCCGAGTTCTGGGTTCTGGCTCCCGACTTCTGAATTCTCCCGCCGCCATGCTGCGCACCCCCGATCACCTGCAGATGACGCCGTTCTACGGCTTCTTCCACTATCTGACCTGCACGATCTACAGCGCGTTTTTCCGCGGTGAGGTCGCCGGCACGGAGCACTTGCAGATCGACGGCCCGTTCCTCATCGCGGCCAACCACACCAGCCACCTCGATCCGCCGGTGGTCGGCTCGCAGGTCGGCCGGCAGATGCGGTTCTTCGCGCGAAAAACCCTTTGGCGCAACGCTGTCGCCAGTTGGTGGCTCGACCGCACGGAGTGCATCCCCGTCGACCGCGACAGCGGCGACGTCGCCGCCATCAAGCGCGTGTTGCAGGCGCTCAAGGACCACCGCGCCGTCGTGCTTTTCCCCGAAGGCACGCGTTCGCCCGACGGCAGTTTGCAGAAACCGAAGGCCGGCGTCGGGCTGCTGGCCTGCAAGTCCGGCGTGCCCGTCGTGCCGTGCCGCGTTTTCGGTTCCTACGCGGCGTTCGGCAAAGGGGCCAAGTTGCCTCGCTTCGGCACGCCGATCTCGATCATTTACGGCCCGCCGATTTCGCCCGCCGAGTATGACGACCCTGCGCTCGGCAAGGCCCGCTACGAGACCGCCGCCGCGCGCATCTTCGCGCGCATCGCCGCCCTGCCCATGCCGGAGTATCCGGTGATTTGATTTTTCGCGCGGGCCCGCACGCTCGCCCGCGCGGTCGGGCCGACCACCCCACAAAGGGCGCGGAGCGAAGCTTCCCGGAGCAGGCTGCGGGGCTTTCCGGCAAATCCTCCCATTGCCCGGTTTGTGGGAGCGACCTTGATCGCGACCGTCGCGTGCAAGCACGCTCCCATCGGTTCTATCCCGGCCGGAGCATTCCGCCGGCCGGCAGCACGGGGCAGCGAACCCGAAGAAAAAGAGCGGAAACTCGATTTGCCTCCGCGCGTCCGAACCCGGGCGCGATCCGCGCCTCCGCCGCGGCCCCTACCGCGCCCAGGCTTTCGCCGGCGCCACTTGCAACTTCGCCCGCACCGCCGCCGGGATCGGCGCCGCCACCATCCGGCCGCTCGCCGGATCGTCCTGCACGCACACCGCCGTGATTTCGCCGCGCGCCGCCACCAGCGCCGCCGGCCGCCCGCGCACGATCCGGCGAAACTGGAAAACATAGACCACCGCCCGCGTGCGGACTTCCTTCACCAGCAGGCGGACTTCGACCGTGTCGCCGTAGCGGAACGGCGCGCGGTATTCGCAGCTCACGTTCACCCGCGGCCACCCGACCACCTTGCCCGGGTTGAAGGACATCAGCGGCAGCTTGAGCGACCGGTAGAACGCCGTCTCGCACGCCTCCATCCAGCGGAAGAAATTTGAGAAATGCACGATGCCCGCCATGTCCGTCTCGACGAACTGCACCGCGTGTCTGATTTTGAATTCCGCCGGCATGGCCGCACCCTCGCCGCCCTCCGCGCCGCACGCAACGCCGTTTCCGCGCCCGCGCCGTCCGGGCCAGGGCAGTGTCAAAGTTGGTTTCGCGCCCAGCGATCTTTCTCTTTCCTCTTTCTCTTAATCTTTCTCTCTGGCCGACAAACCCTGACGAAAGAGAAAGATAAAGAGGAAGAGGAAAGATCGGCAGAACGACTTTGACACTGTCCTGCGTCCGGGCCAGGGCGTTCCGGCTTGCTCGCGCAAACGGTTCCCCCGCGGGCCAGCGCGCTGGCCCGCCGTCGCGAAACCAAACCGGCAAGCCGTGCCGGCCGGGAGCCTCAACCGCCGCCGCCGCTCCGGTCCGAGCGCGGCTCCGCTCCGGGCCGGACCTCAGACCATGCCCCGCGCCTTGACCTGCGCCAGCAACTCCGCGGTGTTGGTCGCCCCGAGCTTCGCCATCACGTTGGCGCGGTGGAATTCCACCGTTCGCAACCCGATGCCATAAAAGTCCGCCACCTCGCGGTTCGTCTTGCCCGCGATGACCTGCGTCAGCACCTCCTGCTCGCGGCGCGACAGGATTTTGCCGAGCGCCTCGCTCTTCGCGCCCTCGCGCGCCATCGTCTCGACAAACCGCGCCGAGAAAAACGGCCGGCCGGCGACCACCGCCAGCATCGCTTCCTCCAGTTTTTCCGGCCGCGTGTCCTTCTCCAGATAACCCTCCACGCCGCTCTCGCGCACCCGCGTCAGCGCCAGCGGATCCATCAGGGACGAAAGCACCAGGGCGCGCGCCTGGGGCCGGGCCTGCCGCGCGAGCCGCACGAAATCCAGCCCGTCCATGCCGGGCAGTTGCAGGTCCACCACCAGCAAATCCGGCCGCTTCTTCGTGACCAGTTCCAGCGCCTCCTCGCCCGAGCCGGCGGCGGCGACCAGCTCGAAACGCGGATGCGCCGCCAGCCATGTCTCCACGAACGCGCGGAACATCCCCTGATCCTCGACCAAAAGCGTGCGGGTGCGCGGCGGATTCACGGCCCCGACCCTAATTTTCCCCGCCGGGCAAAGTAAACGAAATCTCCGCCCCGCCGCCGGGGGGCTCGGTCACCTCCAGTTGCGTGCCCATCGCCTGCACGATCTCCTGGCACAGGCGCAGGCCGAGTCCGCTCCGGGCGCTCCAGGGGTGGGTCGAGTCCGCCGGCCCGGCCGCCCGCAACCGCGCCGCCAGTCCCGGCGGCAGGCCCGGGCCGTCATCGCTCACGCTCACGCGCACCCGCCCGTCCGGCGCGGCCGCCACCGCCACCGTCACCCGGCTGCGGGCCGATTTCACCGCGTTCGAGGTCAGGTTGCGCACCAGCGTCTGCGCCAGCACGAGGTCCGCCCGCACCCGCAGGCCGGGCGCCACCGCCAGCCGCAAGGCCACACCGTTGCGCTCCGCCCCCGCGCGGTGCAGTTCGACGGCCGGGGCGGCCAAATTGTCGGCCGGGTGATCGGCCGCCCGGCCCGCACCGGCCCGCAGCCGCACCCACAGCACCACATCCTCCAGCAGCAGCAGCAGAGCCCGGCCGGTCTGGGCGGTCTCCTCCGCAAAACGCGGCCGCGCCGCCGCGGCGGCCGCGTCGGTGGCCACCTGCTCGGCCGACAGCGTGAGCGCCGTGAGCGGGCTGCGCAGGTCGTGCCCGAGCACGGCGATCATCCGGTCCTTGGCCGCGTTCGCCGCGGCCAGCTCGCCCGTGCGCTCGCGCACCTCGTGTTCGAGCTCGTCCGCATAGGCCTCCTGCATGGCCCGGCGCTGCTCCGCCTCGGCCACGGCCAGCGCCTGCGCCGCGATCTTGTCCTGTTGCAACCGCGCAAAGCGGTCCGTGATCGCCAGCGAGAGCAGCAGCATCTCCAGCGCCGACCCGAGCATCATCGCCATGGCCGACAACCCGAGCGGGATCGCCCGCAGCCAGATGACCGCCGTCGGCAGCACGCCGGCCAGCAGCAGGCCGAAAGACAGCACGAAAAACCGCGCGTGATACGAACCCGCCCGCCACGCCGCGATCGCCGCCACCAGCAGCACCGGCGAGCCCGCCGCCCACCCGACCACCTGGTGCTGCGCCCGCGCCATGAACATGAACACCGCGGCGCTGCCGAGATAACCGAGATACCAACCGATGTCCCGGAACCGCAGCCGCGCCCACACCACGCCGTTGTAAACAAAGAGCGCCAGCAAAATCCCGAAGTAGCTCGCCTCCGCGAACGCGTCGCGCAGTTGGGCCGAGAAAAACGTCCGCGCCTGCGGCCACCACACCGGCCGCAGCCACACGCCGAAATAATCCTGCAACCGCAGATAGACCGTGCGCTCGCTCCCGGCCGGCACCGCGAGGAGAAACGCCGCGTCGCGCCCCCACATGGATTTTTCCGCCGCCGGCACCCACTCGCCGGCGCGCTCGTGCCGCCAGTCGCTCGACGGGTGGAGCGACTTGCCCCCAAGGCGCTGGTTCGTGTCCGCGCCGGAAAAACGCGTTAGGGACAACGCGTTCCACCCCGCCTCCTCCTCCACCCACAGGTCGACGTGGTCGGTGTAATACTCCGCGTCCGCCAGCACGCCGCGCTGCGCCTCCGCCGTCGGGTTGCGCAGCGTGATCCGCACCCACACCGCCTCGCCGAAGAACGCCTGGATGTAGCCGCGCCCCTCCCAGCGCCGCCACTCGTCTTCTGGTTTCGCCCGCACGTCGGCGAAAGTCAGCGCCGCACGCCGGTCCGCCAGCACGTCCACGACCGAGCCGCTGGCATCCGGCAGCGCGTGCATCCCCTTGCGGTCGCCCGCCACCCCGAGCAGCAGCCCGCCCAACATCGCCGCCGCCAGCGCGAGCAAGCAGGCCGACACCAGCCAGGTGGACGAACGCGAGACCGACATGACGCCATGACGGCGCTCGCTCCGCCGCGACTCAAGCCCTCAATCGCCCCGCCCCCGTAGTTCTACGGGTTCTCCCGGTTTGAATCGCCCCGCCGGGCCGCGCTCCATCCCGGCACACCCTCCCGCCCATCCCGCCATGAATCTCCCGCGTCTCCTCTCCGCCCTCGCCAGCCTCACCCTGCTCGCCGCCGCCGCGCGCGCCCAGACTAACGCCACCTGGACCGGTGCCACCAATTCGAATTGGAACTTCAGCGGCACAAACTGGACGCCGATGAATATCCCCGGAGGCACCTCCAACGACACCGCGACCTTCAACGCCGCGTCTGGCAGCAACAACATCACGAGCACCGGCTTCTCCCTCGCCTCGCTCACCTTCACCAGCGACGCTCTCGCCAACACCATCACGGCTTCGGGTTCGATGAATTTCTTTGGCGCCGGCATTGTCAACGCCAGCGCCGCGACCCAGACTCTCGTCGCCAACTCCTCCCTTGCTTTCAACAATTCCTCCGCCGCCGGCTCCGTCGCGATCACGAGCAACTTTACCATTAACTTCGTCGGCTTCTCGTCCGCCGGCTCCGCCACCATCACCAACAATGGCACGGCCTCCTTTTCTGGCAGCGCCACCGCCGGCTCCGCTTCCATCACCAACAACAGCTCGCTGTCGTTCTTGTTCAACGCCACCGCCGGCTCGGCCGCTATCACCAACAACGACACGGTGTCTTTCTCCATCAACGCCAGCGGTGGCTCCGCCGCGGTCACCAACGGCGCCAGCGGCATCGTCGATTTCACCAACAGTAGCTTTTTTTCCAGCCAAAGCCTCGGTTCCCTGGCCGGAGGCGGCACGGTCCTGATGCCCTACGGTGGCACCTTGACCGTCGGCAGCCTGAACACCAACACCACCTTCTCTGGCGTGCTCGACGATGCCAACACCGGCTCCAACCTCACCAAGGTCGGCAGCGGCACCCTCACTCTTACCGGCGCCAACACCTACATCGGCGGCACCACCGTCGCCGCCGGCACCCTCTCGGTCAACGGCTCGCTCGCCGACAGCATCGTCACCGTCGCCACCGGCGGCACTCTCAGCGGCTCCGGCACCTTCGGCGGCGCGACCACCGTCCAGAGTGGCGGCACCCTCGCCCCCGGCAACTCCCCCGGCCTCGCCACCTTCTCCAGCGGCCTCACCCTCGACAGCGGCAGCAGCACCAACTTCGAGATCAACGGCCCCGGTCGCGGCACCACCTACGACGCCATCGACGTCACCGGCGGCACTCTCACCTACGGCGGCACCTTCAACTTGAGCTTCGGCAGCCTCCTCGCCAACGGCACCACCCTCGACCTCTTCGGCCTCACCAATCCCCCCGCCGCGACCTTCTTCTCCTCCATCGTCGCCACCGGCAGCTATGCCGGCAGCTTCACCAACAGCGGCGGCGACTGGACCTTCACCGACGGCACCCAGGTCCTCACCTTTTCCCAGAGCACCGGCGACCTCTCCTTCGCCGCCTCCGCCGTCCCCGAGCCCTCGACCTACGCCGCGCTCCTCGGCGCCGCCGCGCTCGTCGGCGTCGCGGTCCAGCGGCAGCGGAAGAAAATCAGCGTCAACCTCTGACCGCACCTTTCCGTTTGCCGCTCCAGAGTCTTTTGTTTTGAAGCCGCTGCACTGGGGACGCGGCGCCCTCGCCGCGTTTCGTCGGTGCACCGCGCCGAGGGCGGCGAGGCTCCGGTTTTCCCAAACAAAAGACCCTGCGTTCCGCCCGGCCCCGCGCAAAAGAAAAGACGACGGCCGGTGAATTCCCCGCCGTCGTCGCGACCCGCCCCGGCGAGCGACTACCGCAACGCCTCGATGCCCGCGCCGAAGTTGATGTGGTAGGCTGCACCGCCCAGCACGAGCGCGGGGACGGATTTCACTCCGGCCCTCTCCGCGCCGGCCACGCGCGCCTTGTCTTGGCCGATGTGGACGATCTCGACGTCGTAGCGCGTCGCATCGAGCGCCGTCGCGAGGTTGTTTTCGGCGGCGAGGCAGACGGGGCATCCCGCGTGATAGAAGACAGCTTTCGTTTTCATGGCTGATTTTTCCTGACTGGTGGTGGTTGACGGAACGGCTCCTCGGCCCGTGCCGGGAGTAACGCGCCCAGTATGCCACCGCCCGCGAGTTCCGCCATAGGGCACGATTCAGTGGGCGGTTACCGAAAGGTTCCCCGTGCAATTCCCGCCGGCTTCCTGCTAGACTCCCGCGGGAAAAATCCCCGGGGCAAGTTTACCCGCCGGCGGCAGGCCCCGAGACCTTCGCCCAATCCTCATGCAATTCACGACCATCGCTTCGCCCGGGAGGGATTCTGCCGGCCTGCAGAATATCGTCCGTTTTTTCGCAATCCGCGGACCAGACGGAGCCGGTCCCTCCACCCGGACCAAGCCGAAGCAGGCCTCGGGGTATCGGACCCGTTGCGAATGAAACGCCGCCCCGCGCACCTGAGCCTCCCCGAGCGCGCCGCCTACCAACGATTGGAGGACGTCATCGGCTGCAAATGGTCGGCCGCCGTGCTGGCCGCGATCGGGCGCGGCGTCATCCGCCCGGGGCAACTGGAGCGCTTCATTCCCGGCATCTCGACGAAGGTGCTCAACGAGCGCCTCCGCAAACTCCTCGACTACCAACTGATCGTCCGCCGCGAATTCGCGGGCAAAGTGCAACGCGTGGAATACGGCCTCACCGCCACCGGGCGGAAGCTCTCCGCCATCATCGACCGCATCCGCGACCTCGACGAGCAGCACGCCCAGAGCCGCGCGCCCGCAGCCGAGTGAGGCGGGGGTGTTTGAATCTGTGCCGGCAGGACGAACGGCCCGCGGACGCACCGGGCTCCGTCCCCGGAGAGCCTCGTTTGGTCTGCGTTCGCTCGACGGCTCAGCCGGAGGCTTTGCCCTTCCCCGGGGCGGCCGGCTGGCACGGATTAAATCATACCCTCTGCTCGCCGTCGGCCACCGCCGGAAGATCCATCGGCAAGCCGGCTATCAATCGCGGGACAAACTCGCTCCTGCAGTTTCTGCACCGCCTCGCGCGTCACCTCGCGCACGGCCGTGCAGCCGGCGAGGCCGAGCGTCAGATCGAACTCGGCGAGCACGTTGCCGATGACTTCCTCCACGCCGCGCTGCCCGGCGATGGCGAGCCCATACACGTAAGGCCGGCCAAGGCACACCGCCGTCGCGCCGAGCGCGAGCGCCTTGAACACATCCGCCCCGCCGCGCACGCCGCTGTCGAGCAGCACGGGGATCTTGCCGTTCACCGCCTCGGCCACGCCGGGCAGCGCGTCGAGCGAGGCGATCGCGCCGTCGATCTGCCGGCCGCCGTGGTTCGACACGATCACGCCGTCCATGCCGTGCTCGACGGCCAGCTTCGCGTCGGCCGGATGCAGCACGCCTTTGAGCAAAATGGGCAGCTTCGTCTGCGCGCGGAGAAATTTCAGCTCGCTCCAATTCAGCGCCGGCCGCGAGAACGTCGCCATGAACCGCTGCACCGCCGCCCGCGGCTCGCTGGACGTGAGATTTTTCAGCATCCCGCCGGGAAAATTTTCCTTCTGCGCCAAGGCGGTCGCGATGGTCTCCAGCGTCAGCGGCGGCTTGGGATTGGTGGTAGGGCGAGGCAGCCTGCCCGCCGAAGCCTCGCGCGAAGGCTGGGTCCCCGCCGAGCCGTCGTCAGCGCGCGGCTCAGCCGGAGGCTTCGCCCTGCCTTCCCTGAGCATCGCCCGGAACACCGGGTCGCTCGTGTATTGCGCGAGGCCCATGCCCTTCAGAAACGGCAGCGAACCGCAGTCGAGATCGCGCGGCCGCCAGCCGAGCATCGCCGTGTCGAGTGTGAGCACGATGGCCGAGCAGCCGCACGCCTCGGCGCGACGGACGAACGACGCCGCGAGTTCGTTGGATTTGCTCCAGTAGAGCTGGAACCAGCGCGGCGCATCGCCCATCGCCGCGGCGCAAGTTTCCATCGGCACCGACGCTTGGTTGGAAAAAATATACGGCACCCGCAGCGCCGCCGCGGCGCGCGCCACGGCGCGGTCGGCCTCGCGGTGCGTCATCTCCAGCACGCCGACAGGGCACAGCAACAGCGGCGACGCGAGGCGCTGCCCGAAAAGTTCGACGGACAGGTCGCGCTGCTCCACGTCGCGCAGCACGCGCGGCACGATCCGCCAGCGCGCGAACGCCGCGCGGTTGGCGTCCATCGTCGACTCGCGGCCCGCCCCGCCCGCGACGTAGGCCCACGCCTCGGGCGACATCGCCGCCTGCGCGGCCTTCTCCAATTCCGCCGGTGCCACCGGCACGGTCGGCATTTTTCCCGCGACGCCCGCAACATAGATCGCCCCCTGTCGCCTGCGTCCGATGTCTGCGTGCTGGTCGCTCATGGGATTGTTCGTGCGATTTCCAAGATCGCCTCAGTCCGGTTTTGCCCGAAAGCAGCGATGGTGTCGGCGTGCTGCCGCAGGAGTCGGTTGAGATTGTCGGTCGTGTCGTCGGTCGAACCCAATCCGCACTGTTCGACATGGACCGAGCCCGGGAAAAGCTTGTCGACGGCCTTCGCCAGCGACGGCGGAAGGTTTTCATCGAGGAGCAGTTTCATCCGGCCACAGCCAACCGGCGCTCACGGTCCGCGGCATAAGCAAGGCACGCCCGGATGTCGGTTTCCGTCAGATAAGGAAATTCCGCGAGGATCTGCTCGTGCGTCATGCCCGCCGCCAGATAGTCGAGCACATCGTAGACCGTCACGCGGAGGCCGCGGACGCACGGTTTGCCGTCACGTTTGCCCGGTTCGACGGTGATGATCGAGCGGTAGTCCATGCAGCGATAGATAGTCGAAGCGTCCCCGTTGGCAAGCCCGCCAAAATTGCGGCTCGCGCAACACAAAGCTCCTGTGGAGGGCCCGGCGACCGACGGGCCGTTCGGGTTGGGCGTAGCGGCAGGCGTCCCTGCCTGCCGGTTGGGCGCGCGTCCCTGCCTGCCGGTTGGGCGCGGGCGATTCCGACGCACGACAGATTCGGCAGGCAGGGACGCCTGACGCTACCCGGAAAGGAAAACAAAAAAACGGCCCGCGGAACCTCCCGCCCAAGCGCGTTGGAGTCGGCGCACGCCGCCTCCGGTCGCGCGCCGCTTACTCGCGACCGTCCCACTGCTTCGCGGCCGCGAGTTCTTTTGCGAACGCTTCGGCGGCGGCGCTCTTTTTCGCGGCCTTGGCAGCCGCGGCCTCTTCCAGCCTGGTCTGCACGGTCGCGAGCGTCTGCGCCTGGGCGACGGACTTTGCCCGGCCGGTTTTGTAGAGATCGGCCGCGAGCGCATCCCGGCGCTCCGCAAATTCCCGCTGCGAACGAACGGTCCACGAAGCCTGCGCCGTTTGTGGCGCGGGGCCGGCACACCCGGCCACAATCGCGGCGGTCAGCAGGGCCACAAGTGTTCTCACGCTCTTCCGAGTAACAGGTCCGGCGCGTCCCGCAAGCCCCGAGAGCGGTCCGGCCGGCGAATCGTAGCGGCAGGCGTCCCTGCCTGCCGGGTCGGGTTCCGCCAACGACCGACGCACCCGGATTCGGCAGGCCGGGATGCCGGCCGCTCCGCGGAGAGCGAAACAAAGAGCGGCCCGCGGGGCCCGTCCGTCATCGTCCTCGCAAAGGCGGAGAGCGGGCCCTCCAACACGTCGCGCCGAAAATCTTTGGCTAAGAAAACCGCGCGCTGCATCGTGTCACAGGCATGACACCCAGCTCAGCGCTCCGCCTTGCGTTGCTCTCGCTCGTCCTACCGTTGGGTTTGTCAGCAGAGGACGTCGCGACCTCGATCAATGCCCTCGGACTCGATCTCTACCGCCAGCAGATCAAGTCGGCCGACGGCGCGAACGTGCTGCTGTCGCCCTACTCGATCTCCAGCGCCCTCGCGATGACCTCCCTCGGGGCCCGCGGCGAAACCCAAGCCGAGATGCAACGCGTGTTGCACCTGCCGAAAGACCCAGCGCTAGCCGGCGCAGCGTTTGAGTCGCTCACCCAAGAGTTGGCCGGCGTCGTGAGCGCATCCGAGCGCCAAATCGCACTGGTCAAGAAAGACGGCGGCGACGGCACGCCGATCCAGCTCAACGTCGCCAACCGCATCTTCGTGCAGCAAGGTTACGTGCTGCGTCCGGAGTTCGGGCGCGACCTCACTCAATACTTCCGTTCGACCAGCCAGGAGATGGATTTCGGGACGCAACCGGATCATGCTCGCGACATAATCAACAACTGGGTTGCCGATCAGACCAAGGACAAGATTCGCGATCTGCTGCCGCCGGGCCTTCCGACATCAGGCACCCGACTCGTGCTCGTCAACGCGCTCTACCTGCGCGCTGCTTGGGCAGATGCCTTCGACAAGGCTGCGACGAAGCCCGAGCCGTTTCACTTCCCCGGCCGCGACGCCGCGCCGGTGGACACAATGCTCGCCCAACGCTGGTATGGATACGCCAAGCACAGCGGATACTCGGTGGTGGCCCTGCCCTACCTCGGCGGGCAATTGCAGTTCGTCGTCCTGCTGCCGGACGAACCGGCCGGCTTGGACGCGCTGGAAAGCAAACTGACTGCGGCCGACCTGTCCGCCTGCGTGAAACTGGAACCAAGGGAAGTTCAACTTCACCTTCCCAAGTTCAAGATCGCGCCGCCGACGCAGTCGCTAGGCGGAGCGTTGCAGGCGCTCGGGATGAAGACGGCGTTCGACGTGCCGAGGCGCAGCGCAAATTTCGACGGCATCGCGCCACGGAAACCTGACGACTATCTCTTCATCGGCGAAGTCGTGCACAAGACTTGGCTGGCGCTGGAGGAAGAGGGCACGGAGGCGGCAGCCGCGACTGCGGTGGTTGCATTAGCCGGGTTCGCCGTGAGACAGCAGCCCCCGCCCGTCATCGTGCGCGTGGACCGCCCGTTCCTGTTCGTCATCCAACACGTCGAGTCGGGCGCGTGCCTGTTTCTCGGGCGAGTGACGGATCCGCGGGTTGGCGTTTGCGATTTCGATGAGCGGATTCGGCAGGCAGGGACGCCTGCCGCTACGCGGAGAGACAAGCCTTCGAGGGCGCCGCGAGACTGCGCCCCTCCTCCCTACCGCAGACCGCACGCGGTGCGGGCGCGGGCCATCACTTGGTCGGCGACAGCACGGGCGCGCTCGGCGCCGTCGCGAAGAACCTTCTCGACGAAATCGGGATTCGCGGCGAGCTCGGCGCGCTTGGCGCGCGCAGCGGCGAAGAAATCCCAGTAGTGCGCGAAGAGCGCTTTCTTCAGGTCGCCGTAACCGAGGCCGCCGGCGCGGAGGCGCGCTTCGTGATCGGCGGCGACGTCCGCCGGCGCGAGGAGCTTCATGAGCTGGATGGCGATGTTCTTTTCGGCGTCGGGTTTGGGCTCCTGCGACGTGCGGGAGTCCATCACGAGGCCCATGATTTTTTTCCGCATCGCTTTCTCCTCGCCGAAGATCTCGACGGTGTTGCCGTAGCTCTTGGACATTTTCTGGCCGTCGAGGCCGGGCACGACGGCGACCTCGTCGCGGATGTCGGGCGCGGGCACGACGAAGGTCTCGCCGTAGGTGAGGTTGAACTTGACCGCGATGTCGCGCGTCATCTCGACGTGCTGCTTCTGGTCGCGGCCGACGGGCACGATGTGGGTGTCGAAGAGGAGGATGTCGGCGGCCATCAGCACCGGGTAGGCGAAGAGGCCGAAGTTGGGCGAGAGCCCTTTCGCGGTCTTGTCCTTGTAGCTGTGCGCGCGCTCGAGGAGGCCCATCGGCGTGAGCGTGCCGAGCAGCCAGGTGAGTTCGCAGACTTCGGGGATGTCGCTCTGGCGCCAGAAGACGGCCTTGGCCGGATCGAGGCCGCACGCGAGCCAGTCGAGCGCGATGCCGTGCGTGTAGCCGCGGCGCTTGGCCGGGTCGTGCAGCGATGTCATCGAGTGATAGTCGGCGATGAAATAATAGGCGTCGCCGCCGGCTTGCAGCTCGATGGCCGGGCGCATGGCGCCGAAATAATTGCCGATGTGCAGCGTGCCGGAGGGCGTGATGCCGGTGAGAATGCGGGGCATGGGTTGGTTCGTTTTCTTTCTTTGGATCGTTGTCTCGCTCGAAGCAGCCCCCAGAGAGAACGAGAAAGTTTGAGAGAACGAGAAAGATTTTCTCAGTCCCGCCGCGGCAGCAACGAGACGGCGGGGCGGCTGGCGGCGATGGTGTTGGCCGCGAGGTGGCCGCCGAAGGCCATCGCTGGCATCACCAGCGCGCGCCTGCCGAGCAGCGTGCCGGGGTTGAGCACGGCGTTGCAGCCGACCTCGGCTCCGTCGCCGAGCACCGCACCGAATTTTTTCCGGCCGGTGTCGTAAGTGCGGTCGGCGGCGCGGACGGTGACGTTCTGCTGGTCGAGCCGGAGGTTGGAGCAGATGGCGCCCGCGCCGAGATGCGCGCCGTTGCCGAGGAGGGAATCGCCGACGTAGTTGAAATGCGCCGCCTGCACGCGGTCGAGCAGCAGGCAGTTCTTGAACTCGCTGGAGTTGCCCAGCACGCAGCCCTCGCCGGCGATGACGTGGCCGCGGATAAACGCGCTCGGGCGGATCTCCGTGCTCGCGCCGATCCACGCCGGCCCGATGATCGTGGCGAACGCCGGGAGTTTCACCGTCGGGTGCAGCCACACGCGGCCCTCGAGGCGGACGCCGGCCGGGATTTCCAACTCCAGCGCGGGGAACTCCGCCGCGTCGAGCGCGGGTCCGATCTGGCTCAGCCAGTCCCACGGCGCCGCGGCGGCCGGGAAAAAGTGCGCGAACCGGGCCAGCGACGCAGGGAGGGCGAAGAAATCGGAAGCTTGCACCAGACTTGGATAACAAAAAATGCGCCGGCGAACAGCGGGAAGTAACGGAGATCGGCGGAGCGCGGTTTCCCGGTTTGGTTTTGTCACTGGCGGCCGGCTCGTTTGCGGGCGCGGTGCGGCGGGCGCAAGCGCGCTGACCTCCGGAGGAATTCCTTGCGCGAGCAAACCGGGGAAAGCTAGGGAGGGCGACCGCACCGGCGGCGGCCGGGCGACGCCGCCCCTCCACGCGGCGCCTCAAGAAAGCGCCCGGGGTGCCGATCACTTGTAGGCCCATGTCTGTTCAGATTCCAATCGAGCCCGCGCCCGACCGCGCTTTTCCGGCGGCCCCCGCGGCCGTCGGGCCCACGGACCGCGTGGCGGCCCGGCAGCTTTGGGGTGGTTGTTTTCAGGTCGGCGAGAATTTCGGCCAGCCGGACGGTCGCTGGTTCGCCGCCATCCGCTCCGACACCGGCGATCCGGTCTGCCTGCGTGCGAGCTGCTTGGAAACGGCCGCGCAACGGGCGCCGCTCTGGGAAAAACTGCTCGCGCTGGATTCTCCCCACCTGCACCGGCCCACCGAGGTCCGCACCGGCAGCGAGCGCGTCGAGATTTGGGCCGCGCGGCCCGGACCCAGCCTCCGGGCGTGGCGCGCGGGCCGCGCGGCACCGGACGAGGCCGAGCTCAAACGCTTCGTCCACCAACTCGCCGCCG
>JACQFT010000162.1 GCA_016199925.1 Opitutia bacterium | reverse complement strand
CGACTGGCGCGAGCTCAACGACCGCTTCTACCGCTACCTCGAGTTCGGCACCGGCGGCATGCGCGGTCGCACCATCGGCGCTGCGCCGGCGGCGGCCGAGACGGGCACGCCGTCCGCGGCGGGCGCGCCCGAGCACGCCGGCGTCGGCTGCAATTTGCTGAACGATTTCACGCTCCTCCGCGCGACCATCGGCCTGCACCGCTATGTGAGCCGCTACCTCGCGCAAAAGAAAAACACGGCGCGCCCGAAGCTCGTCATCGCGCACGACGTGCGGTTTTTCTCGCGGCATTTTTGCGAACTCGCCGCCTCCGCCTGGATTCGGCTCGGCGGCGACGCCGTGATCTTCGACGGTCCGCGCTCCACGCCGCAACTGAGCTTCTCGGTGCGTTGGCTCAAGGCGCACTGCGGGGTCGTCATCACCGCCAGCCACAATCCGCCGCACGACAACGGCTACAAAGCCTACTTCGACGACGGCGCGCAGGTCACCCCGCCGCACGACCGGGGGATCATCGCCGAGGTCAACGCTGTGCCGCTCGCCGAGACGCGCGCGTTTCTCTCGGCCGACATCAGCAAAGTCACGGTGCTCGGCCGCGCCGCCGACACCGCCTATCTCGCCGCCGCCGCGCAGGCGATGATCGACGGCGACCTCACGCGCCGGGCAAATCTCCGTGTCGTCTATACCAACATCCACGGCGTCGGCGCCGTCTCGACGGTGCCGCTCTTGGAGGCGGCCGGCGTCGACGTCACGACCGTGCCCGACCAGTTGGCCTTCGATCCGCGTTTCCCCACCGTCAAATCCGCCAACCCCGAGAACGCCGAGGCGCTCGCGCACGCCATCGCGCTCGCCGAGCAGGGCGGACACGACGCCGTGATGGCGACCGATCCCGACAGCGACCGCATGGGCGTCGCTGTGCGCACGCGCGCCGGCGCCATGCAGATTCTCACGGGGAACCAGGTCGGCGCGCTGTTCTCTGACTACCGCATCGGCAAATACAAGGAGCTCGGCTGGATTCCGTCCGCCGGCTCGTCGGCCGCGGCGCTCGTGAAAACTTTCGTCACCTCGCCGTTGCAGGACGCCGTCGGCCGCGCGCATGGCGTGAAGGTCATCAACACGCTGACCGGCTTCAAGTGGATCGCCGGCAAGATCCGCGGCTACGAGGAGAAACTCACCGCGGCGATGGGCGCCGGCTTCGACTACGACGCCACGCCGTTCCGCGAGCGCGCCCGCCTGCTTCAGCAGCACAGCACGTTCTACCTCTTCGGCACCGAGGAGAGCTACGGCTATCTGCCCAACGATTTCCTGCGCGACAAGGACGGCAACGCCGCCTGCCTGATGTTCGCCGAGCTCTGTGCCGCCGTGAAAGCGCGCGGCCTTACCGTGCCGGACTACCTCGACGAACTCTACCTCAAGTGCGGTTTCTTCCTCGAGGGCGTGATCAACCTCTACTATGAGGGCGCGACCGGCGCGGCCAGGATCAAGAGCATCCTCGACGATTACCGCGCGAATCCGCCGCAGGCGTTCGGGGCCGTCGCGGTCACGAAGTTCCAGGACTTCGGCCGCGAGAAATTCTCCGACGCCGACGGCGAGCAGATTCCCGCGCAGGACCTCTACCTCGTCTCGCTGTCGAACGGCTACTCGTTCGCCGCGCGCGGCAGCGGCACCGAGCCGAAGATGAAGTTCTATCTCTTCGCGCAGGAGCCGGTGGCCTCCGCCGCCGACCTGCCCGCGGCGAAAGCCAAGGCGCAGGCGACCCTCGACACGCTGAAGGCGCTCATCGAAGCCGACGCGCGCCGCCGCGCCGGAACCTGATGCCTGTCGGCAAAGATCCCCGGGGCACGCTCCGGGGCATTCGACCAAACTCCATGCAACGCGCGATCTCATCTTGCTCGGGGAGCGCACGCGTCTCGTCGGCGCCTCCGAGTCTTCGCGGCGAGACGCCGAGGATTGCCCGCGGGACGCGGGCGCGCTCCGAGACCGTTTCACGCCCAACCCAGTCGGAGCAAGCCCGCCACCGCGGGCAAGCTCCGGGGGATCGGACCCGCGGCCCATGAACCGGCTTCGCGCCCGCTTCGTTTGGTTCGCCGCCATCGGGAGCCTGTTCGCGGGACTCGCGCTCTGGCAAGCGGCGGAGTCGCGCCATCCCGGCGATTTCATCGCCTTCACCGCCGACGGTTACGCGTGCCCGATCTACGTCGATCCGAGGCTCGGCGACGCCGGCCGGCGGGCCGCGGGGTTGCTCCAGCAAACCCTGGCTTCGGCCGCCGACCGGAGCCCAGCGTCGTTTCCGATCCGACCGGGCGATGGGGCGCACACGAAGGGCCGTGGCGTATTTCTCGCCGCTCAAGAAGCGGGTCCACCCGGAAAGTTGGATTTTCCGGCCGCCTATTTTTCGGGCGCCGGCCGTCTGAGCATCACGAGCCGCTCGCCGGAGACTTTGGAACCAGCGGTCAGTTGGTTTCTGGAAAAGGAATTGGGCGCGCACTGGTTCATTCCGGGCGCTCTCGGGGTGCAGGTGCCGAGAAGAAATACTTTCAGCCTGCCGGTGAAAACCGAGCAGTGGTCGCCGTCGTTTGTTTCCCGCAATCTTTCCGTGGGAGGGACGCCCGAGGCGGCGGAGTGGTTCGCGCGCAACCGGCTCAACGCGCTGCTCGAGCACGGGCACAGCATGGGCGCCATATTCAAACGCGAAGATTTGCTAAAGACGCCGGAGCTCGCGCCGTTGATCAACGGCAAACGCTTTCAGCCGCGCGTCGGTGACACCAACAGTTGGCAGCCGAACCTCGCGTCGCCGCTCGCCGCGCCTTACGCCGCGAACGTGCTCAAGCAGTGGCTGCGCGAATCGCCGGCGCGGCTGTCGGTGCCGCTCTGCATGAACGACACCGTCGGCTACGACCAGTCGCCCGAGACGGCCAAGCTCGTCGGCAACCGCGGCTGGTTTCGCGGAAAGCCCGACTACTCGAATCTCGTTTTCGGTTTCGTGAACAACGTCGCGCGCGAAGTGGCCCGGGAGTTTCCCGACCGCTACGTCGGCACCTACGCCTACGACTGGACGGAGAACGCGCCGGACTTCCCCGTCGAGCCCAACGTCGTGCCGTTTCTGACGGCGGACCGCACCAAGTGGTTCGATCCGAAATTCGCCGCCGAGGACCGGGCGTTGATCAAACGCTGGGTCGCCGCGGGTCCGCGCATCGTCGGCCTCTACGATTACCTCTACGGCTCGACCTTTCAGGTGCCGCGCCCCGCGATCTACGCGGTGTCGGAGTCGATCCCCTTCGCCTACGACGCCGGCGTGCGGGCCTACTACGCCGAGAGTTCGCCGAACTGGGGGCTCGACGGGCCGAAAGCCTGGCTCGTCGCGCAACTGCTCTGGAACGCGAAACAGAATCCGGCCGACCTGCTCGACACCTACTACCGCGAGTTCTGGCAGGAAGCGGCGGCGCCGATGCGCGAGTTCTTCGCGCAGTGTGATGCACAATGGCGCCACCAGCCGCTGCCGTCCTACTGGCTGAAATATTTCAAGGACGAGCAGCAGCACCTGCTCTTTCCGGCGGCGATCCGCCAACGGTTGCGCGCCGAGCTCGCCGCCGCCGCGCGCCTCGCGCGGTCCGACGCCGTGCGCGAGCGCCTGCGGATGGTGAGCGAGTCGTTCGCGGTGACGGAGACCTTCGCCGACTTTTGCGAGCGGCGGGAAGCACTCATCCGGCTGCTCCTGCAACCGCAGGCCGCGCCCGCGGAGTTGCTGGCCTTAACCAGGGAGTATTTGGAAGCGAAGCGGAGGTTCACCGGACAATCGGACAAAACGCGGAGGGAGTTTCCGTTCGCCGTCCTCCCCGTTCCGCGGGAGCTCACGCGCGATGATCCGGCGGGAAGCGCGGTGTATCGTCTCGGCCGGAGCCCGCTCCCGGCGGAAATGCGGCCGGCGATCCGGACTCTGTGCCGCGACTTTTCGCTGCCGCCGGAGCTCGCCGCCGAGGCGAAAGCTCCGGCGCCGCGGCTCGTCTCCGCCGACCCGACTCTCGCGGAGGTGCAAGTGACCACCGCCGCGGGGCCCGCCGCGCTCGACTGGACGAAGCCCGGCGCGTGGCGCGGTTACGGTCTGCCCGCTGAGCACCGCATGGCGACGCTGGTGCCGGCGAGCAAGGGCCACGCCGTCAGGCTGACCGGCTGCCTGGAGGAAACGTTCTGGCAGTGGATGCCGGCCGAGGGCGGCGCGCTTTACCGCGCCACCGCGCGCGTCAAGGCCCGGGTCAGCCCGGGCACGATGACGTTTCTCGTCGTCTATTTCACCGACGCCACGGGCAAATTTGCCGATCTGGGCACCATCCAGCGCCTGCCGGTCGGCGAGTGGCGGGAGGAGGTCGAACTCAGCGTCGTCGCGCGGGCGCCCCGGCATTCGCGCCGCGTCTGGGTCGCGGTGCGGACGGTGAACCAAGTCGAAGGCGACTACGCCGAGTTCAGCCAGATCGGACTCGCGCGGCTCGAAGTCCCCGCCCGGACCGGCGCGACCCCGTCGGGCGATCCGGGATTGAATTAGCCGGAGAGTTCATGCACGTTCCCGCCGACCGGTTGATCCTATGATGAAGTTTCCACGTTTGCTCCTCGTTCTGGCGGCCGCTGCGGCGGCCGCCGCGCTCCACGCCGCTCCCGCCCGGGAGTTCTCGCCCGCCATCGTCTATGACTTCGGCGGCAAGTTCGACCGCTCCTTCAACCAGTCCGCCGCGGAGGGGGCGGCGAAGTTCACCAAGGACACCGGCATCGCCGTGCGCGAGTTCGAGATCACCAACGCCGCGCAGCGCGAGCAGGCGATGGTGCAGATGGCGCGGCGCGGCGCGACCATCATCGTCGCGATCGGGTTCACCCAGGCGTCGGCGGTCGAGCGCGTCGCGAAGCAGTTTCCCGACGTGAAATTCGCGCTGGTCGACGGCGTCGTGGACCTGCCGAACGTGCAGTCGATCAATTTCCGCGAGCAGGAGTCGTCGTTCCTCTGCGGCATGGCGGCGGCGATGGCGTCGAAGACCGGCAAGGTCGGCTTCATCGGCGGCATGGATATACCGCTCATCCGCAAGTTCGCGCTCGGCTACACCGAGGGCGCGCACTACGTGAATCCGGCGGCCGAGGTGTTCCAGAACATGACCGGCACCACGCCCGCCGCCTGGGGCGATCCGACGAAGGGCGCCGAGCTGGCGCGGAGCCAGTTCGGCCGCGGCGCTGACGTGATTTTCCACGCCGCCGGGGCCACCGGCCTCGGCGTCATGCTCGCGGCGAAAGAGACCGGCCACCTCAGCATCGGCTGCGACAGCAACCAGAACTACCTCCATCCCGGCAGCGTGCTCACCTCCGCGGTCAAGCGCGTGGACGTCGCCGTCTATAAAGCGTTCGCCGCCGCGAAGGCCGGCACCTGGCGGGCCGGCCAGACTGTCCTCGGGCTCGCCGACGAGGGCGTGGGCTTCTCGCTCGACGAGTTCAACCGCGCGCTGATCACCCCGGAAATGGAAGCGAGGCTGATGCAGGCGAGGGCCGACATCATCAGCGGCAAGCTCAAGGTTTCCGAGTATCGTGCGCAGTGAGGCGCGGCTTTTGACGATGCCCGACACTCCTCCCGCGAACCGCCGGCGGAGCGCGCCGACCTCGACGCGCTTTGCCTTCCCCAACGCAGCGAGGCCAACGCGCGCCCCCCGCGATGTCTGACGGCCGCCCACTGCCGCCCGCGCTCGAACTGCGCGGCATCGACAAACGCTTCGGGGCGGTCCACGCCAACCGCGCGATCTCGCTCGCAGTCGCGCGCGGCAGCATCCACGGGCTCATCGGCGAAAACGGCGCGGGCAAGTCGACCGTGATGAACATCGTCTACGGTTTCCACCAGGCGGACGCGGGCGAGATTCTCGTGCAGGGGCGCCGCGTCGAACTGCGCTCGCCGCAGGCCGCCATCGCCGCGGGCATCGGCATGGTCCACCAGCACTTCATGCTCGTGGACAACTTCACCGTCCTCGAGAACGTCGTGCTCGGCGTCGAGGACGGACCCGTGCTCGCGGGCGGACTCGCCCGCGCGCGCGCCGCCCTGGAGCAACTCGGCCGCGACTACGGGCTCGACGTGCCGCTTGACACCGTCGTCTCCGAGCTGTCGGTCGGACTGCAACAGCGGGTCGAAATCCTCAAGGCCCTGCACCGCGGCGCCGAGATCCTGATCCTCGACGAGCCAACGGCCGTGCTGACGCCGCAGGAAGCCGACCAGCTTTTCCGGATGCTCGGGCGCCTGCGGGCGCAGGGGAAGACGGTCATCCTCGTCACGCACAAGCTGCGCGAGATCATGGCCGTCACCGACCGCGTCACGGTGATGCGGCAGGGCGCGGTCGTCGCCGAAGTCGCCACGCGCGACACGTCGCCGCGCGATCTCGCGGAGAAGATGGTCGGGCGCGCCGTGTTGCTCACCGTCGAGAAGGGTCCGGCCCGGCCGGGCGAAGTGCTGCTCGAGGTGAAGCGCCTCGCCGTGTGCGACGACCGGGGCGTCCCGCGCATCAAGGGCGTGAGCTTCGCGCTGCGGGCCGGCGAGATCATCGGGCTCGCCGGCGTGGCGGGCAACGGCCAGTCGGAACTGCTCGAGGCGCTCGCCGGCATCCGCGCGCCGAGCGGGGGGCAGATTTTGCTCCGCGGCACCGATCTCGTCGGGGGGGCCGTCGATCCGCGGGCCCGCCGCCGGCTCGGGCTCGCGCACGTGCCGGAGGACCGGTTGCGCCGGGGCGTCGTGGCGGGGTTCAGTGCGCAGGCCAACAGCATTCTCGGCTACCAGGACCGCGCCGCCTACAACCGCGGCTTGCTCGCGGACCAGGCGGCGATCCTCGCCGGTTGCGAGCGCCAGATGGCGACCTACGACGTGCGCCCTCCGAATCCGCGGCTGCGGTTGACGGCTTTTTCCGGCGGCAACCAGCAGAAGCTCGTGATCGCGCGCGAACTCGAGGCCGACCCGCAAGTCCTGCTCGTCGGCCAGCCGACCCGCGGCGTCGACATCGGCGCCATCGAGTTCATCCACCGGCAGCTCGTCGCGCTGCGCGACGCCGGCAAGGCGGTCTTTCTCGTCTCGGTCGAACTCGACGAGATCCTCGGCCTGGCGGACCGGATCCTCGTCATCGCCGGCGGCGAGATCGTCGGCGAACTCGCGCGCGCGGACGCGACGGAAGAGCGCCTCGGCCTGATGATGGCCGGCGTGAAGGAGGCGCACGCATGAGCGCGCCGCGCAAACTCCCCCGCTGGGCCGACCTCGGGCTGCTGCCGCTGGTGAGTCTCGCGGCCGCGTTGCTCGTCTCGTGCGGCGTCATCGCGTTGCTCGGGGAAAGCCCGGTGCAGGCGATGCGCCTGCTGGTGAGCGGCGCCTTCGGCTCGCCCGAGGCCGTCGGCTACACGCTCTACTACGCGACGAATTTTATTTTCACCGGCCTCGCCGTGGCGGTGGCCTATCACGCCGGGCTCTTCAACATCGGGTGCGAAGGCCAGGCCTACATCGGCGGGCTCGGCACGGGACTGGTGTGCCTGGGGCTCGGGCATCTCTCGTTCTGGCTCGTGCTGCCGGCGGCCGTGCTCGCCGGCGCGGCGTTCGGCGGCGCGTGGGCGCTGATCCCGGCGTGGCTGCAGGCGCGGCGCGGCAGCCACATCGTCATCACGACGATCATGTTCAACTTCATCGCGGCGGCGCTGATGACCTACCTGCTGGTCAACGTGCTGATCAACCCCGGGCAACAGTCGCCGGAGACGCGCGAGTTCGCCGCGCACGCGTGGATGCCGGCCGCGGGCGATCTGCCCGGCCGGCTCGGCGCGGCCTTTGCGACATCGCCGCTCAATCTCTCCTTCGTGCTCGCGCTCGCGGCGGCGGCGGCGCTGTGGGTTTACGTGTGGCGCACGCGCTGGGGTTACGAGCTGCGCGTCGTCGGGCAGAATCCTGCGGCGGCGGTCTATGCCGGCATCTCCCCCGGTCGCATCACTGTCGTCGCGATGGTCGTCTCCGGCGCGCTGGCCGGGTGCCTCGGGCTCAACGAGCTGATGGGTTCGCAGCACCGCATCCTGATCGATTTTCCGAGCGGCGCGGGTTTCGTCGGCATCGCGGTCGCGCTCATGGGGCGCAACCATCCGGTCGGCATCGTGCTCGCGGCGGTTTTGTTCGGCGCACTCTATCAGGGCGGTTCGCAACTGACGTTCGATCTGCCGCGCATCAACCGCGACATGGTCGTCGTCATCCAGGGCCTCGTCATCCTCTCCTGCGGCGCGCTGGAGAATCTTTTCCGCGCGCCGCTGGCGAGACTCTTCGGCCGGGTGGACTCAAAATGAATTACGCAACCTGTCATCGCCTTGCTGTAGCCACCGGCGTCCCGGCCTGTGGGATCGGAAAACGGCAAACCCGGCAGGCAGGGACGCCTGCCGCTGCACCGCGCTGACGTTTCATCGTGGAAACCTACACCATCATCGTGCTCCTGCTCGCGGCGACGATCCGCGTCGCGGCGCCGCTGCTGCTGGCGGCGCTCGCGGGCTTGTTCAGCGAACGCTCGGGCGTCATCGCGCTCGGGCTCGAGGGGATGATGCTCGGCGCCGCGTTCGCGGCGGCGGCGGTGTCGGCCGTCACCGGCTCGGCCTGGCTCGGGCTCGGCGCGGGCATCGCGACGGCGGTGGCGCTCGCGCTGCTGCTCGGGTTCGCCTGCATCACGCATCGCGGCAACCAGGTCGTCGCCGCGATGGCGATCAACATCATGGTCGCGGGGCTCGGGCCGACCCTCGCGCTCGGGTGGTTCAATCTCGGCGGACAGACGCCGCAGCTCGACGGGCCCGGGCAGCGGTTCATGTCGCTCGTGTGGCCGGGCGCGGACGCGGCGCGCAGCGTGCCGTTCCCGGGGCTGCTCTACGCCGAGCTGCTCAGCGGGCACCACCTCCTCGTCTATCTGGCCGCGGCGCTCGTGCCGTTGGCGGCGTGGGTGCTCTACCGGACGCGCTTCGGTTTGCGGCTGCGCGCGGTGGGCGAGAATCCGCTCGCCGTCGATACGGCGGGCATTGCGGTGAACCGGCTCCGCTATCAGGCGGTCGCGATCTCCGGCGTGTTGTGCGGCGTGGCCGGGGCGTGTCTCTCGACGGCGGCGAGCTCGGGCTTCGTGCGCGACATGACCGCGGGCAAGGGCTACCTCGCGCTCGCGGCGCTGATTTTCGGCAAATGGAAACCCTATCCGACCCTGGGCGCGTGCCTGCTCTTCGCGTTCACCGACGCGCTCGCGGCGCGGTTGCAGGGCGTGGCGCTGCCGGTGGTCGGCGTCGTCCCCGTGCAGTTCATCCTCGCGCTGCCCTACGTGCTGACGGTGCTGCTCCTCGCCGGCTTTGTCGGCAAGGCCGTGGCGCCGCTCGCGCTCGGCACGCCCTACGCGAAGGAGAAGTGAGGCCGCGGCGGCCGGGCGGCTTTTTTGGCGAACGGTGAAACCCGTCGCGCGCCGCGGCGTCTTGGTCGGCACGGGCCAACCAAAAAAATGCATCTGCAACTACTGGACATCTTGCTGGCGGCTGCCGCCGTTCTCTCTGCCGGGGCCGTGGGCGCCGTCTGCTGCGTCGGACTGGTGGTGTGGCTGGCGGGAGCTTTCCCTCCCACCCAGCGGCGCCGACCCTGAGCGGCGGCCGCGCCGGGTTTGCGCGGCGGGCCGCACCCAGTATGCGCCGGCCGCGCGACCGGTCACGCCCCGGCCGGCCGCACGTGCGTCTTCAGGTCCCGCCACGCGGTCGCGCTCAGATGCACGAGCGCGGTGCAGCCCTCGGCGCTGACGATATCCGTGTGGGACGATCCGGGCGCGGCGTAATAGTAGTCGCCGGCGCCGAGGCGGCGCCCGCCGCTCACCACGCTGCCCGACAAAATCACGCCCTCGTCGGCGAACTCGTGCTCGTGGTCGGGAAAGCGGCCACCGCGCGCGATCTCGACGAGCACGAGGGCCGAGTCGCGCCGGAGGTCGAGCGAAAGCTCCTTCATGCGCACGCCGGGAAACGACATGGCGAACCACCCGTCCGTCCGGCCGACGGAATCGAAGCGCCAGCCCCGGGCGGCGCGCGGCGCGCGGGCGCGTTTCTCCGCCGTGATCTTCGCGAGCAACGCCCGTTTGATCCCGGCCGCGGGGGCGGACGCCGCCGGCGCCGCGTAGGCCAGCATCGCGAATTCGGCCGGGAACTCCGCTGCGGCAGGGTTCCCGCCGCGCCGCGGGCGGCGCCCACCGGACTCGGGCTTGGTTCGTTTCATGTTCGGGAGGTGGGTCGGTTTCCGCCCGCCGCGTGCAAGTGCGCAAGCGGGCGTTGGAGTTTGAGCATGCCGCGGCGAATCCGGGCTTTCACCGTGCCTTCCGGCACTCCGAGGGCCGTGGCAATCTCCGTGTGCGTGAGTCCGTCGAAAAAGGCCAGTTCAATGGCGCAGCGCTCCTCCGGCCGCAGCTTGGCGAACGCCTGTTGCACCGCCGTGACGGTGTCACCCGCCTCGGCGTTGTCCAGGCCGGTGGGCTCGGTCCGGTCCACGGCCGCGCTGCCGACCGCCGCTTCCTGGATGCGCTGGAGATGGCGCGAATTGGAACGCAGCCGGTCGATTGCTTTGCGCCGGGCAATCGTCACCACCCAAGTGAAGGGCGAACCGAGCGCGGGTTGAAAACGGTCGGCGTGTTTCCAGACCTGCCAAAAAGATTCCTGCAAAATCTCCTCGGCTTCGGCGCGCGAACGCAGGATGCGCAGCGTCAGGCCGAAGACCGGACCGGAGAACCGGTCGTAGAGTTGCGCGAACGCCCTCTCGTCGCCGCGGCCCACCGCTTGCAGCAAGATGAAATCGTCGGGCTCGGGGTGGTTCATCGCCAAAGCCGCGGAATTCCGGGGACGGCCCGCTCGTTCCGCGCGCGGGTGGTTGGCGAATCGCCGGCCTTTCGCGGACGAGAGTTCTCCGCGGCGGGCCGGCGATCGAAAAATTGCTGGCGGGACGCGCACCGACCGTGCCTTCTGCGAGCAGGAGGGACTCGGGCCGGCGGTCCGGAGAAGGATTCGTGGGTGATGATCGCGCGCAGTGGAGGCACAAGCTCTACTACGCCGCACGGGGCGCTCCGGATGCCCGAAAAAATCTTCCCGTCTGGCCCGCGCCGGTTCGAGCCCGTGGGAGCGTGCTTGCACGCGACGTGCAGCGGGCGAGTCGCGACCAAGGTCGCTCCCACAAAAATCTCGCAAAAGGTGAACGGGGAAAATCCCGGCACCCGCCAGCGGGTCCGCCGCGAGCGGCCGGCGAGAAACCAGCGGCGGCCCCAACCGGGCGGCCGGCAAAAAAAATTCCGGGTCGTTGCATCCGGTTCGCGACCGGCGCCGTTTCAACGGTGCCTGCGATTTCCACCGAGCGCCGCCTGACCGCGATCGGCGGAGAGCGCGGCATCCAAACCCATCCCCCAACCACTATGCCTATCTGCTCCCGTCTCACCGGACTGCTGGCCCTCGCGCTCCTCCTGCTGCCTGCGGCCCGCGCCCAGTTCACCGTTCAATCCACCGTCACGCCTGGGGCGGGGACGTTCCACTACGACTACACGATCAGCAATCAGACCGCGACCGACGTCTCCTCGGTCACCCTCGAGGGCTTGCCCCTTGGTGCCAGCACCGTGCTCAACCTCACGGCGCCGGCGACGTTCGTCGCGTTCTTCGATACCGGACTGGGGCTGCTCACGTTCCAAGAGGGCAGCGCATCGTTCACCGCCGGCAGCACGGTGAGCGGCTTCGGGTTCGACAGCAGCTTCGGCCCGGGCACCAGCGCCTTCTCGGCCGTGGACATCAACGGCGGCAGCCTCAGCGGCTCCACTTTGTCCGCGGTTCCGGAGCCCGCCACAAACGCGCTCATCGGGGCCGTCCTCGCTCTCGGCTTCGTCCTCTGGCGCAAGCACTGCTCCGCCTCTTCCCCGTCCCTCGCCACCATCACCTCATGAAACTCAAAAAACTCCTCCTCACCGCGCTCGCGACCGTCACCGTCTCGGCCTTTGCCGCGAGTCACAGCGACTCCCCGCTGAGCAAGCAAGATCCCCAGACGAACATCACCGATGTCTACGCCTTCCTCGGCACCAAATACGACAACGCCGCCATCAAGGTGCTCAACGTCGTCGTGCAAGTGCGACCGTTCTCCGAACCCGGCGACGGCGTCATCTACGACAAATTCGCGGACGATGTGCTCTACAGCGTCCACCTCGCCAACCCGGTCACCGGCGCCACGCTCATCCGCTACGATTTCCGGTTCTCCTCGGTGAACTCCGGCTACAAGAACGGCGACACGATCCTCAGCTACGGGCGCGGCACCGCCCTCGGCGCGATCTCGACCGTCGGCGACGGCGCCCAGAACTACGGGCAGACTTACACCGTCACCAAAACGGTCGCCGGGAGCGCGCCCACCGTCATCGCCACCGGGCTCAACACGCCGCCGCCCAATGTCGGCCTGCTGACCACCCCGCTCTACAACGACAACACCGGGCGCGCCGTGTCCGGCGCGGCGACCTTCGCCGCGCTCGACAGCTACACCAAGCAGACCGTCTACTCGACCGCGACCGGCGAATCGCTCTTCGCGGGTCCGCGCGACGACGGCTTCTATTGCGACATCCCCGGCATCTTTGATTTTCTCAACGACCGGATTCTCGCCAACCCCACGCCCAATCCTGCCGGCGGTTTCGGGCAGGCGGCCACCGGGATCGACGGCTTCAAGGGCTTCAACGTGCTCTCGTTCGCCATTCAGATTCCCGTCAGCACGCTGCCTTCCATCGCCTACACGCCGGCCTTCGGGCCCGCCGCCACCGGCGTCGGCGTCTATGCGTCCACCAGCCGCTTTCGCAGCACCCTCCGCCGCTCGGACGGCGACGCCTCGCAGTCCGGCCCGTTCATCCAGGTCAACCGCATGGGCAATCCGTTCTTCAACGAGGGCCTCGTCGCGCTGAAAGACAAGGACAAGTTCAACCGCGCGAGCCCGACCAACGACAGCACGGCGTTTGCGACCTACGCGCTGAATTCCGAAATCGCGGTGCTCCTGAACGCGCGCTTCGGCCTCAGCCTCGCGACGGCCAACCGCACCGACCTCGCGGCCGTCTTCATCCCCGAAGTGCTCCGCGTCAATACCGCGACGGAACCGGTGCGCCTCGCGGGCGAGGCGGGTTTCAGCCGGCTCGGCTTCATCGGCGGCGACACGACGGCGGACGGCACGCCCAGCGGCTGGCCGAACGGCCGCCGCCTCGGCGACGACGTCGCCGACATCGCGCTGACGGCGATCGCCAGCGGCCCGGCCTACACCACCATTACTCCGGTCGGCGACGCGGTCACGGCGAACGATGCGGTCTTCAACCTCGTCTTCCCGTATTCCGCCACGCCGCACTCCGGCACGTTCAACCGTAAAGATCCCGCTCCCTGAGCCCGGTCCCACGGGTTTTTGCCTGACCCGCTCCCGGAGTTTTCTTCCCGTGCCGGGCGGCCCGACTGCCCAGCACGTTTTTTATTTCGGAACGACCCGCCGCAAACCCGGCGGCCTACGCCTTCTTCCCATGAGTATTTTTCGCGCCTCCGTTCTCTGCCTGCTCGCCTTGTTGGCGGCCGATCCGCTCCTGCGCGCGGACGGCTTCCATGCGCCGCCCTCCACCGTCACGGCCGCACCGGCGGACGATGCCACTTATCTAGCCGAGATCGGCGCGCGGGCCGGGGCCGACCAAACGGGCCGCGCGCTTCAGGCAGCCATCGGCGCCATCAAAATCCGGCCCGAGCGCAGCGACAACTGGGTCTTGCTCGGCGACAGCCTCCGGCAACTCGCGCGCGACACCCTCGACGTTACACTGTATCGGCACGTCGAGCGCAGCTACCTGCGCGCCGCCCAGATCGACCCGGCCAACACGCGCGCGTTCATCGGTCTCGCGTGGGCCGCGGGCGCCTCGCATCGTTTCGCGGACAGCATCCACGCGGCCGAGCAAGCCCTGAAACTCGATCCCGACCTGCCCGACGCCTACGGCATTCGCGGCGATGCGGCCGTCGAAATCGGCGACTACGCCGCCGCCGCCCGAGACTATGAGAAGATGCTGGACCTGCGCCCGGGCCTCAGCTCCTACAGCCGCGCCGGACACCTCGCCTACCTCCTGGGCCAGCCGCAGGCCGGCATGGGCTTGATGCGACAAGCCATCAAAGCCGGCGGCAATGTCCCCGAGCACACGGCGTGGTGCGTCGCCGAACTCGCCGCCATGATGTGCAACGAGGGCGCCGGATTTCTTGCGCAGAAACTGGTGGAGTCGGCGCTGGCGCGGACCCCGGACAATCTCGCGCTCCTCGCCGCCGCGGCGCGCGCGCGGGTGGAAACCCGCGATCACGCCGGCGCCATCGCCGCCCTCGAAAAAGCCAACGCGATCACCCCGCAACACGGCACGCTCGCGCTGCTGCACGATCTCTATCTGGCAACGGGCCGACCCGACGCGGCCCGCCGGATCGTCGGCGAGATCGAAACCCTGCACCGCAAACTCGAGGCGCAGCACGTTTACGGCGGCGAAGGTGCGCTCGCTCGTTTCTACGCGGACCGCGGGGAGAACCTCCCGCTGGCCGTCACGCTCGCCGAGCGCGAATACACCCACCCCCGGCACGCCGTGGCGGCCGACACGCTCGCGTGGGCCTACTGCCGCGCCGGCCGGTTCGCCGAGGCCGGCCGGCTGTTGCCCGTCGTGCTGCAACGCCGGGCCGCAGATCCCGCGATGCTGTATCACGCCGCGGTGATCGAGGAGGCGCTCGGCGATGACACCAGTGCGCGGCTGCATCTGTCGGCCGCGCTGAACCGCGACCCGCTGTTCAATCCCGTGCACGCGGTGCTCGCGCAGAAGGAACTCGCCCGCCTCGGCGCCGTGCCCGCGCGCACCGCCCAACCCGCCGCGGCGCGCAAACCCGAGCCGCCGCTCCCGACGCTCTGACGCGCGGCCCGACGCGATGACGCTGTTTCCCCGCCGGCTGGTTTTCCTCGCGGTCGCCGCCACGACCGTCGCCGGCTCGCTCCGGGCGCACGACGCCGGGCTGAGCGTTGCTTCCGTCCGCGTCGCGCCGACCGCCGTGGAGCTGACGGTGTCCTACGCGCTCGCCGATGTGCGCCGGATGCTGCCGCCTTATTCGCTGCCCGCCGGAGCCGACGCTTCGCCCGAGTCGCTCCGCGCGGCGCGGGCGCTCCTCGACCCGCTGGCCGCACGCCTGTGGGAAATTCGCAGCGGCGAGGCCGTGCTCGAGCCGCAGGAAGTGCGCGTCGAGCTTCTCGCCGGCGACAACCTCGCGTTTCACCTGCGCTATCGGCGACCCGGCGCCGCGAAGCTCGGGCTGACGGGACGGGCGATGCAGTTGGGCCAACTGCTCCCGACTCACCGCGAACTCGTGAAAGCCACCGACGAGCACGGGGCGTCGCTTGTCGCCAGCTCACTCACCCGCGACCAGCCGTCGGTCCTGGTTCCGCCGGTCGTCCCGTCGGCGCGGCCGGGAGGCGGTGCGGAACGGCCGGGCTTCGGGACGTTCTTCCGGCTCGGCGTGGCACACATCTGGACGGGCTATGACCATCTGCTTTTCCTCTTCGCGTTGCTCGTCGCCGCGCGCGGCTTCAAGTCGGTAGCCGTCATCATCGGTTGTTTCACGCTGGCGCACTCGCTCACGCTCGGCGCCGCCACGCTCGGCTGGGTGCGCGTGCCGCCGGCGGTGGTCGAGCCGCTCATCGCGGCGTCGATTGTCTTTGTCGGGATCGAGAATCTGTTCCGGCGCGGCGCCGAGCCCCGCGGCCGCGGGTGGCTGACGTTCTGGTTCGGCCTCATCCACGGCTTCGGCTTCGCGAGTGTGCTTCAGGATCTGGGCGTGGGCTCGCGCGGCGCCGGCCTCGCGGTGCCGCTCTTCTCGTTCAACCTCGGGGTCGAGGCCGGACAGATGGTCGTGGCCGGCCTGTTGCTGCCGGTGCTGTTCGCGCTTTTCCGTTCCGAGCCGGTGCGCCGCCGCGGCGGCGCGGTGGCGTCGGCCCTCGTGTCCGCAGCCGGACTCTACTGGCTGGCGGCGCGCACGCTCTTCGCGTGAGCAATCCGTTCCCGCGGCGAGCCGCCGAAATCTCCCCGGCCGAGCCGAGGGGCGCGCCTCGGGACTGGCGAGGCGGAGACCCGCGTTGCCGCGCGATCTTGGGATGGGAGCGAGCTCGCTCGCGCCGCCCGGCGGCAGAGTCGCGAGCAAGCTCGCTCCCACAAGGCGGTGTCGCCGGCCGCAAAGCCTTCCGGGCTTTGTCCGGAAGATTGGCACTGCCGCAACCGAAGCGGAAGCGGCTCGGCTTCAGGCTTGGCGCGCTGCCGGCCGGCCGTAGGCTGGCCCGCATGGATGTGCTGCAACGTCTCGACCGTCACCTCGGCCGGAAACCCGACCTCACCCGGGCCGCGTTTGTGGCGGCCAATGCGACGGTCGTCGGCGACGTGACACTCGGCGCACAGAGCAGCGTGTGGTATGGCTGCGTGCTGCGCGGCGACATCAATTCGATCGAGGTCGGCGAGGGCACCAACATTCAGGATCTCACGATGGTGCATTTGGCCGACGCCTTCGGGGTGAAGATCGGCTGCTACACCACCATCGGGCACAGCGCGATCATCCACGCCTGCGAGATCGGCGACGAGTGCCTCATCGGCATGGGCGCGACGATTCTCGACGGTGCGAAGATCGGCGACCGCTGCATCGTCGGCGCGAATTCCCTCGTGACCCAGGGCTTCGTGGCGCCGCCGGGTTCGATGATTTTTGGCTCGCCGGCGAAAGTGGTGCGGCTTCTCACGGAAAAAGAAAAGAGCGGCATCCGCCACTGGGCCGAAAAATACCTCGTGGTCGCGAAGGCGCACGCAGCGCTGAAGTAGATGCCGGCCTCCGCGCTTGCGCCAACGGGCGTGCCACGACAAAAAGCGCCATGAGCAATCACCCCTGGCCGCGAGCCGGCGTTGTCTTGTTGGCCCTTTGTTCCGTCGCGCTCTTTGGCGCGGACTATGACGTCGTGCTGCGGCACGGCACGATCTACGACGGCAGCGGCGGCCAGCCGTTCGTGGGCGACGTGGCCATCCGCGGCGACCGCGTGGCGGCGCTGGGGCCGAGCGTCGCGGGCAAAGGCGCGCGGGAAATCGACGTGACCGGCCTCGCCGTCGCGCCGGGTTTCATCAACATGCTCAGTTGGTCGAACGAATCGCTGCTCCAAGACGGCCGTTCGCAGGGCGAGATTCGGCAGGGCGTGACGCTCGAGGTGATGGGTGAGGGCGAGTCGATGGGCCCGCTCAACGAGGCTATGAAAGCCGACTTGGTCGAGTCGCAGGCCGACCTCAAGTATCCGGTCGAGTGGACGACGCTCGGCGAATACCTTTCGTATCTCGAGCGCCGCGGGGTGGCCTGCAACGTGGCGTCGTTCGTCGGCGCGACCACGGTGCGGATCCACGAACTCGGCAAGGCCGACCGGCCGCCGACGCCGGCGGAGTTGGAGCGGATGAAGGCGCTGGTGCGGCAGGCGATGGAGGAGGGCGCGATGGGTGTCGGTTCGTCGCTGATCTACGCGCCGGCGTTCTACGCGAAGACGGGCGAGCTGATCGAACTTTGCCGCGCGGCCGCGCCCTACGGCGGCATGTATATCTCGCACCTGCGCAGCGAGGGCAACCAACTGCTCGAGGCGCTGGACGAGTTGCTCACCATCGCGCGCGAGGCGCACGTGCCGGCGGAGGTCTATCATCTGAAGGCGGCGGGCCGGGCGAACTGGCCGAAGTTGGATGCCGTCATCAAAAAGATCGAAGCCGCGCGCGCCGCCGGGCTGCGCATCACGGCCGACATGTATACTTACACGGCGGGCGCGACGGGACTCGACGCCGCGATGCCGCCGTGGGTGCAGGAGGGCGGCTACAAGGAGTGGGCGGCGCGCCTGCGCGATCCCACGATCCGCGCGCGCGTGCGCCGCGAGATGACCACGCCGACGGACGAATGGGAGAGCCTCTACCTCGGCGCCGGGTCGCCCGACCGGATCATTCTTTGCCAGTTCAAGAACCCGGCGCTGAAACCGCTCACCGGCAAGACGCTCGCGGAGATCGCGCGTCTTCGCGGCACCTCGCCCGAGGACACGGCGATGGACCTCGTCATCGAGGACGGCAGCCGCGTCGGCACGATCTACTTTTTGATGGACGAGGACAACGTGCGCCGGCAGGTCGCGCTGCCGTGGGTGTCGTTCGGCTCCGACGCGGAGTCGATGGCGCCGGAGGGGCCGTTCCTGCTCTCGAATCCGCACCCGCGGGCCTACGGGAATTTTGCGCGCGTGCTCGGCCGCTATGTGCGCGACGAGAAACTGCTCTCGCTCGCTGCGGCAGTGCGGAAGCTCGCGACGTTGCCGGCGGAGAATCTCGGCTTGAAAGACCGCGGCGCGCTAGGGGCGGGATTTTTCGCCGACGTGGTGGTGTTCGATCCGGCGAAGGTCGCCGACCACGCCACCTACGAACAACCGCACCAGTTCGCCACGGGCATGGTGCATGTGTTCGTGAACGGCGGGCAGGTGCTCAAGGACGGCGAACACACCGGGGCGCGGCCGGGCCGTTTCGTGCGCGGACCGGGGTGGAAACACGCGGAAGCGTCTTCAAAGTGAGCGGGGCTTTGTAGCGGCAGGCGTCCCTGCCTGCCGGTTGAGAGCAATCGCAGACCCACAGGCAGGGACGCCTGTGGCTACGGGTTTGGCCCGACGGGCTCGGAAGACTTTGCTAAAACTAGGCGCGGCCAGTTCAGCGCTCCAGCGTGCTGAAGGTATAACGGTAATTCGCATCGCTGCTCTCGCGGCGGGCCGTCTCGCGCCAGGGCAGGTGCCGCCACTCCGGCATAAAAACATCGCCCGCGATTTCGGCGTGGACGAGCGTCAGGTAGATGCGGTCGGCGAACGGCAGGGTCTCCTCGTAGATGCGCTGGCCGCCGCAGATCATGATCTCGCCGGGCAGTTGTTGCGCGAACGCGAGGGCGGCGGCCACGTCCGGCGCGACGCGCATGCGGGCCGCCGCATCGCCGCCAAAGCGGCGTGCGGCCTCGGCGCGGACGAGTTCGGGTTGCGAGGTGAGGACCACCGGCTGGCGTCCGTCGAGCAGGACGCGCGGCCAGATCTCGAAACACACGCGACCGAGCACGCAGACGGTGCCGGCGGTCTTCCGGCCAAACCAGGCCTTGTCTTCCGGCAGATCAAAGGGCAGCCGCCGTCCCTGGCCGATGACGCGATTCTCCGAGCAGGCAACGACGAGGTTGAGCGGTTTGGGCATCCGGTGAGGGTGGGGGCGGAGCTAACGCGGCGGCACCCGCCCGGCGCAAGCGCAATTAGGCCCGCTTGCCCGGCGGCCAAGGACCGGCACTACCCCGGCGCGCCCGGCCGCTGCGTTCTTGAGTTTGCCCGGCCGACCGGTTTGCATCCGCGCCTATGATTATCGGAGTCCCCAGAGAAATTAAGATCGGTGAGAAACGCGTTTCCATGACCCCCAGCCTCTGCCGCCGCGTCACGCAGCTCGGCGCCAAAGTCATCATGGAAAACAATGCGGGCCTGACGGCCGGGTTCACCGACGCGGAATACAAGGCCGCCGGCGCCACCTTCACCGCCTCGGCCGACAAGGTGTGGAAGAGCGCCGACATGATCGTGAAGGTCAAAGAGCCCCTCGAGGCCGAATACAGCCGCATGCAGCAGGGCCAGACGATTTTCACCTATCTCCATCTCGCCGCGGGCCCCGTGCTCGCGAAGCAACTTTGCAAGAAAGGCATCCTCGGCATCGCCTACGAAACGGTCGAGGGCGCCGACGGTTCCTTTCCGCTGCTGAAGCCCATGTCACAAGTCGCGGGCCGTCTCGCCATCCAGCTCGGCGCATATTTTCTCCAGTCGCAATACGGCGGCTCCGGCGTGTTGCTCGGCGGCATCCCCGGCACGATGCCGGGCCACGTCGTCGTCATCGGCGCGGGCAACTCCGGCGCGCACTCCGTGCAGATGGCCGTCGGCGTGGGCGCGCGCGTCACCGTGCTCGACCTCGACACCCGCAAGCTCGAGGCCCTCGACACCGAGTATCGCGGCCGCGTCGTCACGCTCATGTCCAATCCCGCCAACATCGAGCACGCTGTCGCCGACGCCGACCTGCTGGTGGGTGCGGTGCTCATCCCCGCCGCCAAGGCGCCCATCGTCGTCAGCGCCAAGATGGTCGCGCAGATGCGGCCCGGCTCCGTCATCGTGGACATCGCGATCGACCAGGGCGGCTGCATCGAGACGATCCACGCCACCTCGCACGAGAAACCCGTTTACCAGTCGCACGGCGTCAACCACTACGCGGTGCCGAACATGCCCGCGCTGGTCGGCCGCACGTCGACGATGGGTCTAACGCAGGCGACCGAACCCTACCTCGCGATGATGGTGCAGAAGGGTGTCGAGCGCGCGCTCGCCGACCACAAGGGCCTCGCCAAGGGCGTGAACACCCGCGGCGGCCGGATCGTTTACGACGAAGTCGCGAAGGCCGTCGGCTTCGACCGCGCCTGAGGCCGGCCAGCCGCGCCTGAGCGCGGTCGAACGTTTTCTCCCCGCCCGGTGCCCAGGGTCTTTTGTTTTGAAGCCGCTTCCCTGGGGACGCGGCGCCCTCGCCGCGTTTCGCCGATGCACCGCGCCGAGGGCGACACGGCTCCACTTTTCCAAAACAAAAGTCCCGCCCGGTGCCCGCGCGCCGGGCTTTTTGTTTGCGCCACGCCGCGCGGGGCGAATTCTCACGACGGCGGGCCGCCAACCAAGTTTCAGCAGACGCTCATGCACGCTTCGTTCGTTCCGTCTTCCATCCTCTCGGAAATTCTGCCGGCCGTTCGGCCCGCCGTCGGCCGTCGCAGCGGATGGCTGCTCGGTGCCGCGCTGCTGGCGGCGCTGTCGCCGGCGGCGGTGCTCGCGGTGACACGCGAGGAGATCCACCGCCGGGAGTGGCTGCAACTGACCGCGCCCGGCCTGACCATCATCAGCGACGCGTCGGCGGCGCAGGTCAAAAAATGGGCGGCCGAGATCGAGTGGTTCCGGCGGGCGCAACAGACGGCCCTCGCGCTGCCCGCGCCGGCGCGGGAGAAACCGGCCACGATTTTCCTGTTCAGCTCCGACGGCGCGCTGCGCCCGTTTCTCCCGCTGGTCGACGGCAAGCCGCTGCGGGTGAGCGCGCTGTTCGCGGAGAGCATCGGCGCCAACCTCGGGGCGGTGCCGCTGAGCGGTTCGCGCTTCGACACGCGCGAGCGCCTCTACCACGAGCTCACGCACTGGTATCTGCGCCGGGCGCGGGTGGAGATTCCCCTCTGGTTTGAGGAAGGCGTGGCGCAGGTCATGGAGTCGTTCACCCTGCAGGGCGACGGCTTTCGGCTCGGCGAGCCGCCGCGGGAGGCCTTCGAGCTCGTGCGCATCAAGGGCACGCCGCCGCTGCTCCCGTTGCTCCGGCAGACCGAGCTGGACTACTCGCGCGCCGGCTGGAAACACGGCCGCACCGATCTTTTCTACGCGCAGTCCGCCGCGCTCACCAACATGCTGCTCTTCGGCACGAAGGGCGGGAGCCTCGCGCAGCTCGGTTCTTACCTCGCCGCGTTGCGGCAGAATCTGCCCGCCGAGTCGGCGTTCGCCGCGGGCTTCGGTGTGTCGGTCGAAGAAGCCCAGGCCCGGCTGGACACCTACATCCGTTCGCCGCGGTGGGACATCTCCACCTCCAAACTCGACCGGAAGATTGACGAGAACGCCTGGCCTCTCGCTGCGCTGAGCGGCAGCGCGCTGGACCGGAGCATGGCGGAGTTGCTGATCGCCACCGAGCACGGCGACGACGCCCTGCCGCTCCTCGCCGCCGTGCTGGCGGCGAACCCCGGCGACATCGAAGCCCTGCAACTGAAAGCCTCCGCCCTCGTGCGCAAAGGCGGTCCCGAGCTGACCGACGAAGCGCTCGGCGCGCTGGTGAAAGCCTATCGCGCCGGCAGCCGGAACGCGTGGATCTGCAGTTGGCTGGGCTTCGCCGCACTCGACCGTTCGCTGGTTGATTTGCCGGACGCCGCCACGCATCGCCCGGTCCGCGCACTGGTGCTTTTCCAACAGGCCCTCGCGGCCGACCCGGGAATGAAGTTTGCCTACGACGGGATCGCCGCGCTCACGCAAACCCAGAGCGAACTCTCGCCGGTGGAGCGCGCCCTGCTGGCCGACGCCGCCCGGGTGAGCCCCGGTTCGCCGGCGGTGCAGATCGCGCTGGCCAAACGGGAGACGATCGACGGCCAGCCGGACGAGGCCCGCGTGCGGCTGGAGCGGTTGCTGCGCGAGCAGCCGGCGTTGCCGATGCAGGTCCGCTCGCAGGCGAAGCGGCTCCTCAACGGGCTCCCCGACGCGAAGTAGCCGGCGCGGCACGCTTCGGTTCCGCCGCGGGCTTTTTGTTTGCCTGGCCGCCGGGGACGCTCCCAACCTGCCCCGCTTGCTCCTCGGCCCATGCGTCGCCCGTTTTTCCTTCTTCGCCGTGCAGTGCGGACTTTCCTCCGACCGGTTCGGTCCGTGTGCGGGTGGGCTGTGCTCGCGGCGTTGGCGGCGGGCGCGCCCGCTCCCGCCGCGACGAGTGAGGCGGACGCGGCGTGGAAGCAGATCGAGCAAGTGCGGCAGAGCCTCGGCAAACTAAGTGGAGAAAAACCGGCCGCGAAGTTTTCCCGGCGCCTCGGGCCGCAGGCTGAGGAGCGGAGTCCCCGCATCGGTGGCCTCGCGCTGCTCCAGCAGCATCTCGCCTATTTTCTCCGGCGGTTCCCCGACGACGCGCACGCGCTCCTCGCGCGCGCCTGGTGGGTGGAAGTGACGCCTGAGGTCGCCGAGGGCCTTGCGGTCGCGCTCGACCGGGCGCGGTGGGACGAGGAGCGCGCGCGACTCGAACTGGCGACCGACGTGCCCCCGAAAGTGCGGGCGCAGGTGGATGCGGCGATTCTGAACGCGCGGCTGCGCGAGTTGGCGCTGCCGGGTGCGGCGCCGGAAAAGACGGCCCAGTTCGTGGCGCGCTTGGAGGAGTTTGTCACCCGGCACAAAGGCGAGGCGAGCCGGGCGAACTATGCGTTCATCCTCGGCACAATGCTCCGCTTGAGCGACGAGGCGCGGGCGGACCGCGCGTTCGCCATCGCCGCCGCGTCGGCCGATCCGGCGCTGGCCGGGCGCGGTGCCCGGGCCCGCGCGGCCTTGCCGTATTTCCACCGTCCGCTCGATCTGTCCTTTACCGCCCTCGACGGCCGGCGGGTGGACTTGGCGGCGCTCCGGGGCAAAGTTGTCGTGGTGGACTTTTGGGCGACCTGGTGCGGCCCGTGCGTCGAGGATTTGCCCGAGCTGCTGGCGCTCTACCGGGAGTTTCATCCGCGCGGGGTCGAGGTCGTGGGCGTCAGCCTCGACACGGAACGCAAGAAGCTCGGCGACTTCGTGAAGGCGCGGGGGATGGACTGGCCGCAGTTTTTCGACGGCGGCGGCTGGGACAACAAGTTGGCCCGCCGTTTCCAGATCGGTTCGATTCCCGCTTTGTGGGTGGTGGGCAAAGACGGTCGGCTGATTGACGTCGAGGCGCGGGGCAAACTGCGCGCGTTGCTCCCGCCATTGCTGGCGCAGAAGTAGGGCGACAGGCTTTTCCAGTTGCCGGCAGGTGCCCGCGTCACTCACGTTGCGGGCGCCCGCCTGCCGTCCCGACCACCATGCCCCGAAAAATGTGCCTCCGGTTTGTTGCTGCCTGCGCTCTTTTCTGGGCGTTGACGGGCCTTGCCCCGGGAGTCCTCTTTGGCAAAACCAAGTATCTCCACACGAAAGTCGGCAACCTGGAGGTGCTCAGCAGCGGCTCGGCCGAGGCTTCGCTCAAGCTGATGTATGAGCTGCTCGAGGTGCGCGAGCAGATCAAGGCGATCACCGGCTCCGCCGTCGTCCCGGACCCGGCGATGCTGGTGGTCGTGTTCGAGTCGGAGAGGGCGTTTGACGATTTCATGCCGGCCAACGCGCCGAAGCCGGATCCCGAGTGGCGGTCCACCTCGCTCTTCTGGCGCGGCGATTCGGGCCTGACCATGTCGCTGATCAAAGGGGACGCCTTCGCGGCCTCGCGGGAAGTCATGCTGATTTTTTATGCGAACTATCTCCTGACGAGCCTGGTGCCGCATCCGCCGCTTTGGATATCCGTCGGGTTGCCGGAATACCTCTCCACGGTCGAATACCGCCGAGGAAAAATCGAGTTGGGAACGCCGGCCCGCGACCACCGCCGCGAGCTCCGGGTGTCGCGATTGCTGCCGCTGGCCAGCCTGTGCGACGACGGGCAGATGAACAAGAAACTCGATCCCCTCAACCACAAGACCGTGCTCTACCACGAGGCGTGGGCGTTCTGGCATTTCCTGCTGACGGACCGGACGCCCGCGCGTTTGGAAGCGGTGCGGAGAATTTTCGCAGCGTTGCGGCGGGGCGAAACCGCGGATGGCGCGACTGTCGGCCGGGAATTCGGGATGTCGCTGGATGAGTTGCAGGCGGAGGAGAAGAAATATCTCGAGCGGTGGAAGCAGCCGGTGGCGCAACTCGTCCCGGCCGGCGAACGGTGGTTGCAGAACGTGGTTTTCGCGCCCGCGAGCGATCTGGATCGGAAATTTGCCCTGGCCGTCCTGTTCGGCCGGGCCGGCAAGGGGCTGGGCTCGTTTGGCCTCGAACTCCTCAATTTGGCCCAAGCCAATCCCGGTTCGCCGCGCCCCTACGAGGCGATGGCGAATTTGGCGCAGGGCGACGGACAGACGGGCGACGCGGAGCGTTACTGGGAACGCGCTTTGGAGAACGGCTCGACAAATTCTTTTGCCTATTTGCTGGCGGCACGGCGCCACACGCCTACCCAACAATACCATGTCACCCTGCGCGCCGAGCTGCCCGAGATCTTGGCGGACCAGGCGCGGGGATATCTGGACAAATGCCTGGCGCTGAACCCGGGCGCGATGGAGGCATACGCGTGGCTGGCGGGCGTCGAGGCTTTCGCGCCAACTCCCCGGCTCGAAGCCGTGAACCGAATCGAACAGAGCCAGGCGCAGGCGCTGTATCCGAGCATCGCGCCCCAACTGGCTGTCGCCTGGTGGCGGTTGGGCGAAAAGGAAAAAGCTTTGCGCCTCGTCCGGACCTTGAAGTCCTCAGATGCAAGCACTGACAAATACTACGCCTACGTCCGCCGACTGATGGAGCACGCCAGCCAACCGGCGGAAACGAAAGACTGACCGGCGGGAGCCAAGCACCATGCAACGCGACCGGGGGGATACGCGGCTTGCGCCCGCCCCCGCCGCCACTCGCGCCTTCGCCGAGAGCCCGCCTCACGCCTGCGCCACGATTTTCACACTCTCGACGCCGACGCGGTCGATGGGCGTGCTCTTCTCGCCGCCGGCGCCTTTCGTCGGGACGTTGGCGATCTGCTCGAGCACGGCGTCACCGGCGAGCAGTTGGCCGAAGGCGGTGTATTGCTTGTCGAGAAAGCGGGCGTCGCCGTGGCAGACGAAGAACTGCGAGCCGGCGCTGTCGGGGTGCGACGAACGGGCCATCGAGAGCACGCCGCGCGTGTGGGCCTTGTCGTTGAACTCGGCTTTCACTTTCCAGCCCGGGCCGCCCGTGCCGGGCTGGCCGGTCTCGCCGGCCTT
>JACQFT010000143.1 GCA_016199925.1 Opitutia bacterium | reverse complement strand
GTGCGCCTTGACGCCCTGCGGTCCCCACCAGCGGGCGAAGTCCACGGGGTCCGTCCACGCACGCCACACGAGGTCGAGCGGTGCGTCGAAATCGCGGGAGACGATGAACGGCTCGCAACGCATCCCCGCAAGATACTCGGAGGCGCGCTCGAGCGTCTGCCGGCCGCCCTCGATGGCTCCGAAGTCGCGCACCACCCGATCACGCGCCTCCTTCGACGGAAAGACCATGCGTCCGGAGAGGCGCGTCCGGTCGGCGTCCACGATCTCGAAGGTCCAGGTGGCCCGGAAAGTCACGCCGCGGCGTTCGTCGGCCTCGAGGTCGCTGCCACCGCCGAGAAGAAAAGTGATGCGCTCCAGCGGCACGATCTCGAGAAACTTGGCCTTGTTGGGATAGTCCGTGCCGTCGGGTCCGTGCATCGTGTGTTCCCAATGGCCGCCGACGCGGAATTCATGACGCTTGGTCGTGTCGGTAAAGCCGCGCGGGCCCCACCAGTTCACGACGTGTTCGGGATTCGTCCATGCCTGCCAGACAAGCTCGCGCGGAGCGTGGATGACGCGGGAAATGACGATTTCCCGGTCGGAGGCGTCCGGGGCGGGATTACTTGGGTCGGGCATGGTGGGCGTGGGGTGAGGAAAGTCGGGCGAGGTGCGCGGCGCGGCGGTCGAAGTTTTGTTCGTTGGCGGCGAGGATGGGCTCACGGGCGCTTGCGCGGTTTCTTGGCGCGCGAGGATTTGGCGGTGGCGACAGACTTGAGTCGGGGAGCGAGTCGGCCCGCGCCCGCGGCCGGGGCCGGTTTCTTGCCCTGCAAGACCTGCAGGTAGTTGTCGAGGCGGTCGAGGCTCTGTTCCCAGTGCTCGCGGTAACGCTCGAGCCAGTCGACGGCCTCCTTCATGGGCTCGGCGTTGAGGTGGCAGGGGCGCTCCTGCGCGATGCGGCTGCGCGTGATCAGCCCGCAGCGCTCGAGCACCTTCAGGTGCTTCGAGATGGCCGGGAGGCTCATGTCGTGGGGCTCGGCCAGGGCACTGACCGTGGTCCGGCCCGACGAGAGTCGGAGCAGGATGGCCCGGCGCGTCGGATCGGCGAGGGCGGAAAACGTGAGGCTGAGGCGGTCGGGAGACATGGGAGAGGCAACCAAAAGGTTAATTAACCGAAAGGTGAAACGAGGCCGGGCCCGCCGTCAAGACTGCTTTCGACGGTTCTGGAAAAATCTGCGGACGCGGCCTCGCGCGTAGGTTCGCGGCGGCCGCTTCGCCCTCGGGGAAAACACCAACTTCCGTGTTTCCCGCTCTCATCCTCGGCCTGCTCGTTCTCGGCGCGGGCCGTGGCTTCCGTCACCGAAACCGACTCAGGCGGGTCTGACCCCTGTTCGCGCCCGGCGTGACGGGCTATCGTCGGGTCAGGCCCCCACCCAACGCAGTCCTTACGCTCGTCGTCGTCGTGCCTTGGCTGTTCTACGGCTTTGGCGTCACCACCAACTCCGGCGACGTGCCCGTGCCGATGGCGCCTTGAACCGGCGCGCCTCGCCGCCGACCCGGGCTGCATGCTGAGAGGCGGGCAGCTTGCCACTTCGCCGGCCCGGCGACGGTCGGCTCAGCCGAACATCAGGCGGCAGATCGCCACCGACGCGACGACCCCGATGAAATCGGCGAACAGGCCCGCGGCGACCGCGTGCCGCGTGCGCCGGACGCCGACGGCGCCGAAATAGACCGCGATCACGTAGAACGTCGTCTCGGTGCTGCCGTAGATCGTGCCCGCCATGCGCGCCAGGCTCGAATCCGGGCCGGCCGTCTGCACGAGTTCCGAGAACATGGCCAGCGACGCGCTGCCGCTGAGCGGGCGCACGAGCGCGAGCGGGAGCAAATCCGGCGGGAAGCCGAGCGGCACCAGCACCGGAGCGAGCAGGCTCTTCATCGCCTCGATGCCGCCCGCGCCGCGGAACATGCCGATGGCGACGAGGATCGCGACGAGAAAGGGCACGATGCGCGTGGCGACGCCGAACCCGTCCTTCGCGCCTTCGATGAACTCTTCGTAGATTTTCACCCGGCGCAGCGCCGCGTAGAGCGGAAAGAACAACAGCATGAGCGGCACGGCCAGCAACGACAGCGCCCCGATCGCGCGGAGGAAGACGTTTTGCGCGGACGGGTTTTCCCACGCGGGGAGAGCCACCCGGGCGGGGAAAATCATCTGATGCACCGCGCTCGAAGCGTCGCGGTAGCCTTGCGGCGCGGCGACGATCCAGACGAACAGCAGGGCGAAAGCCGCGGCCAGGACGGCGAGCGTCGCCTTGCCGGCGGAGGTGAGCGGCGCGGGCTCCGCGAGCGCGACGGCTTCCGGCGCGGTGTCCGGCCTGGCTGCGGCCGCGCGGTCAGCCGGTGCGGCGTCGGCGCGGAAGAGGCGCCAGGTTTGCAGCCATTTCGCGGCGCTGATGCCGGCGATGGTCGAGCAGGTCGTGGCGAGGAGCGCGGTGCCGACGATCGCCGTCGGATCCTTGGAGCCCTGCGCGGCGAGGATGGCGATGGCGGTGGCGGGAAGGAGCTGGATGCTGCTCGTGTTGATCGCGAGGAACATCACCATCGCATTCGTGGCGGTGCCGGGCGCCTGGTTCAGGGTCTCGAGGTCGCGCATCGCGCGCAGGCCGAGCGGCGTGGCGGCGTTGGCGAGGCCGAGCATGTTCGCCGCCATGTTCATCAGCATCGAACCCATTGCCGGGTGCTCGGCGGGCACGTCGGGGAACAGCCACTTCATGACAGGACGCAGGACGCGGGCGAGCACCTGCACCAACCCGCTGCGCTCGGCCAGGCGCATGAGGCCGAGCCACAGAGTCATGACGCCGACGAGCGGCAGCGCGATTTTCATCACCGCCGTCTCCGCCATCGCGAACGCGCCGGCGGTCACCTCGGGCAGGCGTCCGGTCGCGGCGCCGACGAGCACGGCCAGCGAGACCAGTGCGAGCCAGAGGTAGTTCAGCATCGGCAGAGGGTAAATCTGCGCGCCGTTTCCGGGCGAGAGAAAAACCGCCGGGCGCGCCGCGCGGGCCGGCCTCAGCCGAGTGCCGCCGGGGCCGCCGGGCGCAGCGCGAGGACGCCGCGGAT
>JACQFT010000008.1 GCA_016199925.1 Opitutia bacterium | reverse complement strand
GTGGAGCTGGAAGAGTGAGTTCGATTTTCGGTTTGAGATTCTCGATTTGCGATTGAGCAGCCGGGCGGCGTGCATCGGTTCTAGGAGCGGCTTTCGGCCGCGATTCGACGCGATCAATCGCGGCATAAAGCCGCTCCTACAGTTCCAAGCGACGCGTCGTCGCCCGTGGCTCAGACGCGGTATTCCTCGCGGACGGGAGCGAAGACATCGACGACCTTGCACGCCGTCAGCGTGCGGCCGCCGTGCTGCTGGAACGTGGAGCTGGAAGAGTGAGTTCGATTTTCGGTTTGAGATTCTCGATTTGCGATTGAGCAGCCGGGCGGCGTGCATCGGTTGTAGGAGCGGCTTTAGGCCGCGATTCAGCGCGATCAATCGCGGCCTAAAGCCGCTCCTACAGTTCCAAGCGACGGGTCGTCGCCCGTGGCTCAGACGCGGTATTCCTCGCGGACGGGAGCGAAGACATCGACGACTTTGCACGCCGTCAGCGTGCGGCCGCCGTGCGGGACGTTGGCCGGGATGATGGCGGCCATGCCGGGCTCGAGGACCGTCGTCTCACCGCCGACGGTGAATTGAAAGCGCCCGGACACGACGTAGGTGAACTGTTCGTGCGGGTGCTGGTGAATCGGCACGTCGACCTCGGCCTCCAGGCGCACTTCGCCGCAGGTGGAGCGGTCGAGATGCGCGTAGTGGCCGCGGACGGTGCCGTTGAAAATTTCTTTGGCGGGGAGGTGGGCGAGGGTGGCGAAGGGCATGGGGAATTTTCGATTATGGGTTTACGGTTTTCGGTCGGAGGCCGGAAAACCGGAAGGGGCCCGGGTGAAAGGTTCCGGTCCGGCGGGCGATGCGGCATTGATGGGCGAAGAGCGGTGGCGACGCGAGTCTGGGGCGCGTGGGCTGGCAACAAATCGGGCGGGCCGGAGGCGAGCCACGCTTTTCAGGCGCCGGCCAGAGGCAGGGTGACGCGCAGCGTCGTGCCTTGCGGGCCGGTGGCGGCGAGGGCGAGGTCGCCGCGATGGTCGAGCATGATGCGCCGGGCGATGGCGAGACCGAGGCCGGTGCCGTCGGCGCGGCCCGAGAGAAAGGGCTCGAAGAGGCGTGCCTGCACCGGCTCGGGAATTCCGCTGCCGGTGTCGGTCAGGTCGAGCTGCACGAGGGGGGCGCCGCCGCGTTTCTCGACGGAGCAGGCGAGCGTGAGGGTGCCGCCGTGCGGCATGGCGTGGAGGGCGTTGAGGGCGAGATTGAGCAGCACCTGCTGGAGCTGGCCCTTGTTGGCGTCGACGAGCAGCGGCTGCGGCAGGGCGGGGCGCGCGACGGTGATGTTGGTCTGGGCGAGCTTGGCGCGGAGCAGCAGCAGGGTGTCGTCGATGATCTCGGCCAGGGACCAGCGCGAGTGCAGCGTGCCGGGGGTGCGCGCGAACGAGAGGACGCGGGTGACGATGGCCTCGAGCTGCTCGATTTTTTCGGTGATGACCTGCAAGTCGCGGCGGCGCGGGTCGGCGGGGCCGAAGTCGGCGCCGATGGGGCCGTGGAGAAGTTTGATCACGGTGAGCGGATTGCGGATCTCGTGCGCGATCTCGGCGGCGAGCAGGCCGAGCGTCGTGAGCGTCTGGTTTTTGCGCAGCGTTTCCTCGGAGTGGAAAACGCGCGCGTAAAGCCGGGCGTTGTGCAGCGCGCCGGCGGCGAAGCTGGCGAGCGCGGCGAGCAGGCGTTTTTGCGCGTCGGAGAAGCGGTGCGGTTGCGCGGTATAGACGGTGAGCACGCCGGCTGCGGCGCCGTCGACGAGCAACGGGGCGGCGAGGGCGGAGCACAGGGCCGGGTCTCCCGGCAGGTCGACGGCGCCGGCCGCGCCGTCGCGGTCGAGGCCTTGGAACTCGACGACGCGCCGGGCGTGCACGGCGGTGACGAGCATGGACTCTTCCTCGCGCAGAGGGGTGGCCGGCAGCGCGGCGGCGGGGAAGTCGGCGGTGCCGCTCCAGGCCTGGAGCTGGAGCGAACGGCCGGGGGCGTCGTGCGAGTGCAGCGTGCAGAGGCGGGCGGCGAACAAACTGCGCCCGCTGTCGGTGAGGGTGGCGAGCAAGTCGCGTTCCTCGAGGCGCGCCACGAGCGAGTGGCCGAGGTTGACGAGGGTTTCGAGCTGGGCCGATTCGCTGCGGAGGCGCTCGGCTTGCCAGAGACTGTCGAGGGTGCGGGAGGCTTCGCTGACGAGTTGCACGAGCCGGGCGAGCTCGGCGGGGCCGTAGGCGTTGACGCGGTCGGCGTCGACATTGATGACGCCGACGGACTGGCCGTGCGCGAGGAGCGGGGCGGCCATCTCGCAGCGGACGTTGGCGCGGGCGGCGATGTAGCGCGGTTCGGCGGCGACATCGGGCACGAGCAGCGGCTGGCCTTGCACGGTGACCCAGCCGGTGACGCCTTGGCCGAGTTTCAGGGCGAACTCGCCGGTTTCGCGCGGGAGGCCCTGCTGGGTGACGATCTCGAGGTAGCCGGTGTGCGGATTGAGGAGGGAGACGGAGCCGCTGTCGGCGGCGAACACGGGCATGATTTCGGCGAGGATCGCGCGGCTGGCCGCGGCGGCGTCGGCGGCGCTCGTGGCGAGCGCGGCGATGCGGTGGAGCGCGGCGAGGTCTCTGGGGGCGGGTTCGATCATCTCCGGTGGCGGAGCTGAACACGTCTCGGCCACGTTGGGGAGGGAAATTTAGCCGGCGGCGAGTGCCGGGCCGGAGATGGCGCCGAGGACCGCGGTGCGCAGTGTCGCGAGGCGGGCATCGTCGAGCGCCGCCGGGTCTTCGGGCTCGAGGTGGAAGGTGTCGACGGCCTGGCCGCGTTCGGTGGTGACGCGCGCCGACGAGAGGTTGAAGCCGTGGTCGGCAAAGAGCTCAACCGTCGGGGGCGACGCGGCCGGGGGGGCGGGCGCGGGCTGAGCCTGCTGTTGGGCGAGGATGGCGGGCAGGAGATCGGCGTGGTTGACGAGGGCGTCTTCGACGGAGCGGACGAAGCGGGCTTTGGCCCGCTCGTCGCGGACGGCCCCGCCGCCGGGCTCGGCGACGCTGAAGGTGTCGATCGCGATGTGGTCGGAGCGGGTGGTGATGCGGGCGGCAAGAATGTTCAGGCCGGCGACACTGCAACTGCCCGCGAGTTTGTAGAACAGGCCGGCGCGATCCCAGGTGACGACGTGGACGGCGGTGAACTCGCCGCCGGGAGCGTCGTGCCATTCGATGACGGGGCGCAGCGAACCGAGCGAGTCGGCCGCGTTGATGGATTGCAGCAGCCGGTTGACCATCCGGAGGTGCAGGGTCACCTCGGCCGCGCCGGCCTGCGCGAAGTAACTGTCGGGCAGCAGCCCGAAGTGGGCGTTGATCTCGTCGTCGCCGATGCCGGGCAGGGCGGGGTGGCAGGTGGGCGGACGCGCGGGCATGGGAATGTGAGCATAGTGCCGGAACCATGCCAGCCAAGCGCAAGATTTCGGCGACGGAAGGGCGCCGCCGGGCTCTCCGGTTTGCTCGCGCCGACGGTTCCCGGTGGGCCAGTGCGCTTGCGCGCGCGGATCGGCGCGCGCCAGCGCGCCGGCCCACCCTGACGAAACCAAACCGGACAGCCGTGAAGGGCGCCCAAAAAAAACGCGGCGGCGCGTCGGGCGAAGCGGTTTTCGGAGTGCGGGCGGCCGCAAAAAAATTCTGGTTGACGGAAGAGTCGGTCGTTCAATACTGCGCGCTCTTCCCAAGCGGGAGTAGCTCAGTTGGTAGAGCACCACCTTGCCAAGGTGGACGTCGAGAGTTCGAGTCTCTTCTCCCGCTCCAATTTGCAAAAAGCGCCGAGAGTATTTCTCGGCGCTTTTTCGTGGCCGGTCGCGCCCGTCCGACGGGGACGGGAGACGCGGCGGCGGGTGGCGGTGCGCGGGACTCAGGGAGCGAGCTTCTGCTTCCGGGTCCGGTTGAACCAGTGGCGGCCGGCGCCGAGCAGCGCGAGCAGCCCGAGAAACACCGGGCGGGGCGCGCCGCCGCCGCCGGAACTTCCGCCGCCCGCGGGCGCGGGGGCCGGCGGCGTGGTCGTGCCGCCGGGAGGAGTGGTCTGGCGCGCGGCGGGCGTGGCGACCATCGCGGGGGTGCTGACGTCGTTGTTGGCCGCGATCTGCCGGATGGTGGCGTTGCCGGTGTCGGCGACAAAAATCCTGCCGGCGACGACGACGACGCCGCGAGGCTGGTTGAACAGCGCGTTGTTGCCCGGGCCGTTTTCGAGGCCGGCGATGCCGGGCACGCTTGCGGGCGTGGTGACGACTCCGGCCTGAGTGATGCGGCGGATCGTGCTGTTCGCGGTGTCGGCGACAAAGACGTTGCCGGCGGCGTCCACGGTCAGGCCGAACGGCTGGTTGAAGAGGGCGAACATACCGGTGCCGTTGTCGCGGCCGCTGACGCCGGGCAATCCGGCCAGGGTGGTGACGGCGCCGGCCGCGGTGATTTTGCGAATGGTGGCGTTGCCGGTGTCGGCCACATAGACGGTGCCGGCCGCGTCGACCGCGACGCCGCTGGGAAAGTTGAAGCGGGCGGCGCTGCCCGTGGCGTCGGTGACGCCCCGGTTGGTCGCAGATCCGGCCAGCGTGCTGACCAACCCGGCGGGCGTGATCTTGCGGATGGTGGCGTTGAAGGCGTCGGCGACATAGAGGTTGCCGGCGGTATCGACGGCGATGCCGGCGGGCGAGCCGAAGGAGGCCGCGCTGCCGAGGTCGTCGCGGTTGCCGCGGCTGTTGGCGGTGCCCGCCAAGGTGGTGACGGTGCCGTCGGGCGCGATCTTGCGGATGACGGCGTTGCCCGTGTCGGCGACATAGACGTTGCCGGCCGCGTCGACGGCGACGCCGGCGGGCTGGTTGAAGAGGGCCGAGATGCCGTTGCCGTTTTGCGAGCCGGCCATGCCGGGCGATCCGGCAAGCGTGCTCACCAGTCCGTCCGGGGTGATCTTGCGGATGGTGTTGCTGAAGGAGTCCGCGACATACAGGTTGCCGACGGCGTCGCCCGCGATGCCCGCGGGATATTGAAACAGTGCGGCCTCGCCGCCGGTCACGGTGAGGACCACGGTGGCGCTCGTGACGGTGCGGGTGGCGTTGGTGATGACGGCCCGGAACTCGTCGCCCGAGGTCGCGGGGGCGGTCGAACTGACGACGAGGGTCGTGGTCCGCACGCCGCGATAGCTGCCGCCTTCCACCAGGTTCTCAAAGTTCGTCGAACCGAACGGCCGCCGCTGCCATTGGATGGTGACGGCGGGATTGGTGCCGGCGTCGACGGTGAACGTCGTGCTTTGGCCGGAGGTCACGGTCCGGTTGACCGGTTGGACTGCGATCACGAGAGGGTGGCGCCGAGCGTCACCGAAGTGGTGGCGGCCGAGGTGGGCGTGCCGGTGATGGCGCCCGTCGAAGTGTTGACCGTCAGTCCGGCGGGCAGCCCGCTGGCGGAGAAACTCGTGGGCGAACCCGAGGCGGTGATCGTGAAGCTGAACGCGGTGCCGGCGGTGCCGCCCGCCGTGAGCGGAGCGTTGGTGATGATGGGCGCGGGCGAGCCGACGGGCGCGGCGGCGACGGAGAGGACGAGCGTGGCGTTGCCGGTGCCGGTGGCGTTGGTGGCGCTAAGCGTCACCGAGGTGGTGGCGGCCGTGGTGGGCGTGCCGGTGATAGCGCCGGTCGCAGTGTTGACCGTCAATCCGGCGGGCAGCCCGCTGGCGGAGAAACTCGTGGGCGAACCCGAGGCGGTGATCGTGAAGCTGAACGCGGTGCCGACGGTGCCGCCCGCCGTGAGCGG
>JACQFT010000147.1 GCA_016199925.1 Opitutia bacterium | reverse complement strand
CGATGCGCTGGCGCGCGATGGCGTTTTTCAGCGTCCGCACCACATGGTCCTGCCCCACGACATCGTCGAACGTCTGGGGGCGCCACTTGCGGGCTATGACTTGGTAGGTGCCGGACACGGGTGAAGGTTGAAAGGTGAAAGTGGAAAGACCGCCAGCCGGAAGTCGCGGGTTGAATCGGCCACTTGCTTTCAACTTTCAACCTTCAACTTTCACCACCGCCGCTTTGCGGCAAAAAAAAGTGGCCAGGCAATCCACGGCACTGAGAGAACGTCGTCACCGTTGCTACCTTCCGGTCCTGGCGGGGTTCACGCGTCTGCCCATGCATGGCGCCTGGCCAAGGCGGACCGTAGGTGCGACCTCCCCTCTTACAACTAAAATAATGAGGATTCACGGAGCGGGCTGTGATTAAGTCTGTGCCATTTTCCGGTGAGGCTCGCGCATTGGTGTGACGGGTAGGGCGAACCCTCCGGGTGAGCCGCGCTTAGCGGCCAAACGGCTCAGCCGGAGGCTTCGCCCTACCCGTGGCAACGGCCCGGTTGTTCGTTGCGCATGGTCACTCGCCGCTCCGTCGTCAGGCACAGATTTAATCACACCCTCGGAGCAAGCTCCGGGGCATCTGACCGATCCACCTGCAACTCACAACCATTCCGGCGCCCGGGAGGGACGACCTCCGTGTCGTCCGTCTTTCCCCCTCTTCGGACCGGACGGTGCCGGTCCCTCCACTTCAGCCAAGCCGGAGCAAGGTCCGGGGCGTTAAACCCACCGTGAACAAAGCGGCCCCGTTTCGGGCGGAGTCGTTTGTCTTGACGGAGCCTCGCCGGGGAGACGGCGCCCCCGCCGCGTTCCGCGGGTTCCCCGCGCCACCTGCGCCGCCGGCAAGAAAACCTCGCTCACCCTCCGCTCGGTTTCGGCGGCGGCGCGTCCGCGGGCCGGTCGGCCGGCTTGTCGCCCGGCGGCCGTTCCCGCATCGGCCGGTCGCGGTCCGAGCCCGGACCAAAGCGGCGGGGACCGTCGCCGGGGCCGAACGGCCGCGGACCGCGCCCCGGTTGGAAGCGCAGGGCGCGTTCGCGCAGCTCCTTGTTCATTTGTTCAAATTTGCTCCGCTGCTCCGGGGTGAGGGTTCCGACGATTTCGCGGTGCATGCGCTCGACGATCGAGCGAGTCTCGGCGAAGGAGTAGGTCCGCAGCCGGTTGAGTTCCTCCATGTTGCGCCGCACGATCGGATGCAATAGCGTCGTTTGCTCGGGCGTGAGTTCAAGCCGGTCAGCCAGCCGTTTCATCTGCAGCGGCGTCCACTGTTCCGGCCCCGGTCGGGCCGCGAACATTTTTCGCGCGATCCGCACGCTGATCGCCCCGCCGGTCAGCGCGCCCGCGACGAAAATTCCGAGCAGCACGAGGGCGATCTTCCAGGGCTTGTCCATGTTCAAGAGAGGTCGAGCACCTGGACGATGGCGTCATCGAGTTCGACTTCGTCGTCGCGGCTGCCGAACACCGCCGGCAGATTGAGGGCCACCGCGGCCACGCAGACCATCGCCGCCACCAGCAGGCCGCGCCGGGCGTAGCGCCCGAAGCCCGGCCACGCACCCTCGGCCGGCGCCGCCAGCCCCGCCGCGGCCAGCCGCGTGGCAAAGCCATACGGCGCCGACCCGTCGCCGGCCGGCGCCTGGCGCGCGAGGGCCGCCAGTTTCTGCCATTGTCGGTCAAATTTGTTCATGATCGCTCCTGCCGTTGTAGTTCCTGAAAAAGTTTTTGCAATTTCCGTCGGGCGCGAAACGCCCGCACCTTGATCATCGACTGGCCCCAACCGGTCAATCCGCGGATCTCGGCGACGGTTTTCTGGTCGAGGTCGAGCAGTTGGAGGACCAGCCGGTCCGCCGGCTGGAGCTGGGCGAGCAGCCGGTGCACGAGTTCGCTCGCCGCGAGGGCGTCGCCGGGCTTCGCGTCGCGCTCGTCGCTGAGCACGCTGTCGAGCACCTGCGCCTCGCCCTCGGACAGATCGGCCCACCGGAACTCCGGCCGGCGTTTCTGCGCGCGGAGCTGGTCGATGCAGGTCGTCACCGCGATCCGCGACACCCAGTGGGTGAACGGCACGTTGCCCTGATACTGTGCGAGGCGGGTGAACATTTTCAGAAAGATGTCCTGGGCGAGGTCTTCCTCGGCGACGCGCCGCGGCAGATGGGCCCGGACGATACGGCTGACGAGCGGATAGAGGTGCTCGACCAGCTCGCGGGCCGCGGCCTGGTCGCGCTGGCGCACACGGGCGAGGCATCCGACCAGGTCAAAGGCGGCGTCAGCAGAATCCATAGGTGAGGAGGGGGGAACACATCCGCAGAGACGGCGCGCGACGGCGGAAGTTACGGCCGGCTGCGCTAGCTCATGCCCTGCCCCCCGCCCCGACCGCAACGCCAAACGCGTCCGCCGCCGGGCGGCGGTCCGCCCCGCTTTCCTCGCGCCGCAGGGAACTGCGCTTGCCCCCGCGTGACTATCTGCAATCTAACTCGCTGATGCCGGACCAATCCCAAGGCGACCGCCCATCCTGGTCGCGCGACCTCGCGCTGCTGGCGCTGCTGTTCGGTCTGCTCTACTTCTTCCAGCTCGGCGACTCCGCGCTGGTGAACCCCGACGAGGGCCGTTACGGCGAGATCCCCCGCGAAATGCTCGCCACCGGCGACTTCGTGCTGCCGCGCCTGAACGGCGTCCTCTACTTCGAGAAACCGCCGCTGCTGTATTGGACCGTCGCCGGCTTCATGAAAATCTTCGGGCCCGACGAACTCGCGATGCGCGCCACCCCGGCCCTGTTCGCCCTCGGCGGCGTGCTGCTCGCCTACGCCGCCGGCCGCCGCCTGCACGACCGCCGCACCGGCCTCGCCGCCGCCCTCGTCCTCGGCACCTCCATCCTCTACTTCGCCCTCGCCCGCATCCTCATCCTCGACATGGCGGTGTCGGTGCTGATGAGCGCCACGCTGTTCTGTTTCCTCCTCGGCGTGCGCGAGGCTCCGGGCTGGCGGCGCCGCTGGTTTTTCTACGGGCTCTACGCCAGCGCCGCGCTCGCCACCCTCACCAAAGGCCTCATCGGCTTCCTCGTCACCGGCGCCGTGATGTTTCTCTGGCTGCTCCTCTTCCACCAGTGGAAACGCCTCCGCCCGCTCTATCTGCCGAGCGGCGTGCTGCTCTTCCTCGCCCTCGCCGCGCCGTGGCACGTCCTCGCCGCGCAACGCAACGGCGCGTGGGCGCATTTCTACTTTGTCCGCGAACACTGGGAGCGTTTCACCACCACCGAGCACGGCCGCTACGAGCCCTTCTGGTTTTTCCTTCCCGTCGTGCTCGGCGGACTTTTCCCGTGGATGGGGTTCCTCTGGCCCGCCGTGCGCGCCGCGCTCGCCGGCGGTTGGGCCCGCCGCCGCGATAACGCCGACGCGTGGTTCCTCGTCACCTGGGCCGCCTTCATTTTTCTCTTCTTCAGCAAATCCCAGTCGAAACTCATCCCTTACATCCTGCCCGTCTTCCCGCCGCTCGCGGTGCTGATCGGCGCCTGGCTGGTCAAGGTCGTCGAGGCCGACGCCCGCCCGCGTCTGCGCGCCGGCCTGTGGGTCTTCTCCGTCGTCGCCGTCGTCCTCGGCGCGGGCATCGCCTACGCCGTGCTCGTTCCCGGCCTCATCCGCCACGCCGCCCAGATGCACGCCGTGCGCGCCGACGGTCTCTACAGCGCCTTCGCGCTCATCGCGGGCGCGTTCGCCGCCCACTGGTTTTGGCGCCGGCGCCACGCCTTTGCCGTCGTGCTGACGATGGCGGCCTCCGTCACCGTCCTGCTCCTCGCCCTCGGCCACGCCCAGGACGAGATCGCCCGGCCGGGCACCCGCGACCTCGCCTACACCGTCAAGGCCGACGCCCGCCCCGGCGACCGGGTCTATCACTATCACGAATTCTTCCACGACTTCACCTTCTACGCCGAGCGCACCGTCGGCACCGTCGGCTACACGAGCGAACTCGAACTCGCGGTCGATCCCGCCGCGCGCGCCAGCGGCCGGTTCATCGACGACGCCGAGTTCCGCCGCCAGTGGAACGGCGCCACGCGCCTCTGGGTCGTCGCGCGCAAAGACGACGTGAAGGCGCTCTTCGCCGACCCGTCGTTCCGTTATTATTTGATCGAGGACAGCCGCTCCCATTACCTCTTCAGCAACCAACCCTGAGATGTCCGCCGCTCCGCCCGCGCAGCCCTATCTGCCCTTCACGCGCCCGACGCTCGACGACGCCACCATCGCCGGCGTCGCCGAGGTGCTCCGCTCCGGCTGGATCACCTCCGGCCCCCACGTGAAAGCCTTCGAGGCGCAACTCTCCGCCTACTGCGGCGGCCGCCCCGTGCGCGCCTTCAACTCCGGCACCTGCACGATGGAGATTGCCCTGCGCATCGCCGGCGTCGGCCCCGGCCACGAAGTCATCACCACGCCGCTCTCCTGGGTCGCCACCAGCAACATCGTCCTCGACGTCGGCGCCCGGCCCGTGTTCGTGGACATCGACCCCGTCACGCGCAACCTCGACCTCGCCCGCGTCGAGGCCGCCCTCACGCCCGCCACGCGCGCCATCATCCCCGTCGATCTCGCCGGCCTGCCCGTCGACCGCGACCGCCTCCACGCCCTCGCGAAGAAACACAACCTCCGCGTCGTCGAGGACGCCGCCCAGTCCTTCGGCAGCACCTGGGCCGGCCGGCGCATCGGCTCCTTCGGCGATTTCGTCTCGTTCAGTTTTCACGCCAACAAAAACATCACCACCATCGAGGGCGGCTGCCTCGTGCTCAACAACGAGGCCGAAGCCAAACTCGCCGAGCAATACCGCCTCCAAGGCGTCGTGCGCACCGGCTTCGACGGCATGGACGTCGATCTCGTCGGCGGCAAATACAACCTCACCGATGTCGCCGCCCGCGTCGGCCTCGGTCAGTTGCCGCGCCTCGACGAGTTCACCGCCCGGCGCCGCGAACTCGCCCGCGCCTACTTCGAACTCATCGCGGCCTCCGGACTTCCTTCTCTCGGCCTCGGCCTCCCCGTCGCCAATTTCACCGACAGCAACTGGCACATGTTTCAGGTTATGCTCCCCGAGGCGCGCCTCACGCTCAAGCGCGCCGAGGTCATGGCGAAGATGCACGATGCCGGCATCGGCACCGGCGTCCACTATCCGGCGATCCACCTCTTCTCGCTCTACCGCCGCCTCGGCTGGCAGCCCGGCGACTACCGGCACGCCGAATCCGCCGGCCGCAACCTGCTCACGCTCCCGCTTTTCCCGGCCATGACCCGCGCCGACGTCGTCCGCGTGGTCGACACCCTCGCCGCGATCCTCCGGTCTCACCAAAAATCATGAGCACCGCACCCGCCGTCCAGCTCTCGGTCGTCATCCCCGTCTTCAACGAGGAGGCCAATCTTCCGACGCTCTTCGCGCGCCTCTACCCCGTGCTCGACGCTCTCCAGCGCCGCTACGAAATCATCTTCACCAACGACGGCAGCGCCGACCGCTCCTTCGACCTCCTCCGCGCCCAGCACGCCGCCCGCCCCGACGTGACCCGCGTCATCGATTTCAACGCCAACTACGGCCAGCACATGGCGATCATGGCCGCGTTCGAGAACGTCCGCGGCGAAATCATCGTCACCCTCGACGCCGACCTGCAGAATCCGCCCGAGGAAATCCCGAAGCTCCTCGCGCAGATCGACGCCGGCTTCGACTACGTCGGCGGCTTCCGCCTCAAGCGCCACGACTCGTTCTTCCGCACCTTCGCCTCGAAGTTCGTCAATTTCGCCCGCAGCCGGATGACGAGCATCGAGATGACCGACCAAGGCTGCATGCTCCGCGCCTACAAACGCCCGATCATCGACGCCATCGTGCGCAGCGGCGCGATCAACACCTTCATCCCCGCCCTCGCCTACACGTTCTCGAGCAACCCGGGCGAAGTCGGCGTGCAGCACGACGAGCGCCTCGCCGGCGTGTCAAACTACTCGCTCTACAAACTCATCCGGCTGAACTTCGACCTGATCACCGGCTTCACCCTCGCGCCGCTGCAGCTCTTCACGATGTTCGCCATGCTCTCCTCGGCCGGCAGCCTCGCGCTGGTCGCCGTGCTGTTTTACCGCCGCTTCGCGCTCAACCTCGACCGCGAAACCTTTGGCGTCTTCACCCTGTTCGGCATTCTGTTCTTCCTGCTCAGCGTGGCGATGATCGGCATCGGCCTCATCGGCGAATACGTCGGCCGCACCTACCTCGTCGTCCGCTCGCGCCAGCGCTACTTTATCAGCCGCCAGCTCGACACGAAGTAGGAGAATCCTCGGGCGAGCCCCGAGGCCTTTGGCCAAACCCCATGCAATTCACGACCGTCACGCCGCCTTGGAGGGATTCTGCTGGCCAGCAGAATGTCGTCCACCGTTTCCGCCGACGAACCCCGGACCGGACGGAGCCAGTCCCTCCCTTCCCGGCAAAGCCGGCGCAAGCTTCGGCGAATCCGCCCCTTTGCGAATGACCCGCCCGCGCATCCTCTTCTTCGGCTACAGCGAGGTCGGCTTCGAATGCCTTTCCCTCCTGCTCGAACGCGGCGACCACGTCGTCGCCCTCCTCACGCACGAGGACAATCCGCACGAGAAAATCTGGTTCCAAACGCCCGCCGTCGCCGCGCGCGCGAAGAACGTCCCCGTCCACACGCCCGCCTCCGTCAACACGCCGGAGTGGATGGAGCGCATCGCGCGGATGGCGCCCGACCTCGTCCTCTCCGTCTACTACCGGAACATGATTTCGGAAAAAATCCTCGGCCTTGCCCGCCTCGGCGCCTTCAACCTGCACGGCTCTCTCCTCCCGAAATACCGCGGCCGCGCCCCGATCAACTGGGCCGTGCTCCACGGCGAACCGCGCATCGGCGTGACGCTCCACCGCATGGTCAAGAAAGCCGACGCCGGCGCCATCGTCGACCAGCAGGGCGTTGACCTCGACCCGCGCGACACCGCCGAGCAAGCCTTCCGCAAAGTCCTCCCCTGCGCCCGCGCCGTGCTCGCCCGCCAGATCGACGCGCTCCTCGCCGGCACCGCCAAGGAAACGCCGCAAGACGACTCGCAGGCCACCTACTTCGGCGGACGCAAGCCCGAGGACGGCCGGATCGACTGGAGCCAAACTACCACGCAGATTTTCAACCTCATCCGCGCCGTCACTGATCCGTATCCCGGCGCGTTCACCGACCTCGGCCCCACCCGTCTCATGGTCTGGTGGGCCGAGCCGTCCGCTTTCCGAACTGTAGGGCCGTCGCTTGCCGACGCGCCGCATTCTTCCGGCGTAGCCACAGGCCTCCGTGCCTGTGGTTCGGTCGTGGACCCGCCGCCTCCGCAAAATGTAGGGCCGGCCCTCGTGGCCGCGCCGCTTTCGCAGATTGTAGGCCCGGCGCTTGCTGACGCGCCGCAACCCGGCATGGCGTCAAGCGCCAGCCCTACACCAAGCAAGCCGAAGCCCGGCACAATCCTCTCCCTCGCCCCGCTCATCGTCGCCACCGGCGACGGCGCCCTCGAACTCACGCGCACTGAATTCCGCGGCGCCGCCGCGCCCATGTTGCACGTCGGACAAATTCTGTAGCGGAGGGCCGCCTCCCGGCGGGCCGGCTTCCTTCCGGCGTAGCCACAGGCCTCCGTGCCTGTGGTCCGGTCGCCCCCACGCCCTCTCCCCAAAATGTAGGGCCGGCCCTCGCGGCCGTGCCGCATTCGTCCGCCGTAGCCACAGGCCTTCGCGCCGGTGGAATTCGCTTCCGCGCTCGAACCGTCAGCCAGCCAGCCGGCAGGCAGGCAGGGAGGATGCCGCCCGGGACTTTCCCGTTTGCTCGCACAAAAGGTTCCCCATGGGTCAGCGCGCTTGCGCGCGCGTTTTGGCGCGCGCCAGCGCGCTGGCCCACCCTTGTGTAACGCCGCGGCTGGTTTGGGACAAAGTTGCAAAGGTTTGGGAGTCGGCTGTCTTTCGAGGGGGCGGCGGATTGGTTAGCTGGAGGAATCATTAAAGAATGCTAGAGGGGACCTTAAACTGCCCTCAAGCCGTCAATCCGGGACGATCTCGCTGGCCGGGACGGTGATTTCGGCCGCGGACGGAAGACCCGCACCAGCAGCCAGCAAACGGATTCTTAGAAAGGTGCCGTCCGGGGCCTCGATCAGCTCACAGTCGACCTCGACCCGACTGGTGATGTCGAACCGCATCGTGCCGCCCACCTGTTCAACGATTGGAAGTCGGACTTTCATGTCTAGAGATTACCCCAGGAGAGCGTCATGGAGGAGTAGCCGTAGTTCTGGTTCGCTGGAGTCACGATCTCGATGCCGAACTCGATCACGTCTGTGCCCGCAAGGCCCGTGATTTCTGCTGCGCCGCTGGTGTTGGCACCACCGTCGCCGGACGTGGCGCGATCTCCTGGGGCCATGCGCTGCCAGGAGCCACCGTTGATTTTGAAAACGCCGTAGATGTCCGCGTGGCTTAGGCCAGCCCCGAAGTTCGCGATGTTGAAGGCGCCATAGAAGTGCCCGACGAACACCATGTCGGACTTCGCGAAGCGATCCTTGGCGAACCCGCTGCCAGTGGCCCACCCATAGACTGTCAGCAGCGAGATGTATTCGGTGCCGTTGACGTTGTGGTTATTGCTCGGGTCGTCGCCCCACGCGGCGCAGACCGCCGGCATGGTCGAACCAACGCCGTGCGCTGCGTTGAAGACCGAAGAGTTTGAAGCGGTCTTCGCCGCAAGCAGAATCATCGCGTTCAACGTGCCGGCGTCGATCTTGTCGGCGAGAAGGCTGCTGATCATCGCGTTCGTGATCGTGGCATTGCGGATCAGGGCTGTGTCGATATACACGAAGCCATCGATCACGGCAAACGGCGCGCGCTGGTTGTCGCCCGTGCTGTTGACGACGGCGACCTTGTCGGCCTGCAACACGATGTCCGTCGCGCCGCCGGCGCCGCCCTGATTAGTGATCCGGATGCCGGCGATTCGACGCTGCCCTCCGGCGTTGGTCTCGACTCGCAGGACGTATTCTGCGGCCACTGAGTTGACCCCGGCCTGAGCCGTGGCGGCGGCCGTGACGGCAGCGTTCGCTGTGCCTTGAGCGGTATCGGCCGCCGCATCGACTGTGGCGATGAGGACGGCCAGTGCGCTATCCGCGTCCGCCCAGGTGCCACCACCGGACAACAGATCGGCGCGAGTCTTCGCCAACCCGGTTGACGGATCGGTGACGGTGGAATTGAGCGCCGTCAGAAGCGCGTCCCTCGATGCCTGCCAAGCCGCACCGTCCCACACTTTGAGGAGGTTTCCGTTGCCCGTGTCGACCCAAAGATCGTTAACCTCCGGATCGGCTGGCGCGACGGCCGCCCTGGTGATCTTGCCCGCGATGCTCTCCTCGATGTCGCCGATTCGTGGCCAAAGGACAACGGTGCCGGCCTTCGGGCCTGTAGTCGGTCCAAGGCGGCCGTTCTTCCCGAGCGGCTCAAACCAATAGCTGCGCGTCGTGCCCTCGGCGAGACCAGGCCGAAAGAGCCAGTCCTGCGGTGATTCGATGATGAACGTGGGCAGCGCGGGCCTCACGCCCGTCGCGCTCTCATACACGCGCGTGAGCAGCATCGGTGTGTTGCCGGGCAGACCCCAACGGAGGATCAGCTCCTCAACGCCAGACGTGATGACTACCGAATTGAGATCGATGGGATCGGGCGTCACGCCGTCGTCCGGTCCGGTGGCGCCGAGCCCGACCGCAACGTTCGTCTCGGCCGACTTCAGCTCCTTGAAACCGCTGCGCTCGTCGTAGGCTCGAACAACGATCACCCAGAAACCGGCCACTGGAAATGACAGCGGCGCTTTGAAGTTCATCAGTGCCTTGCTGTCGGGCTTCACGTCACCGGCCTGAAGTGTGATCTCCACGTCGCTCGCTCCACCGCTGGCCACGAGCTTTACGGCCTGCACCTGGTAGCTGACCAGATCGCCGTTCACGTCGGAGATTTGTCCGGAAATTGTGTAGGAGACGCCAGCGACGGGCGTCGCCGGCAACGCCCCGAGCACGATCACGGGCAGTTCATCGCTGCGGTCTCGGAAATGATAGAGGAGCGCGTCCACGTCGGCCAACTCCACGAGCGCGGTCTGCGTGTAGGGCTGCAGCTTGAAGTAGCGGTCCTGGTCCTCCACGAAGCCCTTGTGAATGAAGACGCGCAGCTCGTCGCGCCACACGACCCACGCCTCGGCGCCAAGCGCGTGCGCGGCCGGCAGCGAGCCGAGGCGGACCCGCTTGCAAGAGAGATCGTAGTTGAGCCCGGCGATGGTGATGGCGCCGACCGAGAACAGCTCGGCGCCGACGACGATCAGCAGGTTGTCGTTGAGTTGGCCTTGCGCGCTCTGTGCCGCCAGGCGACCGAGATCGAGGTTGTCGGCATCCATCGCCATTTTCACCACGACGTCGCCAGCATCATTCGCCAGGGCTTCACGCAGCGTTCCCCGGACGCCCCAGCCGGGCATGTGCCCGATGGTGTCGTAGCTGGCGCCGGTGGCGCCGCCATACCAGACGTTGAAGCCAATGACGTTCGCCGCCTGAATGTTCGCCGCGCCTTCAAACTCCGATCTCGGGCGCTTGGCGAGGAAGGCCACCGGCAGACCGATCGGCGTGCCCGCCAGCTCTGGTGTCAGCTCCAGGACGCGCGCCTGCGCGATGCTGAGCGGGACGACCTTGCCAATATCCGGCCGCAGGGCGCTCGGTGGCACGTAGGGCGTCGGATAGACTCCGCGCTCCGCGATAAAATCCAGTGTCGGCTGCGTGCGGAAGAAATCCACGCGGCGCATGATGCGCGAGACCTGGTCGACCTGGGGCGCGATGAGATCTAGGTTGAAGTTGTCGCCGGCCTGCAGGCGTGCGCCGCCGGCCCACTTCGCGCGCGGCGCGCGGACCCGCAACCCTTCGCCGCCCCACTCGCCCTCGGCGCCGGTCGCCGCGGCCTCGGCTGCGAACCGCGCCGCTTGGTCGAACGTGATGAGCGCCGGCATCTCAATTATGCGCGGCTCGTGTCCCTTGCGAGCCTTCACGTTGGCGGCCGCCGAGGCGCTGGCCGGCTTCTTCTTGAGGAGGTCGTCTTTGTCGCGATAGACCACGCGCACGTCGTTGACCGTGCTCGAGGGCGTGCCGGCGCGGACATCCGGGTGGTCGATGAAGTCATGGACGGACAGCTCGGTGAGACCGGCCGGCACGCTGCCATCGTGCGGGAAGCGTCCGGGTTTGATGCGGCCGTTCTCGAAGCGCGTCCAGCCGTCGTAATAGGTCTGGAAGTCCTTCACCGCGTCGCGCAGCGGCACGCTCCGATCGAGCGAGGGCGACATGCCGCCGAGCGCACTGAGGACCTCTGCCGACAGGGCTTCCCACTCGCCCGCCTGGAAGTGTTTCAGCGGGATGCCGGCGCCGAAGACCGGGTTGGTCGCCAGCTCCAGGATCGCGGCAATCATGCTCTCCCCGCCGGCTGCAAACTGAGGCGGGAAATTGCCGAGCGAGGGCCGCGGCGCGCGCGAGATCAGCACGCGCGAGCTCGGGACCGTCTCCGAGTTCTCGCCGAAGAAATAGTTCTGTAGAACGCACAGGCTCTGATGACGGTAGGCCGGGTGCGCGAGCGTGGGATCGGCCGCGCCGATGCCGGCGAGCAGCAGATCGTCCACCGGCTGGTTTGAGCGGCCCCAATAGAACGCCAGCTTCGCCACCGGCGTGGTGATTTGCGCGCGCCAGTAGTCCGGGTGCAGCGGGTCGTCCGGCCGCGCACTGCTGCCGGTCCAGACCACCTCGTTGCCGCTCTCGAAGGCCAGCAACTTGTCCGCCAGGCCGAGGCACGCGATGCCGGCGACGTCGCCGTAGTAGCGATAGCCCGTCGTCGTCTCCTTGCCCTTGCCGGCCTTCTGGCGGATTTCCTCGGTGCGCTGATTGTAAACCTTGTCCACGATCCACGTCAGCGGGCACCACTCCAGGCCGGCGAGCCACTTGACGGGCACGGCCTGCTCGTTGGTCGAGAAGTCGTTGCCGTCGACGCCGGCGGTCTTCGGCGACTTGGTCGGGATGTTGGCCTTGCCCCAGCTCATGGCTGCGGCTCCTCCGCAGCCAAATGACGAGGGTCGAATGTCGAATGATGAGCCGGACTCTGCGGCGCGGGCTCCAGCAGGCGCAGCACGTAGAGTGTGCGGCGCGTAAGTTTGTCGTCAGAGAGTTCATGGATCACCGCGCCGTGTCCCTCCATCGCGTGGATGACCTTGTGCCAGGGCAGCACGAGCGCGAGGTGGTGATCGAGCTGGCCGCTGAGGACGCCGATCATGTCGCCGGGCAGCTTCGGCGACTCGAAGGGAACGAAAACGAGACGGCCGCGCAGCGCGGTGTGGTTGAAAAGAAAATGGAGCAACTGTGAGTCCGTCGCGTGCATCCCGTGGTCGAGCGTGTAGCACGGCAGCGGATCGAGGCGCGGCGCGGCGGCGACCGCCGGCGCGGTGAGCAGCTCGTGGACCAGCTCCACGCAGCCGACGCCGTGGCCGCACGAGGCCTGATTGGCGAAAAAGGGCGTGCCTTCCCATTTCTTGGCTTCGGCCCATAGGGAGGCCTGGCGTTCGTCGGAGTGGAAGCAGGGCTTTTTCATTTTCGATTTTGGATTTCGGATTTGCCGGTCACTTTTTCCCGGCGGTCGGGGTCGTCTCGCGGCGCGGGATCGAGAGGTTGCGGCCGGCGATGTGCGGATGGCCGCCGAAGTTGAGGTAGTTGCCGAACTTCGTCTCGCACTCCGCCCCGGTGCCGCCGCAGTAGGGCATGAACGTGAGCACGTCTCCGGCCGCCACGGCCGCGAACGGCCGCTGTAGCGTGAAAGTCTGCTGCCCGCCGCCGAGGTCGGCCGAGCGCACGATTTGCTTCAGCTCGTAGGCGCCGCCGGCGCCTTTCGAGACCCAACCCTTCGCGAACCAGTCCGCACCGAGCACGGCGCCGGGCGGGTTGCTCGTGACCGCGAGCGTGAGCACGTTGCCGACCTGGCTGACGACGGTGCCGGCGAACGTCCAGGCCGCGGCCGCGAGCTGGCAGCCGGCGTCGCAAAACTCGTGGTTGCACTCTGGGCCGAAGAAGAAATTCGGCACCTTCGCCGCGAGCCGACCGCCCAGGACGAGCGTCGAGGCGGTGAGCTTGCGCGACTTGACCGACACGCTCTCGATCTCGCCTTCATAGACCTGCACGGCGCCGGCGGGATTCTCCGGGTCGCACTCGTCGATCAGTATCTCCAACGGCACGTCAACCAGGCGCTGCACGACGCGGATCAGCGGGTTGTCCGTCAGGATCCAGCTCGTGAGCGTCACCGGCTCGTCGCTCAGATCGATGGTCTGCGTGATCTTGTCGTGCTCCCACTGGCCGTTAACGTCGCCCAGGTAGGCGCCGTCGCCGGGTCGCAGGAGGTCGGTCTCCCAGTTGGTGAACCGCCACTCGATGGGGCCGCCAGGCACGTCGAGCGAGAGTTTGTAGAGGAAGGCGCGGGCCGCCTGCTCCGGTTGCTCGCCCGCGACGCCGGCGATTTCCCACGGCAACTGGATGAAGCCGATCTTTGCGTGCGCGGTGGCGTCGGTCGCGTAGGTGAGCTTGAGCGCATCCTCGGCGAACCGCGCCTTCGTGGTGTGCGGCGTCGCCGGCGTGTCGGCGCCGGGGCGGAGCAGCCAGGGCGCGGCGAAGGACTGCATGCGGCCCTTCCGCGCGACGAAGAAGTTCAACAGCGTGCGAATCTCCGCGCGCGACTTCAGCGTGACGAGGAACTGCTGCGTGCGGCGCGTGATGTCCTCCTGGCCATCGGCCGCCTCCATCCGGCCGTCGCCGAGATCCTCGTAAACCATGATCTCGGTGGTGCTGCTTTGTGGCAGCTCCTTCCAGTTGGCCGCGGCCTGCAGCGACGCCGGGAAATCGGCACTGACCACGCCCTCGGCCGCCGGCGTGATGCGATAATCCCACGGCGACTTCTCCAGGAGGCGCAGGCTGAACTGCGCGCGGCGGTCCGTGCTGGCCTTCAATGCGGGCCGCTCCTGCAGGTGGCCCACCATCAGCGGCGCGAGCCAGCGGCGCACCGGCACGGCGGGCACGGCGTTGGCCGCGTGGATGGCGTAGCCGGTCTCGTCGTAGTTGAGCACCCACTGCGCGTCGTAGATCCGCTCGCCCCAGCGCGCCTTCGCCAGTTGGTCCATGCACATCGGCACGCCGACAAATACCCGGTCGCCCGTGGTCGGCACACTCAGATCGGCGAGCTGCGTCTCCAGCGCGGCCGTGTCTGCCGGCTCCAGCTGCCAGGTGGCGGCGATCTCGTGGAGCATCGTGAAGCGGCGCGGCCGGCGGTTTTCGCGGCCGGTCTTGCCGTCGTCCACGTAGGTTTCCTTGCGGTGGACGACCTCCACGGACCAGCGCCAATTCGGATCGGGCATGAATAGCACCAAGTCGGCGCCGAGGAAAACGGTGCGTGCGATCCGTGCCATGGTCAGGTCTCCAGCCCGAGATCACCTCGCATGCGGATCAGGTTCTTCTGCCCGTCCTTGGAGTTCAGCCACTGCCTCGCGGAGGGCTGGTCGCTGAAAAAGGCGTTGTAGATCTTGACTTGCGGCTGGCCGGCTTGCGCGCCGACGTCCGCTGTGTCCAAGAGCGGACTGCTGCCCGCGCCGGCCGAGGCCACCGGGATCTGGCGGGCGATTCCGCCGGGCAGCGCGGCGAGATTGAGCGCGCCGGCGTTGAGATCGTTGAAAAAACCCGCACCGAATCGGTCAACAGTCGTCGCGCGCACGACGAACTCGCCGTTGGATAGCCGGGCCGGGATGGAGTCGCTCGTGCCGGTCCCCGGCCCGTTGACCAGGCCGCCCTCGGCGAAGCCGCCCAACAACTTCGCCCCAGCGCCGATGACGGCCGCCAGCGCGGCGATGGCCAGGAACGGGCCGACGTAGGGGATCGAGGCCACCGCCGACATGGCCTTGATGCCGGCCTGGATCAGCCAGGGCATGGTCTCCCTGGTGGCGGCGGCGGCGCGCACGGTGGCCCCGGCCACGGTGGCGGTGGTGTTTTGGGCTTCACCTCCGAGGTGGAGCACCTTGCGCAACACCCATTGCACGCCGAGGTAGATCGTCTCGCCGGCCACGGCGGCTTTGCGCAGGAGCGCGCCCAAGAACGACGATCCCGTCTTGCTCTGTTCGCCCGCCGCGTGGATACCGACTTGCGCCGAAGTCGCGGCGGCTGTTTCGCCGATGCCCACCGCGTGAAATGCGCTGCGCACTCCCTGCATGACCACGTGCTGGTAGACCCAGTCAGCGACCATCTGTGCGCCGGTGTTGATGAAGCTGGTGGCGATGGCCTGGCCGAAGCCGAGCATGGCGTCCTTGAAATTCGTGCCCTTGAGAATCATGTCGCTGAGCGCGCCGCCCAACGAGGTGCGGATGCTCTCGCCGACGGCGGCGAAGGCCTGGCCGACCCGCTCCGCCATCGTGCCGAGCTGGTCCTCCGCCGCGGTGATGGCCGCTTGGATCCCCTGGCCGATCGTCTGCGGCTGAGCGGACTCTTGCTCGCCGGCGTTGCCGGCCTGCTGCTGGCGCAGCCGGTCGATTTGTTCCTGCACCTGGAGCTTGTCGGTCGGGCTGGCGAGGGCCTGCTCGGCGAGCAGCAGCTCGATCCGGGCAGCGATGAGACGGTTTTGCTCTTTTAGCAGCAGGAGCCGCTGCGGTCGTTTCTCCTCGTCGGTGGCGTAGCGGTCAGCCTCGATCTTCGCGAGGGCGATCCCGATCTCGCCGAGCCGTCTGCTGAACTCCTGCTCTTTTGTCGCGCGGTCGAGCTGCTGATCGCTGAGAGCCTTTTCAGCGTCGAGGCGGGCGTCCACGATGGTGGCCGCTTCCTTGCCGAGGTCGTTCAGCGCCTGCTCACGGTCGCGCAGGCGGGTGAGCCGGTCCACCGTGGCCTGGTCGCCGGTCACGCGCGCCTGGACAATCTGTGTCTCCAGCTCGTAGAGCGCGCGCTTGTCGGCGAGATCCTGCGCGGCCTTTTTCGCCGCATCGGTGGCGCCGAATTTATCGGCATTGAGATCGGGCTTTCCGGCCGCGGCTCCGCCCGGCTTGCCGCCACCTGCGGCCGTGGGCGCATCCGGCTGGATCATCTGCATGATGTCGGCATTGTCGGACGCCTGGGCGTTGCGCTCGCCCTTGATCGCGGCGACGGCCGCGACTCGCGCCTGCTCCAGCTCGCCGATCTTTTTGTTCAGCGCGTCGATCTCATCGCGGAGCCCCTTCGTGTTGTATTTCTGGCCGATGGGGAGCTTGTTCAGCGACTCTTGGATCGAGAGCTGTTTCTCCCTGATCCACAGGAGCAATTCGTTGAGACCCTCCTGGATGGTGAATTTGGTATTCACCCACGCGACCTGCAGCCAGGAGAACGCTCCTCCGATGGTGTCCTTCAACGCGACGACCCAGAGCGCGGCCCAGTCCTTCACCTTGAGCCCACTGACCTCGATCTCATTGATGATCGTGCCAAGCTGCCAGCCGGCGAAGGCGGCGGCGGCCACGCCGCCGAGCGCGGAGAGAGTCGAGCCGATGCCGGTGAGCACGCCGGCCCCGCCGCGCAGTGTGGTCCACAAGCCGGAGAAACCACCCGTGGATTTGGCCAGAGTGTTGCTCAATTCCAGGAGCGAGCGGCCGGAGAAGAGCACGACGGCCGCGCGCAGCGGATTGAGGACCAGGGCGACGCCGGTCATGCCAGCCCGGAGCCCTCCGAGCGCCAGCACGACCGGAGCGGCGCTGGCGGCCATGTTTCCCAGGCTCCGGGCCACGCTGGAGATGTTCTGCGCGTTGGCCGTGGCCCAGGCGGCGAATCTCTCTAGAAGTGGGAGCAAAGCCTGAAAGAACGGCACGGCGGCCGTGTTGGCGGCGCGGCCGATGTTCTCCGTCGCCTCGGCATAGCGGGCCTCGATGTCGCGCTGCGCAGCATCAGGCACGGCGGAGCGGGCCTGCCCGGCGTAACGACGGCCGAGCGCATCGCGCAAGGCGTCCACCTTGCCCTTGGTGGTGTCGAGTTTGATCTGATAGCGGCCTAGCTCGTCACTGTCGCCGGCAAGCGTGCGGCCGATGAGCATGGCGGCCGACTCGGCCGACTGGCCGGTGGCCTGGGCGAAGTCGAGCACGCTCTCGGTGAGAACCTCGGCCTGCTGCGCCGACAGCCCGAAGGAGATGAGCAGGCGCTGGACCGTGTTGACGGCCTCGTCGCTGAAGAGGGTCAGTTTCTGGAGCGCGGAGGCTTGGGCATTGAGCGCCTCCAGGGCCCCGGTCTGACCGGTCTGGCGCAGCGTCTGGTTGAGCTGGGCCTGAACCTTGTCGGCCTCGCGCGCGTCGCGGGCGTATTTGACGAGCGCGGCGCCACCGAGCACCGCGCCCACTTGGCCGAGGACGCGCTGCAGCGCCGCCTCACCGTTCTGGATGCGCTGATTGAAGGCCTGCACCTGTTGCATCCGGCTCTGATAGCCCGCGACGAAGCGGTTCAAGCCGTCCATTAGCGGCTTGAAACTGAGGACGACCTCGAGTCTATTGGGTGTTGCCATGAGTATGTTGTGTGGACTTCTGCTCGCGCCTCTCGCGCTGCTTCTCGCCTGGGGTTGCGGCGTGCTCGTGTGGGGCAACCTGGTGGCCGGCTGGCATAGCGGCGCGGGGCCGACCGTGCTGGGCTGCGTCGTCCTGGCCGCCGGGCTGCTCGCCTGGCCCCGCAAGCGGCCGGCTGTTCGCTAGAACATCCGCGGCCCGCGGCGCTTGATGAGGTTGCCGGTCTGGCGCGCGAAGAGGTCGATGTCGAAGAGAGTGCAACGGTCGAGGTAGCCGGCCTCGTAGCCTTCCGAGATCAGGAAGGCGTAGAGCTCTCCCCATTGCTCGTCTTCGTCGTCATCTCCGCCAGCAGCGGGGCGAGGGCGTCCGCGATGCCGGCGAAGGAGTTTTTTAGTTCGTCCCCGCAGTTGAGTTTGAGCGCGGCGGCGAGGGCCTGCAGCCACTCGTCGAAATCGAGCTGGTCGAGTTGCTCGGGCGTGTGGTCGGTGGAATTCTTCAGGAGGAAGTCCGCGAGCGAATCGACCGACGCGATCAGCTCGGTGATTTTGCCGAGAAATTTTTCGGTCTGCGCCTGTTTGTCGGACTGATCGCCGAAGAAGACTTCTTTCGCTGCGACGACCTCCTTGGCGAGGAGCTTGAGGAATTCGCGCGCCGGCCGGTTATACATCCGGCGGACGGTGAGAGGATGGCCGTCGAACGGCAGCGTGATGGAGGCTTGTTTGGGAGTTTGAACGGGAGAGGACATGGGGTGGAGCGCGGCGGGCGCGCAGTTTAAGTTTTAAGTGGAAAGTTTTAAGAGATGCACCGTTGCTGGCTGCTGCCAGCCCGGTGTTCATCTCTGATTCTTGCTGCGGCACCGTTGCCGCGTGGCTCGCGGCCCGGTGTTTGTCCGGGCCGGACCGCCCGGCAAAAAAATCAGGGCGAAGGCACGAGGTTCTTCGCCTCGGCGTCGGCGCGGGCGGCGGCGCGGATTTGCGCAGCGGTGGTCTCGGCGGTGTAGGGCACCTCGACGGTGTCGCCGTGGCGGCCGATGGTGTCGTCAGCGGGCGTGGGCGTGTCTTTGTCGTCGCGCACCTGATATTCGACCAGGAGTGTGGCGGAGTTGGGCTGGGCTTTGATCGTGACAACATCGACCTGCAAGGCGGCGCGCGCCGCGAGGGCAAGCATCGCGAACGAGAGAAGAGCGAGGATTTTTTTCATTGGGTTGAGCTGAGGGTTGCACCGTCGCCGGTTGCTACCGGCCCGGTGTTTGTCCGGGCCGTCGCCCGGCAAAAGAGCTAAGAGTTGAGGGTTGAGAGAACGGCAAAAGGGCGGCTACTGCGTCGGCGAGCCGACGGCTTCGATGATGAAGTTGAGGGTGACGGAACCGGTCGTGGTCGCTTGGTTTTTCTTCACGTAGACGGTGGTCCAGGCGCTCGCGCTTTCGGGGACCAGCGAACTGCTGGCGACCTGCACAAAGCCCGTGCCGGCGACGCCGGTCGCGGTGACAAATTTCGTCGCCGTGCCGCTGATCCCGAGGTCGAGCGTCGTGCTGGCGTCGAATGCCGCGGTGCGGTTGAGCTGCACCTCGCGGAGCACGGTGTTGGGCGGGAGGAGGAACGCCGTGGTCGTGGCCGCCGTCGACGAAATCGCCGAGTGCGCGAAAGTGTAGGTAAGCGTCTGCCGGCCGGTTTGCCGCGCGGAAGTCCAGCTCGTGCCGGTGACCGTGCGCTCGGCATGCAGCCCGTTGGTCGACGCATCGCGCAACTGCGAGCCGAGTCCATCGTCGAGCGGGAGGTGGAGGACGGCGCCGAGGCGCTGTAACACGACATTGCGAATGTAGATGATATCGTCGGTGACGGAGTTTGCGCCCGCGAACGACCAATTCGCGGTAGCCGCGTTGCCAAGATTAACAACCAACCGCCGCTCGCTGGCGCTGACTGTGTTTGCCACGGTCACCGATCCGCTGAGCGTCACCCATGTATCGTTGGTCGTGAGCGGGGCGCTGCGTGTATAGCCTCCAACTTCATTGCCGTCGACACCGGCGGCGCCAATCTGCACCCAGATATGCTTAGCGTTGGTGTTCGCAGAAGGCAGATACACGTCCAGCGATTTCAGCCGGTAGAGGCCTCTTTCGACTAACGAGCCTGATGCCGTGAGCAGGATAGCATGTTGGCTGTTTGTCGCGTCGGCGTAGTAGCGCAGATTGTCATCCCGCCCACCGATTGAATCGATGTTGCCGGCGACCGTTCCGTTCGTCGCGGCGGCGCCGCCAGTCCCGGCCGAATAGTCGGACACCAAGATGGATTGACTGCCGAACTTGAACAGCTCCGGCACAGCGCCGCCGAGTTCGTAGATTCCATGGACGCTCGCGGAATCCAGCGCGCAGTTGTAGAGGGAAGCGGAAAAGCATTTCATCGTCGCTGTCGTTGTGCTCCCAGCTGCGATAGCGCCCACGATGAGATAGGTTGAAGTTTGGGTCTGGCTCCAATCGGTCAGCACATTGCCGCTCGCGCTGAAGGTCTGCGCGATGGCATTGACGTAATAGGTCAGCGTGCCTCCCGCGTTCCGCACGAAAACGAGATGAACTGTTTTGCCGGCGTAATTGGCGAGCAGAGGGGCGCTGAACTCGTAGTGACCGGACGCCGATGCAATCTGCACATTGATCGTGCCGTTGGAGTTGATCGCGGCGTAGAAACTGTTCGCTCCGGAGCCGTCAGCAGTTGGAAAGATTCCAATAATACCAGCCCGCGCCGAAGGATTCGAGGTCGGCACCTGCAACATCACCGACAAAGAGAACGGATCGGTGCCGATATTCTGGCCTGTCAGCGTGCTCGTGATGCGGGAGCTGCTCGTCCCATCAAACGCCACGCCGCCTCTCGGGGCGAGGGCGTTGCGGACGGCGGAGGTCGCGTAGCTCCAGCTCGCGGGTGTGTTCGCCGTGGTCGTGCTCGTGCCGGCGAGATTCGTGGCGTTGTCGGAGAGCGTGACGGCGCCGCTCGTCGACGTTGTCGCGCTGCGGTAAGTGTTGGTAGAAGAGCTGAGGTCTTTATTGGTCTCCGTGGCCGTGTTGGTCCGCTCGGCAATGACGAAGGCCGTCGTGGCGAGCTGCGTGGTATTGGTCGCAGCCGCGGCGGTGGGCGCCAAGGGCGTGCCGGTGAACGCGGGGCTGGCGAGATCGGCCTTCGCATTCAGCGCGGTCTGCGTCGCGGTGCTGACGGGCTTCGCCGTGTCGGCCGTGTTGTCGACGCTGCCCAGGCCGACTGCGGTCTTGTCCAGCGTCTGCCACGTTTTGTCGCCGCGGCGATACTGCGCCGTTGTGCCGGCGGTGATGGCGGGCTCGGCGTCGGTGATGCCGTAGCCGCCGAGCGTGGTGGGCTTCCCGGTGATCGACGAGAACGCAGGCGTCACCGTCTGCGCGCTCGCGGCATTCACGCGGCCCTTCGCATCAACGGTGAACGTGATCGACTGCGTCGCGCTGCCGAAGGTGCCGGCGCTCACGCCGCTGTTGGCGAGCGTCAGCGCGAGCGTGGCGTTGGTGAGATCGGTGAACGTCGCCGAGCCCGTTGCATCGCCGCTCAGCGTGAGCTGGGGCGAGGCGGTGAAGAACTCGAAGCCGGTGTTCGCGGCATTGCGCCGGAACAACTGCTTCGCGCTTTGCGAAGGCCAGTCGACATCGCGCAAATCGATCGTCACCTGCGCGACCGCCGCGCAGGCGAGGGAAACAAACAGAAAAATCTTTTTCATTCGTGGAGGTTCTCTTGAGAGAGGTTTAAGTGAGCCGCAGAATGGCGCCCACCGAGAGGTTGGTGCCGGGTTTGACGCTGCCGATTTGGGTGGGCTTGTAGCGGAGGATGTCGCCGACGATCAGCGGCAGCGCGGCACCGAAGACGGTCTCTTCGTTTTTCGCGCCGGCGGTGAGCTTGCAGGTCTTGCCGGTGGCGACGCCGTTGACGATCGCTTCCACGACGGCATCCGCGCCGGTGGGAGCGTCCTGCGCCGCGAGCTGAAAGCCGAGCATGTCGCCGGCAGCCTTCACGCGGTAGAAACCTTCCACCTGGTCGAGGATCAGCTTGCCGCCGAAGGTGCCGAGCGCCTGCACGTAGTCGACCGGGCCCGCCGGCTGCGTGATGACGATCTGTGGCGCGGCCGCGCCGCCGGCGGCGCCGGTGCCGTAGTTCACATGGAACAGGCCGGAGTCGACGTTGGGCGTGCCATAGGAGATCCGCGCCAGGAGGGTGCCACGCTCCAGGGCGGCCAAGCCGCCGGAGAGGGTATCGAACTGGCCGGTGTAGTTGAGATCAGCCGGCACCGCGGTGAAGGTGTCGAGCGTGGCGATGGGCGTGACGAGGTCGGCCGGCGAATAGAGTTTCACCGCAACCGGCGCGCCGCCGTCGAGCAGCGCGGCCACGCTGTTCGTGACGAACTGCACCAGGACGGTGTGAAGGCCGCCACGCGGCAGCGGGATCGCTTCGCCGGAGGGCACGAGTTTCCCCGTGGTGGTTTCGAGAATGAGGAGCATTTTGAGTGAGGGTAAAAGTGAAGGTGAGGGTGAAGAGCGGGGCACCGTTGCCGCGTGCTCGCGGCCCGGTGTTTGTCCCCAGTTCTCGCCCCGCCCGGAGGCGGGGCGAAACAGGGGCAAATTAATCCCGGTGCAGGATCGTGCCCTCGTCGGCCGCGACCATGAGTTTGATCGAGGCTTCGCTCTGGCTGTCGTGCTTCACGCCGAAGTTCTTGCCGACGGTCAGCGTGAACGAGAAATCCTCGTGACCCATGACGAGGCGGTTCGCGCGGTTCTGGTCGTAGACGTAGAGCCGGGCGTAGCCGCGCCAGATCTGATTCTGCATCGGCCGCAGGCCCTTCATGAATTTCGCGTGCGTCGAGTCGATGGCGGGCGCTGTGACGACGAGCACCACGTTGACGGCGGGCAACCAGGGGGCGAGGAAGCGCACCATGCCGTTGTCGTAGTCGACGACAAAGTCCACGCCCTCGACCTTGCCGGCAAAGGTGACCGCGGTGACGTGGCGGATGCGGGCGCCGCCGACCTTGATTTCATACCAGCGGTTCAGCCCCGCCGGCAACGGACCGGTAAAGACGAGCGCATCGGCATTCACGGCGGCCTGCGCGGCCTGGGCGAGATCCGTGCCGGCGATGGCGGAGAGCAGATACTTGAGCTTCCGCGCGTCGGCGATGGCCTTGAACGAGAGTTCGTATCCGAGCGTGAGCAGGCCGGGCGTCTCGTCGGTCTGGCGCATGACGCCGTTGACCGGCTTGAGCACGGGCTCGGTCTTGGACTCGCCCTGGAGCTCGTAGCCCATCAGGTCTGAGAATTCCTCGAAGCCGGCGAGGGAGGCGGCGGCGCGGGAAGCGGCGTCGAGCGACAAGAGCAGTCGGACGGTGCCCTGGATTTCGGCGCGAGTGTGATTGAGGTTGGTATCGAGTGGCATGGTGGGAATGCGCCTGGCGGCGCGGTTGTTGTTTAGGTTTTACCGGACGGGTTAGAGTTCGATGTGAGAGTAGGCGGAGACCTCGTAGACGACGTCGTTGGGCGTCTTCACCAGTTCAAAGGCGCGGTCGTCATCCACGAGAAATTCGTTGAGGCCGGGTTGGTGCCGTCCGGTGTCCAGGCCGTTGGCCCTCCGGTCGACCGCCTTCACGACGCGCATGGCCACGTTGAGTGCCGGCCGGTAGGCGACGTTGGCCGCCCTTGCGGCCGCCTGGTTGAGCAGGACCTTCTCGGAGATCTGCGCGGCGAACCGCACGCGCATCGAGATCGCATCGCCGCTGCGCTGCAGGGAGTCGCCATCGGCCGCCACGACCACGATGCAGAGGCCGAGCTTCGCCAGCGCCTGGTTGATCATCGCGGCGATGTCGCCCTTCTGCTCGGTGACGACGGGCAACGCCGGCGCGCTCGCGATGTAGGCGTCGGCCGCGACCAGGGCGGCAAAGGCCTCGCGGGCGATGCCCAGGCGTTCCTCGAAATTATTGGCGTCGCTCATATCGAGCCGATGCCTCCGCGTTCGATGAGCGTCTTCATGTGCGCGTCGCCGGCGGCGACGGCTGCGGCCGTCAGCTCCGCCTCGGTGGGCAGCACGGAAGGGTCGGGCTTCTGGGCGACGCTCTTCACCAGGCGGAAGTAGATCTCGCCGACGCCGCTCTTCGTCTCGGTATTGTCGCGGACCAAAATGCCGCTGCCGTCGCTAAAATAAATTGCGTGGAGATCGTTGAACTCCCGCGCGCGGTGGCCGTAGGCGGCCGGGGCCACGGGCAGCGTGAGAAATTTCCCCGTCTTCGGCCGGATCTCGCCGCCGAAGTAGCGTTGCGCGATGCCGACGTGGTTGGTGACGACCTTCACGCCGTCGCCGCCGACGAGCTCGGGCTGCTGCACGCCGCGCCGCGCCTGCGCGTAGAAGTGCGTGCGCGTGCCGCCCTGCTTGTTGGCGCGCTGTGCATCGAGCTTCGTGTAGTGCTTGCGCAGGCGCGTCGCGATGCCACGACCCATCACCTTGCGGATGTCCGGCCGTTGGACCGCGGCGCGCACGCGCAGGAGCGTCGGCAGCGCCTGGTTGTCGAACGTGATGGTGAACCCGCCAGGCATTAGCCGGTCCCTCCGCGTTGATAGACAAACACGCCCTTGGCATTGAAGCGGATGTCGCTGCGGATCTCGGGCGTGGCCTGCAGGTTCTCGTTGAACGGCCGCTCCTGGGGAAATATCTGCGTGTCGCGCGCGATGATGCCCAAGGCCATCGCGTCCGCGCGGGCGACGTCCTCCGTGCCCATGCCGCTGCCAAAGTCGAACGGCTCATACTCGACGCGGAAACGGTTCAGCTCTTTCCAGATCGGGTGCCCGACCAGGGCGACCATCCGGCCGCTGTCCGACGCCGTCGCGCCATCGGTGATCGTGGCGGCGCGCGCGGCGTTCCACCGCTCGGGCCAGTCGGTGCGCGGGACGGCGCGGGACTCGACGCGGACGAACTCGCGGGCGGGAAAGGCATCGAGCAGATCGGGGTCTTGGCCCTGCTTCCACCAACCGTAGCCCTGCGCCTGCTGCGTGTTGATGCGGAGCTGGAGATCAATGCGGCGGTCGCTGGAGAAATCCTGGAGGCCGCCGGCCTTGCCCTCCGGCGGCACGTAGCCGGTCGACTGGAGAAACTGTTTCAGGCGCAGGCGCGCTGTCGCGAGATCGATCTGGCCGGCCGCGAGATCGTTGACGCCGTCATCGAGGACGGCGAGATGCCCGGCGCTGCGCACCTTGGCGGAGAAACGCGAACGCTCGCGGATGTCGGGCGAGAGTTTCTGGAGGTCGCGCGTGCCGAGCGAAGTCGGCAGGAGCGTCTTCGCCTGGCTGGAGGCCAGGGCTTCGGCGAAGGGTTGTGGTTTCGAGAAGAGCATCAGAGGTGATCCTGCGTCTCGCGGACGCGCGGGGTGATGCGGGGTCGGCCCGTCTTCGCCTGAACGCTCGGTGCTGCCTCGGGATTTTCCGAACGCTCGACGGTGATGTCTCCGGCCGCGATCCGTTCCAGGAAGCGGACATCCTGCCGCCACTCTTCTTTCTCGTCGTCGCCGAGCGGCAACGCGCTGTCGACATTGAGCCGGCTCTGGCCTTCGCGCAACACCATGCGCAGCGCGAGGCTCTTCAGGCTCGGTGGCAGCTTGGTCGCATCGGCATCTAGGACCGTTTTCCCGCCGGCCGCGATTTCCATGCGAATGCGGGCGGTCACGCTGCCGATGATTTCCGGCAACGGATCGCTCTGGCTCTCGCCGAGCGCGGCCGTGCGCAGCGCGTCGACCAGGGCGGCGGCCTTGGCGGTGTCGAGCAGATCGACGGTGATGGTAATCCAGTTGGGCATGGGTGCGTTTTAGAAACGGGCGAGCCAGTGCCAGGAGCGCGGAGTCTTCGCGTGTTCGTCGTAGTGGACGGACGAGCAATCGTGGGCGGCGACGGGCTCGTCGTTGGCCACGTCGACGAACGGAGTGAGCTGCACGGTCGTGCTGCCTTCGCTGAAAATGCGGGTGATGACGGCGGGCACGATCTCGCCGGCGCGGCGGTGAGTGACAGGGAGAACATAGCCGACGGTGCGGCCGATGGTGGGGAGCATGGTGGTGATGGGTTGAGTTGCGGTGGTTTCTGAAAAGCCCTCGGCGCGAGGCGCGCCGCCGAGGGCTCGGAGAAATCACCGCGATCAGTTCGCGATGCCGAGTTGCTTGCCGCCGACGGTGTTCGTGACGAAGGGCTTTCCCGACCAATCGAGGCCGGCGACTTCCTGGCGGCCGTCCGTCGAGGTGTAGGTGCGCGGGGTCATCCAGCGACCGCGCTGGCGGAACGTCTTCATGAAAGACGGATCGCGGCGGGTGGGATTGTCACGGGCGACAAAGAGCAGCGCCTTGTCGTCGAGGATGAACTTGATGTCCTTCGCCTTCCCCTCGGGCGCGTCGTCATAGACCATCGTGGAGAGACGGATCTTCGGCGCGGTGAGGAGGAGCGACATGATCTCGTCCACGGTGGGCGCGATCTTGTCGCGACCGGGGAACCGCGCGCGGATGAGCGGGTGGTTCTTGAGGCGGCGGGCGTAGGTGAGGCCCAGGAGGAACCGCACGCCCATCATGCCGCCGTAGTTGGCGGTCTTGAGCAGCGCGATGATCTGCGCGTCGATCTGGTCGATCGGATCGACGCCAGCGGCGAAGTCGATGTTGCTGGCGCCACCGACCGTGGCCGTGACGGCGAGGTCCACGACCTCCTTCTCGTGCGAGAGGGAGCCGACCTCGGCACCGAGATCCGCGGCTTCCTGGAGCGCGGCCGTCATGGTGTCCTCTTCGTCGGTTTCGAGGATGTCGACCGGCACATCGAGCGCGTGCGGCTCGACGTTGTAGTCGCCATCGGTGCGATCCCAACCGAGCGTCGCGGCCGGGCCGCCGATGGAGCGGCGGGTGTCGGGGATGCGGAAGCGCGATTTCTCGGTGTAGATCTTGAACTTGCCGACCGGCTTGGCCACCTCGACGGTGGGAGCCAGAAATTCGGCCACGGGGGAGACGCCCTCCTGGGCGGCACCCTGAGAATACTCGCGAATGGTGGGTTTCGCGGTGATGTCGGAGATACGAGACATGGTGGTTGCGGCGGAGCCGCGGTTATTGGTTTTGGTTTTGGGTTGAGGGCGGATCGATTAGGGGACGACAACGTCGAAGGCGCTGATCGGATCGACCAGCGTGTGCTGGTCGGCCACGCCTTTCTCGGCGGCGAGGGCGAGCACGCGGTAGGTGCCGGCCGCAGCGGGCAGCTTGCGGAGCATGCCGGCATCGGCGCCGGCGATGGCGGCGAGCACCATGCGGTCGCCTGGATTGACGGCATCCTTGGTCGGCACGCGGAACTGGCGGTGCGGGCCGAAGCGCTCGATGGAGACGAGCTTGGTGTCGAGGCCCTCCTCCTGGAGTTGGTAGAAGGCGTCGTCGGTGATGGCGGCGGGGAGTTTGGTCTCGGCCACGCCGTTGTCGTGCGTGACCTTGACCAGGCGGGAGCGTTTGCCGGTGAGGTCTTCACCGGCGAGGATCGGGAACGGGCCGACCTCGCGCGTGTTGGTCTGGTCGGGATTGGTGGTTTTCATGATTGGGATGGCTGGAGGGTTGAAGGGTTACTTGGCATCGAGCTCGGCTTCCGCATTTGCGAAGGCGGCGGAGCGGGAGAGGCTGGGCGTGATCTGGCGCAGCTCGGCGGCGCGGTTGCGGATCTTGGCGCCACGGGCCTTGTCCTGATCGGCGGCCTTGCCGGCCTCGATCTGCTCGGGCGTGCGGGCGCTGCCGCGGTTGGTGATGCGCGCGGCATCTTCCTTCGCCGCCGCCGGCATTTTCAGCGAGGCGAGCAGCGCGAGCGTGCCCGTGCGGTTCGCGATCAGTTGCGCCTTCACGACCTCGCGGTTCGAGATGACAGCGGCGTGGGCCGTGAGGTCGGACTCGACCTGAGCGGCGAGGAGCGTGTCGCGCTCCGTGGTGAGGGCCTCGACCTGCGAGGCGCGGTTTTGAATCTTCTGGAGGGCGGCGACGGCCGAGTCTTCGGATGCGTCGTCCGCCAGCCCCAGGAGTTTGATGACTTGTTTCATGGTTGGTTTTTCGGGTTGGTTTTCGGCCGCGCCGGCGTCGTTGCCGTTGCGGTTGGAAATGGGGCGCTGACCCTTATTGTTCGGGTCGTTGGTCAGCGAGAGACCGGCGAGCTGCAGCGGGCGCACGAGCTCGTAGGTTTTGCGGTTCACGATGCGGGTGCCGATGCGCTCGCATTCGGCCGGCTCGTATTCGGTCGAGAAGAATTTGTAGACGGGCGGCTGGCCGGGCTTGCTCTCGATCAGCGGTCGGCCGAGGCCGGTCCAGTCGATCTTCGCCTCGGGGATGCCTTCGCGGTTGCGCAGCTGCATCGCCCACCCCAGCGCCTCGGTTGGGTTTTCGAGCGATTGGCTCAGGTGGTCGCGGTCGATTCGCTGGCCGGGATACTCCTCGCCCGCCTTGGCGGCAGCGGCGTTGAACCGGTTGACGATGGACTCGACGGCCTTGGCGTCGATGAGCTGGACGACCTTGGACGCATGGTTGATGTGCTCGCCCACGGCTTCGATCTGATAGAAGCCGTCTTCGGGCAGCTTTTCGGCGCGGTTGAGAATTCGAGTGTTCATACGCTTGAGGCCGGGCACCCTGTTGCCCGCTGATGCGAGCCCAGGGTCAGTCGCGCAGCCTGCGCTGCGGCTGAGGTCGCCCGGCAAATGGGTTTTAGGTTGAGGGAAGGCATTGGGATTCGTGGTTTGGGTTCGTTCGTGGCAGGCTTTAAGCCGCCCTTAAGGTCGATCAGGGCGCGTTCTGGCCGCCGGGTTGAGGGTGAATGGCCACCCCGGTGACTTTGGGGCCTGATTTCATGGTTTGGTGGGCTCCCCTTGGGTTCGCTTTTCGGCCGCCGTGACGGCACCGCTAACCAGCGCGGTGCCGATGATTTCTTCAAACGCGGCTTCC
>JACQFT010000142.1 GCA_016199925.1 Opitutia bacterium | reverse complement strand
TGCCTCGGGCTGGTCGAGAGCCTGGGGGAGTTCTACCCGGAGGCGGCCTACCAGCGCTGCGCCGTGCATTTCTACCGGAAGGTGTGGTCGCTGGTGCCCTCGACCAAGGTCCGGCCCGTGGCCGCGATGCTCAAGGCGATCCACGCCAGCGAGGACCGCGCGGCGGCCCGGGCCAAGGTCCTGCAAGTTGTCGCCAAGCTCCAGGAGATGAAGCTGCCGGCCGCCGCCGCCTTGGTGCAGGCCCACATCGAGGAGACCTTCAGCTACTACGCCTTCCCCAGCGAGCATTGGCGATCGCTGCGCACGAACAACCCCCTCGAACGCATCATGCGCGAGATCCGCCGCCGCACCCGCGTGGTCGGCGCCTTCCCCGATGGCAACTCGGCGCTGCTGCTCGTCAGCGCCCGGCTCCGCCACATCGCCGGCAAGACCTGGGGCACCAAGCGCTACCTGGACATGAGCCGCCTGCGCGATCTGCCCGCCACTCCCACCGCCGAGTCCCAAACCGCCTGACTCAATCCGGTTTAGGGGAGGAGCTTCGCCCCTCCCCTCAGACCCCTCCCAAACAAATTCCTTTTCACTCCCAAACCTTCCTCCGCCCCTGCCAACCCAATTCAAATGTGCGAAACTTGACGGACACTACCCGGCGCGGAACTGGTGGCCGCGTGGCGCGAGAGCGGACTGACGCCGGCGGCGTTCGCGCGGCGGAAGGGGGGGTGAGCGCTTCGTCGTTCGCGGCGTTGGTGCGGCTGGCCCGCCGGGCGGGGCGGAGCGGGCGGGCCGGAGTGATTGCGAGCCGGATGTTTGGTAGTGTTGCTCCATGCAACTGGCGTTTGAGCAGGAGGCGTTTCGCACCTTCGAAGTCGACCTGGGCCTGCGGTCCATCTCTCATCAAAAACCCGCCCGCATCGAAGCGCATCTGCTTGTGGCGTTCCTCGCCTATTGCCTGTTGTCACCGGCCGGATTAAAAAAAGGCACGTCGGGCCAAGCCTCCTCCTCGTGCGTTGGAATCGACCGTGCGGGCCGCACCTGCCGACACGCCGGGGGGTGTCCGCGTTTCCTCGCCGTGCCGTCGGCGAAGCTTTGGACGTTGTTGCGGGACCCGGGCGGCCCGTCCGGCCAACAAAATGGCCGCGGCATGAGCCGTGCCAGAGGCAGGCACGCCGCGGCCCGAGGGCACGCCGCGGCCCGAGGAAAAGCTGCGTTCTGGAGAAAAGGGCGGCCAATCCTCCAGCGACCCGGAATCGGCGGGGTTCAATCCAGCCGGGCGAGCACACGCAGGCCGGGGATCTGCTTAAAATGCAGGTCGGTGGTGAGCACGGCGGCGTTTGCCTGCAGCGCGCAGGCGGCGATCAGCAGGTCCGGGGCGGGCAGCACGACGCCTTGGCGGTCGAGCGTCCAGGCCAGCCGCGCGGCCTCCTCCCACACGGAATTGCCGGTGGCGATGAAGAGCATGATGGAAAACTGCTCCTGAAATCGGCGGAGGACTTTTGGGTCGCGCCGACCCCGGCAAACCTCGACCAGCACCATGCCGCACGTGGCGAATTCCCACTCGTCGGCCCGAGCATGAAGCTCAATGAAGGGATCGACCCCGGCTCGGGCGCGCGAGAGGTAGAAATTACTGTCGGGTAGAACGGCGGCGGCCATAGGGAGCCTGCTTGTTTTCGGCCACGATCAGACCATGGCTGTCCAGGGCGTCGGCCGCGGTCGGGGCAAACTCGGCCCGCAATTCATCGGGAGTCATCCCGAGACCCTGGCGGAACAACTCCTTTAGCTTGTGCCGGCGGGCCATGTCGGCGAGGGCCATTTCGACGGCCTGGGTCTTGGTCTTGGCTCCGGTGACTTTCATGACCCGGGCCAGGACATCTTCGTCGATGTGCATCGTCATTTTCATGGTAGGAGGCACGGTATGGCCGGCTGGCCATGCCACAAGGTGAAAGTATGGCTGGGGAGCCATACCGGGTGACACCGCCAAAGGAAGGAGAAACCCGTCTGCGCTCTTTCGAGCCAAGGTGCGGCAGGCGAGCTGCGGCTGGGAGAGTTGAGGAGGGAAGCGCGTTGAGGGGAACACGCTCCACCGATCAGGAATCCTGCGCGATTATATTAGCGTCCACCGGGATGCGCTTGCCGTAGAAACGGCGAGACACGAACACGAGCGCGACGAGGAAGAATCGGCCGATCCGCCCTATTCACGTCGGAGCCGAACTTTGATCAAAAAAGAGTTGAGTGCCGCCCGGGTTTTTTCACTTGGTGCCTCGGGCAACTGGGAGGACTCGTGCGCGGATTGGAGTTCGACCCGGAGGCGCTGGTATTCGGATTCGTGGAAGGAGACGTCGGCGTCGGCCAAAGTTGACTGCTCCGGGCCACTGAGCTTGCGCGCGACGAGATCGGGGATGAACGGGAGGCGGAACTCCTCGTTGAGGGTAACGAGATTGGCCTGCACATCGCCGGTGCGCATGAGGTGGATGCCAGTCAGCAGGACCCGATAGACATAAAGGAGTGGCTTCACGCGCTTGGGCGACTCTTTGAGGAAGAGCTTCCATTGGGTCTCGGCGAAACCGAAATAGTGGTGGGAGTGATGGCGGGTGATGACGCCACCGCCGCTTGGGTTGAATCGCGCGATGATTTTAAGCTCGGCGTGGTCGGGCGTTGTCCGCACGACGAGCGGGGAGAAGAGCTGCTCGAGCACATAACCGTTTTTCTTGAGCAGGAGTCCGAAGAATTTCCGGACGTCGTGACTGACAATGTCCATCTCCAGACCCTCGCTGATGCTCGAGTTCTCAAGGGTCTCGTCCGTCACTTCGAGACCGGCGATCTTCTCTAACGGCAATACGTGCGAGCCGCGCAGGTCGAAGTCTGAATCTGGTGAGGGAAATCCGTAGAGGTGCGCGCCACTGATGGTCGCGAAGAGCAGCGGGTAAGGTTGCGCGGCGACGATGAGCTGGAGGCGTGGATCGATCTTCATGGTCTGCGGGCATTCGCCGTTTCCATTCGCGCTTTGATGAGAAAGTAGTTGGCCGCTTCGTAATCGGGGCGTTCGGGTAATTTGGTTGCCGCGAGGGCGCGTTCAAAGTCGCGGTGAAGTTCCTGCCGCCAAACGTCCACTTCCGGCCACGGAACTTCGCCTCGCTTCACGGCGAGGAGGCGATCGCGATGCAGCTCCACGCGGACGGGCACGTGGGCCTCCCGAAGTGTCGCGGCACCGGTGAGCAGAAGACGCAGCAGGTGCATGGCGTGTTTCCAGCGAACCTCCCCTTGGTTGCGGAGATCCTGCTCAATTTTCTTGAACTGACTCAGCGCATATCCGTTGAAGGTCTGGAATACCATCTGCGAAAGAAAACCCCCGCGCAGGCCGAGAAGTTTATCCCCCAACGGAGAAGTCTTTTCGACGAGTGGCGAGTAAAGACATTCAAGAATGTTAGGGTTGGCCTTGAGTGCCATCACGATGAATTTTTGCAGCTCCCAATAGCAGGTTTGCTCGGCGTTGTCTTCGACTTGTTCGGGCGCACCGTAGAGCGACCAATGCAGCTCCGCGGGCGCGAGGTAAACGCCGCGCCGATCGATATCGGAAGAGTCGGTGGCGAGTCCGTAAGCCCGTGAGCCGACGACACAGCGGTAGATGATGACGGATTCAAGATCGAAAGCTTCGGAACTGGCTGCGGGGTCGAGCCGCCGCTTGAACTCTTGCAGCACGTCGAGTTGAGCGCGTGTGAACGAGGACTCGAATCCATCGGGGAAACGCACGAGATAAAGTTCCTCGGTTCCAGCCGGCGTGCGGGTGACGATCCCGACCGCCCCGCGTGGATGGACGGAGACTTCGTTCGTGCCGACAGCCTCGGTGAGCACAACAACCTGCGTGCCGGCGGACAAGATGGGCACGGAAGCGCGTTTGGCGAGAGGAGGCATGGTCGTTGGGGCAGTAGTTAGCCCGCTACACACTCTCCAAACAGTCGGGTCGAGGGCAATGGTGATTCGGCAACGCGTTCGTCGCGTCGCAGGGTCGGGGCGTTAAGCCCCATCCTACAGTTCGGAAAACGAAAAGGCCGCGGGGTGGGCCGCGGCCTGGGGGAATTGTTGGGCGCAGCAAGTCTGCGCCCCTGCGTGAAACCTTACGCGGCTTTCTTCGCGTCCACCGGGATGCGCATGCCGTAGAAGCTGCGATACACGAACACGAGCGCGACGGCGAAGATCGCGGCGCCGAGGGCGTGCTTCAGGCCGGCGGGCATGTTGACCGCGATCTCGACGGCGAGGAGGCCGAAGAGCGTGGTGAACTTGATGACGGGGTTCAGCGAGACCGACGAGGTGTCCTTGAACGGATCGCCCACGGTGTCGCCGACGACGGTGGCGGCGTGCAGCGGGGTGTTCTTCATCTTGAGGTCGACCTCGACGATCTTCTTGGCGTTGTCCCAGGCGCCGCCGGCGTTGGCCATGAAGATGGCCTGGAAGAGGCCGAAGAACGCCATGCCCACGAGATAGCCGATGAAGAAGAACGGGTCAAAAAACGCGAGCGCGAGCGACATGCAGAAGATGACCATGAAAATGTTGATCATGCCCTTCTGCGCATACTGCGTGCAGATCTTCACGACTTCCTTCGACGACTCGGTGGCGGCCGTGGTGGCGTCGAGCTTCATGTTGTCCTTGATGTAGACCACCGCGCGATAAGCGCCGGTGACGACGGCCTGCGTGGACGCGCCGGTGAACCAATAGATGACCGCGCCGCCCATGAGGAGGCCCATGAGAGCCTCGGGATGCACGAGTGAGAGTTTCTCGAGGACGTTGAACGACGGGTCGATGGCCGCGTAGTGCGCCTGCAACATCATGATGATGCCGAAAACCATCGTGGTCGCGCCGACGACGGCGGTGCCGATGAGCACGGGCTTGGCGGTGGCCTTGAAGGTGTTGCCGGCGCCGTCGCCCTTCTCGAGCTGGTGCTTGGCGCCCTCGAAGTCGGGCTTGAAGCCGAAGTCCTTCTCGATCTCGGCGGCGATGCCGGGCTTGCCCTCGATCTGCGAGAGTTCGTAAACGGACTGGGCGTTGTCGGTGACGGGGCCGAACGAGTCCACCGCGATGGTGACGGGGCCCATGCCGAGGAAGCCGAACGCCACGAGGCCGAACGCGAAGATCGGCGCGGCGAAGGCGAACTGCGCGGGCATCATCTGCGCCACGGCCGGGTAGAGGGAGAAGTAATACGCGCCGGCTATCAGCGAGAGGATGCACAGGCCGGTCCAGAACGCGGAGAAGTTGCCCGCGACGAGGCCGGAGAGGATGTTGAGCGACGCGCCGCCCTGGCGGGACGACGTGACGACTTCCTTGACGTGACGGCTCTCGGTGGAGGTGAAGATTTTCGTGAACTCCGGGATGAGCGCGCCGGCGATGGTGCCGAGCGAGATGATCGAGGAGAGCACCCACCAGAGGTCGGGCATGGAGACACCGGCGTCGTTCTTGATGCCGGCGAGCAGCAGGTAGCTGGCGGCGTAGGTGACGAGGATGCAGATGATCGACGTGATCCAGACGAGATTGGTGAGCGGGTGCTCGAGGTTGAAATTCTTCGAGCTGCCCCAGACGGCCTTGGAGACGGCGTCGTTCACCCAGTAGCTGACGAGCGAGGTGACGACCATCAGGATGCGCATGGCGAAGAGCCAGACGATGAGCGTGGCGCAGAGCGCGGGGCTCGCGGCGAGCGCGAGGGCGAGGAAGGCGATGAGCGCGACGCCGGTCACGCCGTAGGTCTCGAAGCCGTCGGCGGTCGGCCCGACGGAGTCGCCGGCGTTGTCCCCGGTGCAGTCGGCGATGACGCCGGGGTTGCGGGGGTCGTCCTCGGGGAGGTTGAAGACGATCTTCATGAGGTCGGCGCCGATGTCGGCGATCTTGGTGAAGATACCGCCGCAGATGCGGAGGGCCGAGGCGCCGAGGGACTCGCCGATCGCGAAGCCGATGAAGCACGGGCCGGCGAGATCGGTGGGCAGGAACGCCAAAATGCAGATCATGAAGAACAGTTCCGTGGCGACGAGGACGAGGCCGACGCTCATGCCGGACTTCAGCGGGATGAGGAGCGTGGCGAGGGGTTTGCCCTTGAGGGAGGAGAACGCCGCGCGCGAATTCGCCACGGTGTTGATGCGGATGCCGAACCACGCGACGCCGTAGCTGCCGAGGATGCCGAGCACCGAGGCGGCGAGGATGATGGCGACGTTGCTCGCAGAGTTGTGCGAGAGGACGCCGAAGTAGTAGGTCATGCACGCGGCGATGAGCACCCACAGCACGGCGAGGAACTTGCCCTGCTGAAAGAGGTAGGTCTTGCACGTTTCCCAGATGATCTGGGAGACGTCGCTCATCGAGCGGTGGACCTGGAGGTTTTTCGTCTGGATGTATTGCATCCAGCCGTAGGCGACGCCGAGGGCGCAGACGACGAGGCCGATCATCAGCACGTTCATGCCGCTGAGCGAACCGCCAAAGAAGCTCACCGATTTCAGGTCGGGGATTTTGATATCAGACTCGCTGGCAAAGGCCGGCGTGGCGAGGGTGGCGAGCGCGAGCAATTGCCCGGCCGCACGTTTCCAAGGGTGTGTGTTCAACATAGCAACGAATGGGTTTTTAGGGAGGCGAACTTGGCAAGCGCCGCGGGGCTATGGCCAGTCAATTCTCGCGTTTTCCGCCCGGAATATTGATCGGGCGTGGCGGCGGGCGTCCCAGCGCGGATGGATCGTCGTAGGCACAGGCCTCCGTGCCTGTGGGATTTTGTTTTCAGTGTCGGGCCGGCCTTTGTGGCCGTGCCGCAACCGGCAGGCACGGAGGCCTGAGGCAACGCCCCCGCCCGGAACGTTTGACCTGTCCCCGGCTTTGCGCTTCCGTGCCGCGCCCGCCCGGCACCCATGTCGCTTTTGACCATCAAGGATCTCGTCAAGTCCTACCCCCGCCCGGGTCGGGGTGCCAGACTGAGCGGTCGCGCCCCCGGCGAGCCGGCGAGCAACGCTGCCAGCGAACACCGCGTGGTGGACATCGCCGAGTTTTCGCTCGCCGCGGCGGAGCAACTGGCCCTGCGCGGCGAAAGCGGCTCGGGCAAGACGACCTTTCTCAACCTCGTCGCCGGCATCCTCGCCCCGGACCGCGGCTCCATTGTGCTCGACGGCCGCGAGGTCACGGCGCTGGGCGAAGCCGGACGCGACCGACTGCGGGCCGAGACCATCGGCTACATTTTCCAGACCTTCAATCTGCTCCAAGGCCACACCGCCCTCGAAAACGTGGAGCTCGGCATGGCGTTCGGCCGCGGGGTCGACCGCGCGCACGCCGTCGAGCTGCTGCGGCGCGTGGGGCTGGGCGACAAGCACGGGCATTTTCCCCGCCAGCTCTCAACGGGGCAGCAGCAGCGCGTGGCCGTCGCCCGCGCGCTCTCGAACCGCCCCCAGCTCGTCCTCGCCGACGAGCCGACGGGCAACCTCGACCGCCGCAACGCCCGCGAGGCGCTCTACCTCATCCGCGAAGTCTGCCGCGAGGAAGGCGCCGCGCTCCTCCTCGTCAGCCACGACGAACGCGTGCTCGCCCAGTTCGAGCAAATGCGAGACTTCGCGTTCCTGAACCGGGCGCTCGGCACGGCTACGCCATGAAAGCTCCAAGCCCGCGCGAAGCACCAAGCACCAAGCTCCAACCTCCAATCTCCAATGAAACTCCAAGCCGCCAATCACCAAGCCAGGAACGCGGTCGGTCTTTTTTCCTTTCTGCCGTTTGGTCATTCATTGGAGCTTGGAGGTTGGAGCTTGGATGTTTCGCGGACTGTTCGTCCGCCGTCCGCATGATCTGGAACCTCATCTACCGCTCCCTCCGCCAGCACGCGCTCTCCACGCTCGTGACGGCCGGCAGCATCGCGCTCGCCAGCGGCCTCCTGCTGACCGTGTGGGTGGTGAAGACGCAGTCCCAAGCCGTGTTCGCGCAGACCAACTCCGGCTTCGACGCCGTGCTCGGCGCGCGCGGCTCCAAGCTCCAGCTCGTGCTCAACTCCATTTTCCATCTCGAATCATCGCCGGGCAACATCTCCGCCGCCGACTTCGAGGCACTCCGCCGCAATCCGATGATCGGCGGCGCGATCAAGACCGCCATCCCCATCGCGGTCGGCGACAGCTTCCAAGGCTGGCGCGTCGTCGGCACCGTTGAAAAACTTTTTGCCGAGATCGAATACGCTCCGGGCAAACGCTACGCCCTCGCGCCCGGCGGACGGAATTTCAAGATCGGCGAACACGAAGCCGTTGTCGGCAGCTTCGCGGCCAAGCGCCTCGGCTGGAAACTCGGCACCACGTTTCACCCGCAGCACGGCGTCAGCGAAAAAGCCGAGCGCGACCACGACGAACTCTACACCGTCGTCGGCATCCTCGAGCCGACGAGCACGCCCGTCGACCGCGTGATCTGGATTCCGCTCGAAGGCATCCAGACGATGAGCGGCCACAATCCGCTCGCGAAAGCCGAGATCAGCGCTGTGCTCATCCAACTGCGCGCGCCGACCGCCGGCCTGATGGCGAGCAACCTCATCAACCAGTCCGGCGGCAAACTCACGTTCGCGTATCCCATCGGCACCATCGTCGCCGAACTGTTCAACAAGATCGGTTGGTTCGACCAAGTGCTGACGCTTCTCGCGTGGCTCGTCGCCGCGGTGGCGTCGGGCTCGGTGCTGGTGAGCATCTACAATTCCATGAGCGCCCGCGCGCGCGACATCGCCATCCTCCGCGCGCTCGGCGCGCGCCGCCGCACGGTGTTCGGCGCGGTGGTGGGCGAGGCCGCCGTCATCGGCGTGCTCGGCGCCGCGCTCGGCTTCGCGGTCTACGCGGTGCTCGGTGGCGCGGTCGCCGCGATCATCCAGGCGCAGACCGGCGTCGTGCTGGAACCATGGAAATTCAACGCCGTCTTCTGGTGGGCCCCCGCGACGCTTGTCGGCCTCTGCGTCCTCGGCGGCTTCGTCCCCGCCCTCAAAGCCTACCGCCTCCCCGTCGCCGAAACGATTGCGCCGGTGTCGTGAGTCAAATCCTCAATAAACCTTTGATCTGATCGCATTCTGATAGGGGCTTGAAAGATTTGTTCTTCCAGTAAATCGGCTGTCGCCGCAACCTTTGGCGAGGCCGCTCTATCTGTCATGCCGAAGGTCCAATATCTCCAAGCCGATCACTTGCGTTTTGCTACCGAGGCAGGTGACCTCACGGTTCGTTTGGCAGCCAAAAGCGCAGAGGTTCGAAAGCTACTCCCTCCTACGGCCTCGAAAAGTGATCTACGTGAAAGGGCTATCTATCATTTGGCGAGCGTCGCTCACGATCTGTCCATTGGGCACTTGGTGATCGCCGGGTCTCTGATCTATCCTAGTTGGTGGCGACAATTCGAGTGTTACCGAGACGGCAGTGATGAGCAGTTGATGGGAAACACGAATCATTACCTAACCTCTCTTCGCCGTTCGGTGTTTTTCTCCATGTTTATGGTTACCGAAAACCATCTTCGGCTGGTCCACCGCTTCACCGTCAATGGAGGAAACGATAATTACGGCATCCGGTGGTGGGAGATAATTGATGCGACGCTTAAGCAACTTGGCTTTGAAAAGCACGAAACCCGACAACTGCTCTCAATTCTGACCTATATGCGAAACAGCATTCACAACAACGGAGTTATCACACAGCCAGACGCGAAGATCAAATGGCGTGCGCAAAACTATGTGTTTGTGAAAGGCTACCCTTCGGATGGTTACACGTCCGAGTTCCTTATCGTGGCAATTGAAGCTATTGCCGATTTGATGGTTGAAGTCGCGAAGCATCCGGCAGTGCTTGCGGTGCCGGATGTCGAAAACCTTGGCGACCGACTTGGTCAGGTTCCGACTGTTCAAAAGCCATAAATGCCGAGCGAATCGGATGAGATTGGGCTTTGGGTCGACGCCGGGATGATAGCGGTGTGGTCGCGCTAATAGTGCTTCCCACCTCCGGAGAATTTTTTCCGCTCGGCAGCTTCCACGCGAATCGGTTTTGCGTTTGTCATGCTGCAGCCGCGCGCGGAGTCTGGCCGTGAAGCTGTTTGCTTCGGTTGATCAACCTCGTCTCCAATCATGTCCGACTCCAAAGCCAGTTCCCCGTCCGCCGTAGGCGCGCTCGACCGCGCAGTCGTCGTCACGGGCGCGTCGACCGGGATCGGGCGCGCGGCGGTGGCGAGTGCGGTGCGCGCGGGCTCCCAGGTGTTCGGCAGTGTGCGGAAGCAGAGCGACGCCGACAGTTTGACGAAGGAATTCGGCGCGGTGGTGACACCGTTGATTTTCGATGTGGCGGACGATGCGGCCGTTCGCGCCGGAGCGGCGCAGGTCGCGACAGCGCTCGGCTCGCGCCGACTCTTCGGCCTCGTCAACAATGCCGGCATCGCCGTGCCCGGCCCGTTGCTGCATCTCGGCACCGACGAATTGAAGCGGCAGTTTGAAATCAATTTGTTTGGCGTGCATCGCGTCACGCAGGCGTTCGCGCCGTTGCTCGGCGGCGATCCCACGCGCACAGGCCAGCCCGGCCGCATCGTCATGATCTCTTCGGTTGCCGGCGAGAACGGCTCGCCGTTCGTCGGACCGTATGCGGCGTCGAAGTTCGCGCTCGAAGGCTATTCACAGTCGCTGCGCCGCGAGCTGATGCTGTTCGGAATCGACGTGATCGTCATCGGCCCGGGAGCCATCGTAACCCCGATCTGGGACAAGGCGGAGGACAGCGGATTGCAGCACTACGCGCACACCGTCTTCGGTCCGGCGATGGAAAAGGTAGCGGCCTACATGCTCAAGGCGGGACGAGAGGGGCTGCCGGCCAGCGACGTGGGCGACTTGATCTGGCGCTGCCTGAGCATCGCGCAACCCAAGGCGCGTTACGCGATTCTGAGTCATCCGTTTCGCGATCGACTGTTGCCGCGCCTGCTCGGAACGCGCCGCCTCGACCGGATCATCGCGAGCCGACTGGGTTTCCCGAAGCCGGAGTGAAGTTCGCGGCGTGCGTCGCGGACTCGGAGTAGCCCGGTGCTTTAGCTTGCGTCCAAGGATTGTCGCGATGCAGGGCCGCCGCTTGTCGGCGCGCCGCGACCAATGGCGGCTGACGGCACGGCCACAAGGGCCGGCCCTACCAATAGAGGGTTTCAGACAACGCGGGCTGAAGCCTCGTGCTACCTCGGAACCGCCGCGCGCGATTCTCCGCCAACGCGGGATTGTCAGCGGCGACGTGACTTGCTTGGCTGCCGGCAGGGCCAAACAACATTCAACCAAGGCGGAGCAGCGCGCTCCGCGAAGGAGGCAGCATGTGGTTTACCGAAATCGCCCGGGCGGAAAACCCGGGCCGGGAAGAGATGCACGGTTTTGTCGTCGGCGTGGAACGGTTCCTCGCCTTTGTTTTGGAATCGGAGAAGGACTTCGGTTTTCTGTGGGCCGACGATCCGGAGCTGCACGGCCTGGCCTGGGAGACGTTCAAGCTGGACGTCGCCGGCGCGGGCGGGACGGTGCATCAGGCCATCGACGAGAGTTTGTCGGCGCGCCAGGTCGAGCTCCACGGCCTCACCGGCCGCGCGCTGCGGTTCAAGCTGCGGGTGCTCGACGCGATCGCGCGCCGCTGGGAAAAATTCCGGGGCCAGCTCCGCGTGCGCGAGTGGCTGAAGCAGATGTTCGAGGCCATCGACGCGATCCTCGACTCGCTGATCGACGCCGCCGGCGGGGCCGGCGGATTGATCAAAGAGTTCAAGGACGCCCTCGGCGCGCTGGCGGCCACGGGGTGAGGCCGCCACCCGAAGGGCGGTTGCGCCCGACGGGGCCGGCGTGCCGGCCGGTCCGACTTCGGAGCGACCGGTGCGGAGGCCGGTCGCTCCGCCGAGGCGGCGGCGTCGGTGCCGCGCGCAGGCTTGCCGTTGGAAATCTCCCGCGGGTTTGCACGGGCCGGTTTGTTGACAGGCGCGCTCTCGCCGCGCACGCTGCGCGCACTTTCCGCCTTACCCCATGAAAAATATCGTCGCACGTTTCGCGCTTCCGTTGCTCGCTCTTCCCGTCGCCCTGGGCGCCGCCGAGGGGCCGTCGGTTTCCGGCTGGCACGCCCAGTCGCTCGGTCAGGCCATCGGCTACATGATGATGTTTGGCGCCCTCGGCATCCTGATGGCCATCGCGGGCTACAAGGCGTTCGACAAGTTCACGCCCGGCGAACTCCACCGCGAGATCGTGGAGAACAAGAACGTGGCGGCGGCGATCATCGGCGGCGCGGTCATTCTCGGCGTCTGCCTCATCATCGCGGCGGCGATGGTGGGGTGAACCACTTTGCCCGGCCGGTCCGGTCGTGAAACGCAGCAAGAAAATCAGTCTGGTGCTCCTCGGCGGCCTGTCGGTCGGCGCGCTCACGGCGTGCGCGCCGGGTCCCGGCGCGGAGCCGCGCATCAGTCCGGAGAGCGTTTACACGAACGACTATTATTTGCCGGGGGCGGGCTACTACCACGCGCCGTTCCGGGCGTTCTACGCATACCCCTACAATTTTTTCGACCCGCAGCGGAAAGCGTATTTCTACGGCGGCCAGTGGGGCGCCGCGCCGTATCGCAGCGTGATCAACATCTCCGCGCCCACGCCGGAGGCGGCCGCTGCCGCCGAGGGTTTGCGCGGCCAGGTGCAACGCGGCGGCTTCGGCAGCACGTCGGGCAGCCACGGCGTCTGGTCCTGATGAAACGCCACTCTTGCCAGCCCCGCGCCGACTGGCGCACCACCGTCGAGCGCACCGGCCTGACCTATCACACGCACGACGCGGGCCCGTATTGGGACGAGTCGGCTTGCTACGAACTCACCGCCGGCGAAGTCGACCGGTTGGAGAAGGCCGCGCACACGCTGCACTACTTGTGCATCGATGCCGCCGAAGCTGTGATCAAAAACAACGGGTGGCATCGGCTCGGGATTCCGGCCGCGGCGGTGCCGGCGATTTTGCGTTCGTGGGAGCGCGACGACTTCAGTCTCTACGGACGATTCGATCTGGCCTTTGACGGCGCGGGCGAACCGAAGCTGCTCGAATACAACGCCGACACCCCGACAGCATTGGTCGAGGCCGCCGTGACGCAGTGGTTCTGGCTGCAGGACATGCATCCCGGTGCCGACCAGTTCAACTCCATCCACGAGCGGCTCATTCAGGCATGGCGGCGCTGGGCCGGCACGACCATCCACTTCAGCAGCATCAAGGCGCACGCTGAGGACGCGCAGACGGTGCTCTATCTGCGCGACACCTGCGCGCAAGCGGGCGTGGCGACGCGCGCCGTGCACATGGAGGACCTCGGCTGGGACTCCGCGCAGAAATGCTTCGTCGACCTCGACGGCGTCCGGCTCACGCACTGTTTCAAACTCTACCCGTGGGAATGGATGTGGCACGAAGAGTTCGGTCCGCACCTCGCGCGCGAGCCGGTGCAGTTTATCGAGCCGACTTGGAAAATGCTGCTGAGCAACAAAGGGCTGCTGCCTGTGCTGTGGGAGCTGTTTCCGGAACATCCGAACCTGTTGCCTGCGTTCGAAAGCGCCGGCCCGCTCGGCGCTCGCTATGTGCGCAAGCCCCGGCTCAGCCGCGAAGGCGCGAACATCACCTGGGTCGAGGGCGGCGTGGCGGTCGAGGAGACGGCGGGCGATTACGGCGAGGAAGGGCACATTTTCCAGGCGGTCGCCGAGCCGCCGAGCTTCGACGGCAATCATCCGGTCTTCGGCGTGTGGGTGGTGGACCACGAGCCGGCCGGGCTTGGCATCCGCGAAGACACCGGACGCATCACCGGCAACCTGAGCCGCTTCGTGCCGCATTTTTTCCGCTGACCATGAGCAACGCCAATCCCACCGCACTCCGTATCGGCATGACCGGCCTGCTCGACGGCCGGCGCTACACCGTGCTCGGTCGCGTCGTGCTGAGCGTGGAGGTGGACGGCGAGACTTACTGCTGGAACGAATTCTACCTCGGCGACGCCACGGGCCTCGAACTCACCCTAGTTTACGACGAAGTTGAAGAGGGTTCGAACTGGAAAGTCTTCAAGATGTTCGAGCCAACCCGTCCGCTCACCGCGCGCGAAGCCGCGGCCAAGCATGTCGGCGACCAAGTGGACCTCGGGGGCAAGAGCGGCCGGATCTCCTTGGTCGATGTGTCGAGAGTCTGTCACATCGAGGGAGCCGCGCCCGAGGGCACCGCCGTCGGCGACAGCGCGAACTATTTCAACGCCGACTACGGCGACCGCATGATCGTCGTGAGTTGGACCGGCGACGAGGTTGAGTTCTACGACGGCGGACCGATCGCGGCGTGGCGGGTGGAGGAAGCGTTCAAGCTGCCCCGGAGCGCGGCGGAACGCCCGGTCACTGCCTTCTCGGGACTGCATCGCGGTGGGAGATGGGACGCAAGCTACCTGACCGCCGCCGTCGCGCTCGGGATGTTGGTTTTGTTCGGGTTCGTCCTCTACACGGAGAATACCGACGCGCCGCCGGCGCCGCCGCCGCCGAAGGTGGCCGCGCCCGCCCGACTCCTCGCGGTGGGGGCGCGGGCAGCGCTCGCCGGCCACCGCTATACCGTGACGGGCTACGCGCTCGTCGAGGTG
>JACQFT010000033.1 GCA_016199925.1 Opitutia bacterium | reverse complement strand
CGGCTCGAAGCCGGCGCGCTCCATCAGCGAATACTCGGGCTGGTAGCTGAAGAAGCGGGCGAAGTGTCTTTTGTCCGACTGCCCCAGCGCCTCCATCAGCCGCCACGCGGGATAGTTCGACGCGCCGATCACCCGCACCTTGCCGGAGCGCACGAGGCGGTCGAGCGCGCCGAGGGTTTCCTCAATCGGCACGGCGGTGTCGGCCCAGTGGCATTGGTAGAGATCGAGGTGGTCGGTCTGCAACCGGCGCAGCGAATCCTCGCAGCAGCGGATGATGCGCGGGGCGGAGAGGCCCTCGCCGTCGACGCCTTCCCACATTTTGCCGCGGACCTTCGTCGCGATGACAAGTTGATCGCGGTGGCCGCGGGCCTTCAGCCAGCGGCCGATGATCTTTTCAGAGGCGCCGCCCCCGGCGAGTCCGGCGGCGTGCCACGTCGAGTAGATGTCGGCGGTGTCGATGAAATTTCCGCCGCCCGCGACGAACGCGTCCAGCACGGCCAACGACTGGGCCTCGTCGGCGGTCCAGCCAAACTGCATGGTGCCGAGGCAAAGCTCGGAGACGGTCAGGCCGCTGCGGCCGAGAGGGCGGAGTTGCATGGCGGCGACCGTAGCGGTTCTGCGCGCGCCGTCAAAGCTCGGCGTGCGGATTTGTTCCCGGGGCGGGTCCGCGCCCGAAGAGCGCGCGGCGGCTCGGCCGGGAACGGGCGGGAGCGAGCTCGCTCGCGACTCGCTCGGCAAACGTCGCGAGCAAGCTCGCTCCCACAAACCGGTGGCGCCCGCCGCAGCGGCCTCCGCCCGCCGGCGGACCGGATGCCGCGGCGGGCCGCGCCGCGCTCAACCCCGGGCCGCGACGACGGGCACGAAAGGTTCCTCGCGCAGATCCGCCGGGCGCTTGCCGGCGAGGAGTTGCCACCACGCGTGGGCGTTGGCGAGGACGACCGTGGCGACGAGCAGGAGAAAGATCGCCGTCACCGTCGCGTCGACGCGGTTGTTGAAGAGCTGGGCGTTCCACGCCTGCAGTTGGCCGGCGGTGCCGCCGGCGGCGATCTTGTTTTCGAAGTCGCGCGCGAGGGCGAGGAAGCCGAGCGGGGCGGGGCTGAAAATTTTCATCACCCCCGCGGTCATCGTCACGGCGAGGAGCCACGCGAGCGGGAGGAGCGTCACCCACAGGTAGCGGGTGCGGCCCATCTTGATGAGCACGGTGGTGCCGAGAGCGAGCGCGAGGACGGCGAGCAGTTGGTTGGCGATGCCGAAGATCGGCCAGAGGGAGTTGATGCCGCCGAGCGGATCGACGACGCCTTGGTAGAGGAACCAGCCCCACAGCCCGACGAAGAGCGAGGTGGCGAGCAGGCCCGCACCGAAAGAGCGCGTGTCGCCGAGCGGTTTCCAGAGGCTGCCGAGCATGTCCTGCACGAGGAAACGGCCGACGCGCGTGCCGGCGTCGAGCGTCGTGAGGATGAACAGCGCCTCGAACATGATCGCGAAGTGATACCAGAGCGCGAGGGCGGTCTGGCTGCCGGTGACCCCCGCGAACATATGCGCCATGCCGACGGCGAACGTCGGCGCGCCGCCGGTGCGGCCGACCATGGTTTTCTCGCCGACGCTCGCGGCCAGCGCGGACATGTCGCCCGTCGTGACGGGGAAACCCAGCGCGGTGATCTTGGCGGTCACCATCTCGGGCGTGCCGGCCATGTTGATCGCGAAATATTGCCCGGGCTCCATCGCGCACGCCGCGATCAGCGCCATGACGCCGACGCACATCTCCGTCACCATCGCGCCGTAGCCGACGACGCGGATGTGCGACTCGCGCGCGATGAGTTTGGGCGTCGTGCCGCTCGAGATGAGCGAGTGGAAACCGGAGATCGCCGCGCACGCGATCGTGATGAAGCAGAAGGGAAACACCGGCCCCGCGAACACCCGGCCGGTGCCGTCGATGAACTTCGTCAGCGCCGGCATCTGCAGCACGGGCGCAAGCACGATGACGGCGACGCCGAGCGCGGCGACGGTGCCGAGCTTCATGAACGTGCTCAGGTAGTCGCGCGGCGCGAGCAGCAGCCACACCGGCAGCACCGACGCGAGCAGGCCGTAGCCCATGAGCCACCACGCGAGCGTCGTGCCCTCGAGCGTGAGCGCGCGCTCGAGGCCGGGCGAACCGTGGAGAAATTGTCCGCCCCACACCGCCGCGAGCAGCGCGACGACGCCGAGCGCGCTGACCACGGCCAGCCCGCGGCCGCGGTGGCCGACGGATTTCATGCCGAGCCCCATCGCGACGGCGATGGGCATCGTGGCGGCGATGGTGAAGAGGCCCCACGGACTCTCGGCGAGCGCCTTGACGACGACGAGCGCGAGCACCGCGAGCAGGATGACCATGATCGCGACGATGCTCACGAGCGCCACGCCGCCGGCGAACGGGCCGACTTCTTCGCGCACCATCGCGCCGAGCGATTTGCCGCGCCGCCGCGTCGAGCAGAAGAGAATCACCTAGTCGTGCACGGCACCGCCGAGCGTCGCGCCGACGAGCATCCAGAGCAGGCCGGGCAGGTAGCCGAATGCACCGCCACGGCCGACCAGCCGAGCGTGCGCAACCAAGAAGGAAGGGGGGACTTCTCCATAGAGGAAATTGTTTTGGGCAACGCCGCAATTTACACAGCCGGTCACCGCTGGAAACAAAAAAGCCCGGGCGCTCACGTCGTCATGCAGCCCCACCAAGATTTCACCAAGCCGATCACCCGCCACCGTGGCCTGCTGGACGCCGCCAAGGAAGACGAGCAAATGCATCGTCGCGCAGAAGCCGTCTATGAGTTCTACCGCGCCGGGCAGCGACCCCGGGCTACGGACCAAGGATTACCGCCCCGATCTCCGAATTCCGTCATCAACCCTCCCCGCTCCCTGCTCGACGCTCCAAGCTCGGTTTCCTACACCGTCGTCCCCGACGCGGAGCACGAGCTCTGGCACCCCAACTACCTGCAAGCGCTCAAGACGTCCTTGAACCGCCTGACGACCGAGCCGGCTAAGTCAGTCCTCCGAACCCCAAACCCCGAAGCCTGACCCAGTCCGTCCGCTCGGAAAGCGGATAGCTCGCACTGGCAACAACAGCGATGGCCTTGATCGAATAAGAACTGAGGTAAGTTTGCACGCAATCCCTCTAAAAATACAGCGCCCCGCTTGGACGACGGTGAGGCTTGAGCGCCTTTCCAACCTGACTACCGTGGGCGAGTGCTATCTCAAAGTTCTCCTGCCATTCCAACGCTCAGTCCTGCTCGACTCCCAGCCGTTGAAAACCATTGTTGAGTTCAGATGAGCACTTCGCCCTCACAAGCGGTCTACTTTGACAGCAATGTGCTGCGGAAGGCCAACTGGCCCTCTCCCTCAGCTCGGCTGCTTGAGATTATTGGCAAAGCGGCGGGAGCCAAAGTGGAGCCAGTCTTGGTAGACCTTGTTCAGCGGGAGCTGGTGGAAGGCTGGATCAGGGACATGATTCGGAACCGGGTGACACTCCTTGAGAAAACCCGGGAGTATGCTCGACGGTCCGCGGGTTTGGTTGAAATTGCTGATGCACCGCGATTGCCGCCAGCCGAGGAAATGCGAAAGCACGTTATAGCTACCACGGAGAAGTTCACCTCATTGTTTCGGTTGGTTCCGACTTCCAAGCAACCAGCCGAATATTACATGGATCTAGCCGTGAGTCGGGGAGGGGCCTTCGTTGAAGGCGGCCGCGGTTTTAACGACACCGTGATCAGCACGTCCATCATCGAGGACATGACCGCCCATAGTCTAACTGGCGCAATACTCGTTTCCGAAGACCCGGGCTTTCAGAACGACGGCATGAAGCGGGTGACGGGGGACAAACGGCTACAGATAGCCCGTAATCTGGACGAACTCGACAAAATCCTCGACAAACTGACAACTGATCGGGTCCATGCCTACATCCGGGAGAAGAAGGAACGGTTGCTTGCGGCAGTGCGCGCGCATGGAGCGGAACTGGTCCCATTTTTAAAGCAGCGTATCCCTCTGATGCTGGAAGAACTGACCGTCGTAGACCGGGTCCGGAAGGCTGAGCTTGTAGAAATTCTCGATTTCAAGGAGGCGCACGGCCTGTTGTATGCTCTCGGCCAAGAACCGGAGGAGAACAGGATTTCGGTGGAGGTCCAGGTTCGGATCCGCGTTGAGACCGAAACAGTCCTGTTCGAGCAACGGCGCCAGCGGCTGGACGGCAGTCCCTTCGTGCTGCACCCCGAAGACACTATGATTTCCAGCTCCGATCAGGACGTGGCGCTTACGGTCGAGGGTTCTGCGACGGGCAAAGACGAGGATATCCAGAACATCGTTTTCGAATCGGTCCGCATCAAGACCACCGCTCGTGCCCTGGGAGATTTTCTTGGCTTACTAAGAAGCTAGCCGAAAGGAAGCAGGGTGAGCTGATCGAAAGGAGCTGATCGAAGGGGACTGATCGAAAGGGGTCGGGCTTTTGGGGGGTGGGGTTCGATCCGACGGGAAAGATTCGAACTCATGAAAACGAACATCGCCATTCGCAATCCGTCTCGCCCGAGCAGGGCGCATCTCTAGCTTCAGCCGAGGAGCAGACCAGGCGACCTCTGCGCTGCTCCATCAAGGTCACCTTGGACGGGTGCTGCGATCATCAGGCCATCATCGCGGATGAGGAACTGCATCGGAATGCGGAGGAAAATAACCGTAATCAATCGCGGCGACGACCATCCAGTGTGCGTTGACGGGTTCGCCGCGAGAAAGAGCGAGAAGCGCGATGGAGCCAGTTCCGAGCAGAACTCGCGGAAGAAAACCTCGCAAACGCTGGATGACAATCGCAGGCCGGGAAAGCTTGGCTTCGCGGGACAGGGGAGGAAAATCAGAAAACCTCGTGAACGTATCGTTGGCCATCTTCCGCAGGAGTCTGGGCTGGCTCGCGGCTGGGTGGCTGGCTGGATTCTGCGCCTCTATCGCGGTGGCCGCACCGGCAGAGCAAACATCGGCGAGTTGCCGCGCGTGCCACGAGAAGGCGTTTGCGGCGTGGAGCGGCACGGATCACGCGCTCGCCAACCGGCCGATCGACCCCGCGGGCGATGCGGCCGCGCTGGCTACGTTTGCGCCGCCACCGGGCATCGGCCCCGGCACGGCGCCCGAAATGGTGCTCGGCCGCCAACCGCTGTGGCAGCCGCTGCTGCCCGCCCCGGGCGGACGCTGGCAGCCGCACGAACTGGCCTTTGATCCGGCGAAGCAGGAATGGTTCAACGTCTTCGGCGCGGAGGCGCGGCGGCCGGGCGAGTGGGGGCACTGGACCGGTCGCGGCATGAACTGGAATTCGATGTGCGCGCAGTGCCACATGACCGGTTACCGAAAAAACTACGATGCCGCGAGCGACCGCTATCGCTCCACGTGGGTCGAGCACGGCGTCGGCTGCGTCCAGTGCCACGGGCCCGTGCCGCGCGGTCACGGCGCGCCGGATCCGGGAAAGAAAAGTTCGACCGCCCCGTTTCGCGGCGACCGGCAACTGATGATGCAGGCCTGCGCCTCGTGCCATGCGCGCCACGAGCCGCTCACGGAAAATTTCCAGCCCGGGGACCGCTACGACGACCACTACCGGGTTGCCCTGCCCGTCGAGCCCGGCCTGTTTTTCCCCGACGGCCAGCAACGCGACGAGGATTTCAACTGGACTTCGGTGCTCCTCAGCCGGATGGGCCGCGCCGGAGTGACGTGCCTCGATTGCCACGACCCGCACACGACCAAGACGATTTTGCCGACGGCACGAAACGAGCTCTGCCTCCAGTGCCATGCCGCGCCCGGCCGCGTGCAGCCCAACGGCACGCGCGCGGTGGTGATTGATCCGGTCGCGCACTCGCATCACGCCGAGGGCAGCGCCGGCAACTCCTGTGTCGCCTGCCACATGCCGGCGACGACCTACCTGCAACGCGCGCCGCGCCACGACCACGGTTGGCTGAAACCCGATCCGCTCCTGACGAAGGAACTCGGCATCCCGAACGCCTGCAACCGCTGCCACGCGGACAAGCCGGCAGAGTGGGCGAGCGCGGCATCGGAAATTTGGTATGGCGCGAAAATGGAGTCGCGCCAGCGCGCGCGGGCGCGGGCGGTGGCCGCGGCGCAGGCCGGTCGGCCGGAAGCGGCCGGCGCGTTGCTCGCGCTGTTGAAGAACGAAGACGTTCCTGCGTGGCGCGCGACCTATCTCGGATTGCTGGCCGCCGACGGCGACAACGCGGCGGTGCCGGCGGAAGCGGTGAAGGCGCTGCGCGCGCCCGAGGCGGTTGAGCGGGCGGCGGCCGTGCGCCTGCTGGCGGGCGGACGCGAGCCGGGCGCGGCGTTGACGCCGCTCTTGCAGGATCCGGCGCGACTCGTCCGCCTGGATGCCGCCTGGGCACTGGCGCCGACCCTCGCCGCCGGTTCGCCCGAGCGACGGGAGCTGGAGGCCTATCTCGCGCTGTCGCTCGACCAGCCCGCGGGGCGGTTGCGCGCCGGGCAGGACCTCGCAAACCGCGGAGACCTCGCCGGGGCGGAGAAAGAAATCGCGCAAGCCGCCGCGTGGGATCCGCAGTCGCCCGTCATCCTCGACGCGCACGGCCTGGTGCTGGCGGGCCTCGGGCGCCCGGCCGAGGCGGCGGAGAAATTTTCCCGCGCCGCCGGACTCGCGCCGGCCGACGCACCGGTGGCGCTGCGAGCGGCGCTGGCCTTGGCGGAGGCGGGGCAATGGGACGCCGCGGAAAAAATGTTCCGCCTCGCCGTCGCGCGCGATCCCCGGTTTGACCGGGCTTGGTATAATCTCGGGCTGCTGCTCGCGCAGCGGGAGCGGTTGGCCGACGCGGCGGAAGCGCTGCGCCGGGCGGAAGCAGCTGCGCCGGCCGTCGCAGACTATCCGTATGCACTCGCCACGGTGCTGCTGCGTGCGGGCGACCCGGGCGGCGCGCGCGCCGCCGCCCAGCGCGCGCTGACCCTCGCGCCCGGCCACCCTGGCGCGCGGCAAATCCTCCGGGCGACGCCGTGAAACGCCAAGCCCGCTCCACCGGGATTGGCGGAGCGGGCCGGGCAACTGATCTGCGGGCGGGTTGTCAGTTGACCGAAACGGTGAACGACTCCTTCACGAGGCCGTTCGCTTCGAGGAAGGCCTTCAGCGAATCGTAGGAGGCGGTCTGCAGGCCGGAGCGGTCCATGTCGTCGCGGCTGAGACCGGTGATGAACGCGCTGCCGATGGTCTTGAGCGGGCCGAGGCGCACGTGGGTCGGCCGGAAGTAGGCGTGGATGTCGTCGTAGATGCGCGCGCGGTCGGCGGTCTGGTAGATCGCGGCCATGCAGAGCTTCAGCGTGTGCGTCACGCAGTTGTCGTAGCGGTCGACCCACGGGTTCGTGAGCAGGTTGTAGTCGGGATTGTGCAGCGCGACGTAGGCCGGCGAGCGGATGACCGCGAGGAGGCGGCGTTGCAGCTCGTCGGTCGGCACGCACACCGCGACGTCGGGCTCCACGACTCCGGCGACGAAGTCGTAGGTGAAATCCTGTGCGAGGTAGCTGCGGTCGTCGCGGCCCTGGTCGCCTTGGTAGAGGTTGTAAACCGTGTAGGTGTAGGCGACGGCGCCGTCGGGCGTGCGCACGGGCTCGAAGACGCAGAGGGCGACGTGCGTGTAGCTGATGCCGCGCGGCAACTCCGAGCGGGGGCGGCCGGCGCGCGCGATGATCGCGACGTTGACCTTGTCGCGGTCGAGCCGGTCGTTGAGTCGCTGCGAATAGTCGCGGATCGCGGCCTCGCCGTATTTTTCCACGCCGCAGATGCTCGCGGCGCTGCTGCCGGCCGAGGCTGACGAGTGGAGCAAGGCAACGGCGGCGAGCAGCAGCGCGGCGCGGCGGAGAATTTTTGGGAACGGTTTCATGGGCGGAGTCTCCGGTCAGCGGCCGATGGTTTTGAGCACCTCGGCGGGCGCCGGGTCGCGGGAACGCGAGGCGGCGGCGGCAGTCGGGCGCGGTTTGGGGAGACCGACTTCGCGGTTGAGCGCGGGGCGTTCAGCGGGGTCGCCGGTGGCGGCGTCCCACATTTTCTGGGCGGTCTGGCCGGCGGCTTTGCCGGAGTGCACGAGGGAGTCGCCGACGCCGGCGAGGGCCGCGCCGCTGCCGGTCGCGACGGCGCCGCTCATCCAGACCGGCACGGCGAGCACGCCCGACGCGAGCCGGACGGAACCGGCGACGGCGTGCCCGCCGGCGAGGAGGATTTCTTGCGAAGCCGCCGCGGAGTGCGCGGCGGAATTGGCGAGGTTGGTGGAGGCGGCGGCGGACTGGGCAAACACAGCCAGGGGCGTCAGGGCGACGGCCGCGGCGAGGGACAGGAGGGTGGTGGTTTTCATAACGCCGCCAGTGTAGCCGCGCCGCCCCGGCGGCCGTGAGTTGAAAAACTTGATGCGCGGCATCGACTGCCGCGATGCCGGGCGCGGGCGCTTCTGATTTTTTCGCGATGGGACGCAAGGCCCTCGTCGCGGGGCCGCCGGCTGCGGGGAAGCCCGCGCGCGCGAGCAAGCTCGCTGGCCCACGGCGCGGTGCCGAGTTGGTTTGTGTTGCGCGCGCGCGACGCTTTGATGCGGCGCGGATGAACATCCATCATCTCGAACTGTTTTACTACGTCGCGCGACACGGCGGGATCAGCCGCGCGGTGCGGCACATCCCCTACGGCATCCAGCAGCCGGCGGTGAGCAGCCAGATTCTCCTGCTCGAACAGGATCTCGGCACGAAGCTGTTTGACAGCCAGCCGTTCCAGCTCACGCCGGACGGCCGCGAACTGTTTGAGTTTGCCCGGCCGTTCTTCGACCACGCCGGCGAACTCGCCGCGCGCCTCCGCGAGAGACGCGCACCGAAGCTCCGCATCGCCGCGTCCGAGATCGTGCTGCGCGACTACCTGCCGTGGGTCATCCGCGAGGTGAAGAATCGCCAGCCCGACCTGCGTTTCAGCCTGCGGTCCGGCTACCAGTCCGAGATCGAAGGCTGGTTGCAGGAGGGGTTGAGCGATGTCGCGATCACGTTCATGGACACGCGCCCGCAGGCGGGCCTCAAGAGCCAGCCCATCGTCGAGCTGCCGCTCGTGCTCCTCGTGGCGAAGCAGTCCGGCATCAAGTCGGCGGGACATTTCTGGGCGCAGGACCGGATCGAGGAGCAACTCATCTGCCTGCCGCCGACGGAGAGCATCAGCCGGCTGTTCCGCCAGGGGCTGAAACGCCTGCGGGTGGACTGGCCGACGGGCATCGAGGCCAGTTCGGCGGAACTCGTCACCCGTTACGTGGCGAACGGCTACGGGGTCGGCGTGAGCGTGAACGTGCCCGCGCTCGTGCAGCACCCGCGGGTGCGCGTGGTGCCGCTGCCGGGTTTCGAGCCGGTGGCGATCGCCGCGCTGTGGCGCCCGCCGCTCAGCCCGCTGAAGGAAACGCTGCTGGCCGTCATCGGCGAGCGCGCCCGCGAACTCTGGCCGGTGGCGCCTTAGGCGGAGGCGGGCGCGCTCCCGCCGGGCACTCGGAAAGGCGCGGCGGGGGTGCGCGCGATTGCCAGGCGCGGCGCGCGCCGGAAGCGCAGGGGTTTCGCGGCCGCCGGGATCGACCCGGCGCCCGTTCAGGGGAGACGCAGTTCGAGGCCGACCTTGAGGCGGGTCTCGCCGCGGAGGCGGTCGCGGTTGGCGTCGTAGATTTCGCGCCAGCGCTGGGGATCGCCGTAGAAGCGCTGGCTGATCTTCGAGAGCGAGTCGCCGGCGACGACGGTGTAGGTGCGTCCGGTCGCGCTGGCAGACGGCGGCACGGGCACGGGGGTGAGCGCGTTGCTGCCGCGCGGGGCGTTCGGGTCGCGGGCGAGGGCGGTTTTGAGCCGGTAGTTTTCCTGCGCGAGGACGGTGTTGGCGCCGCGGAGCTCGCGGAGGAGCGCCTGTTGCTCGGCGTAGTCGCGTGCGGTCTCCGCCGTGGAGCGTTGGAGGGCGGTGAGCGCGGCGTCGAGGCGGGCGGCGTCGCCTTTCGCGGCGGCGGCGCGGTGCTCGGCGTCGGCGAGTCTGGCGGCGAGGGCGGCGTGGTCGGTCGCGAGTGCTTCGCCGGCCTTGGTCGAGCGGGCGAGGAGTTCGTCGCGCTCGTTCTCGAGGAGGGTGTAGGCGCGCAAGGCGGTTTCGAGTTTCAGTTGGGTGTCGGCGAGTTCCTTGGCGGTGGCGGGGTCGGCCGCGGCAGGTGCCGCGGTGACGCTCGCGGCCTTGGCTTGCTCGGCGAGGAGCGCGCTCTGGGTTTCCGTGAGCGCCGCTTCGAGTTCCTTCACGCGGCTGGAGAGATCGGGGTAAGCCGGCGCGGCGGGTTTGGCGGCCGTGGTTGCGGCAGCGAGTGAGGCTTCGAGTTCTTTCACGCGGCCGGAGAGATCGGGGTAGGAGGGCGCGGCGGGTTTGCGGGCGGCGACGAGGTCGGCCTGCAGTTCGGCGACCTTGGTGGAGAGGTCCGGGTAGGAGGGCGTGGCGGATTTGGCGGCGGCGTGCGCGGCGGCGAGCTGGGTTTCGAGTTCCTGCACGCGGGCGGCGAGATCGGGGGCGCCGTGAGCATGTGCTCGAGGTTGGATTTCTCAGCGTCGAGCCGCGCGCGGCTGGCGCTGAGTTGCTGCACGGCGTCGCGCGCGGCGGCGAGGTCGGCGAGTGCGGCGTGCAATTCGCGGGACTTTTGCTCGAAGGCGGCGGTATCGGCCGCGGACCGGGGGGCCGGTTGCGAAGCGGCGAGCGAGGACTTGGCGCGCTCGAGTTCGGCCTTAGTGTTTTCCAACTCGCGGCTGAGTTCGGCGGCGTGGAGGCCGGCGAGGCGGGCTTTCTCTTGGGCGGCGCGGGCGAGGTCGGCGGCGGCGCGGGTAGTTTTTTCGTTTTGGGCGACGAGGGTCTGGAGGTTTTCGCGCTCGGCGCGGGCGGCGGCGAGTTCGGCGACGACGGCGCTGAGATTGGCGGCGAGGGCGTCGCGTTGCTGGCGGAACTGGTCGGCGGCGGGGGGGACTTCTTTGGCGCGGGCGAGGTCGGCCTTGAGGGTGTCGGCTTCCTTCCGGGCCTGGGCGAGCTCGGCGCCGAGCCGGAGCCGGTCCGCCGCGAACTGCTCGGCGGCGGCGGACGCGGGCGCGGTGGCGGCAGGAGTTTCGGCGGCCGGCGCGGGGCCCGGGGACGCCGGAGCAGTGGCGGCATGGTGCGCGGCGAGTTTTTGTTTCGCGGCCGCGACGGTGGCGGGGTCGAGGGTGGCGACGAGATTGTTCAGGGCGTTGCCGCGGGCGCCGTTCTCCATCGCGAGCGAGAGCCAGACGTAGGCTTCGACGGGATCGGCGGCGGCGCCGCGGCCTTCGGCGTAGGCGAGGCCGAGGTTGTATTGGGCGATGGCGTTGCCCTTTTCGGCTTTGGCGCGGAGCGAGGCGAGATCGCCGTCTTGCGCCGGGAGCAGGGCGGGAGCGGCGAGGGCGGCGCTGAGGAGGATGAGGCGGATGAGGCGGAGGAGGCGGGAAACGTGCATGCGACGGAGGGGTGAGTCCGGCACTTTTGGCGGCGGCGGCAGGCGGCTGCAAGCCTCGCCCATCCGGCGGGAGAAAAAACAAGAAACGCGGAGGAGGTGTCGCTTTTTCCCGCCAATGAACGCCAGTCGTCTGGTTGAAACGGAACAGAGGTCCCGGGCTGTCCGCCTAATCGGTGGACGAAATTCCCCGGGGAGAATCCGGTTTCTGTTTCCGCTGCCGCCGACCAGGGAGTGTCTTCAAACCGTATTTTCAAAATTCCTCCCCGGACCGCCCGCCCGCGGGCGCGCTTCGGGCGCGAGCGAACTCGCCAACCTGCCGGCACCGGGTTTGAAGACGCGCCCTCGGGAAAATCGGCGGGTGACCGGCTGCGGAATTCAGAACAAGACCCGGTTGCCGCCTCCCCGCCGTCTGCCGACGGCAAGAGAGCGGCCGGGGCCGCGCGGGCGCCGCCGGGCCGGAGCGCACCGGCCGAGAATTTTCAGCGCGCCGACTTCGCGGCGGCCAACAGCGCCTCGGCCGACACGCGGGCCTGGTAGTCGGCATTGGCATAGACGAATTTCACTTTGCCGTCGCGGCCGATGACGTAAGCGGCAGGCACGGGCAGCCAGCGGGCCGCGGGCTCGCCGGGGACGGGCGTCAGCGCCACGCCGTAGCCTTTGTATTTTTCGACCGTCGCCGGGTCGACGCGGAAGGCCAGGCCGAATGCCTCCGAGGCTTTCATGCCGTGGTCGGAGAGCAGGCGGTAGTTGAGGTGATTTTTTTCCTTCATCGCCTGGAGGCCGGCGGACTCGTCGGGGCTGAGGGCGAGGATCTGGTAGCCGAGGGCGAGGAGCTGCGGCTCGAGTTCCTGGAGGGCGGCGAGGTGCTTGTTGCAATACGGGCACCAACTGCCGCGGTAGAAAACGATGAGCGTCGGCTTGCCCGCGACTTCGGCGGCGAGATCGAGCTCGGCACCGTCGGCGCTGTGGACAGCCACGCTCGGCACGGTGGCGCCGACGGGCAACGGCTTGGCGGCCTCCGGCGAAGGCGCGAGTTCGGCGCGGGCGGCGAGCGCGAGGGCGAGGGCGAGGGCGAGGGAAGCAAACAGGGCGGACAGAGTGCGGGTAGTCATGACCAGACTAGAGGGCGGAGGCGCGCGGGTTATTCCCACCGACCGGGTGAGGTTTCACGGCGGACGGCAGCAGCGATTTCAGCGCCAAGCCAGGGCGGTCGGTCGCGGGGGCACGATCACTCCCGGCAAAAGGCGGCGGATTATCTTCCCTTCCGAAGGGATGCTCCTTCTTTGAAGAAAGGGGAGCCGACGGGCGCAGCCACCGAGAGATCGGTGCGCCAACGGGAAATGTTGATTTTCTTCGGGTTCAAGTAGGCGGTGCCGTGCCGTAATTTCGCTGTGCCGGCAGGAGTGGTGGTGTAGGTTTCGGTGCGTTGGCTGCCGGTTTCTTTGTTCACTGCACTGCCGACATATTTCCAATCCGCCAAGGGTCGCCCATGTCCGTGAAGGTCGGCAAACATGACATGGATGAAACAAATATCGCCGGTTGCAGCTTCCAGCTCGTAGCAGGCGACGACGTGCCAGCCGGAATGCCCGTTGTGGCTTTCGCCGCCTTTGCCGGGACGAATCGTGGTCTTAACCTCCAGTCCGGTCGGGTGGGCTCTGCCGCTTTGCTGGCGGACGAGGTCTGGATATTTCTGATCGTGGTTGTGTTTGTAGGGCGTCAACCGTGAGAAAGAATCGCACAAAATATTGGAGACGATGCCGCTGAAGTTGTTGCCCTGAATATAGGACGATAGCGGCCGGTCCGCGACTTTGCGGAGTGTGGTGTTGATCAGCCGGACGATCCGATGGGTCTCGTTGAGCGCCTTTTCGACTTGGCCCAGAGACAGGTCCGGAGGCAGGGCCGCGCTTTTGAAGAAATACTCGGGCTCGACGCGCGGCGGTGGCTTCGGGCTGACGAAAGCCGCTTCGACCAGCGCAGGCAGGTCAAGGCCGAGGGCGCCGGCCAGAGACTCCAAAACGCCAATGCTGAAATTTTGCTTTCCGTTCTCAACGTCCGAGACGTATTGATAGGTGATGTCCGCTGCTTCCGCCAAATTCTCCTGGGAAAGACCGCGCGATTCTCGCAGTGCCTTGACGGCGCGGCCGAGGGTAGTTTTAGCGTCCATGGACCCCGATCATAGCGATTGACGGAAAAATAGTCTTTCAACTATAGTAGAAATCGATGAGCACCCCAGTTTTGATTCACGGCGACTGCATGGCCGAAATGGCCCGGCTGGGCGACAACTCGTTGCACGCCGTTTGCTCCGATCCGCCGTATGGGTTGGTGGAGTTCTCGCCCGGCGAAGTGGGCAAACTGCGGGCGGGCCATGGCGGATTGTGGCGGATCCCGCCCTCGATGGACGGCTGCGAGCGCCGGCCCTTGCCGCGGTTTTCCGTCCTGACGCCCGAGCAAAAGAAAAGCATCGAGACCTATTTTTTTCAGTGGGGAACGGTCCTGTGGCCCAAGCTGCGCCCTGGCGGACACGTGTTGCTGGCGGGCAATCCCATGCTGCAGCTGTATGTCCAGGCGGCGTTGATTGAAGCCGGCTTTGAGAACCGCTCTACGATCATGCGGGTCTATCATGGCTTCAGGGGAGGGGATCGCCCGAAAAACGCCGAGAAAGAGTTTCCCGGAGTTTGTGTGCAGCCGCGCAGCAACTACGAGCCCTGGATGCTTTTCAGGAAGCCCATCGCGGAGAACACGGTGGCGGAGAACTTGCGTCGCTGGGAAACAGGAGGACTGCGAATGCTGGCCGGCGGCAAGCCGCTGCCGGATGTGATCCTAAGCTTCAAAACCCCGGAGAACGAAAGGGCGATCGCCGATCATCCGTCGTTAAAGCCCCAGCATCTTTTGCGCATTCTGGTGAGAAGCCTGCTGCCTCTCGGCACGGGCATGGTGCTCGATCCGTTCATGGGGTCGGGTTCTACTTTGGCGGCGGCGCTGGCTGTAGGCTACGACAGTGTAGGAATCGAGTTGGATGCGGCCTATTTTGAGTTGGCTCAGACAGCGGTGCCAAGGTTGGGCGCTCTCTATCCGGGCGTGAAAGGTGAGTTTCTGGACGATAATACAGCGGCGAGTGGAGAAAAAATCAGGGAGGAACAGTCTCTCATTTGGGACGAACTCAAAGCCGAGGCTAACCTGACAACCAGCGATACCTCGGTTCTTCAGGCGGGATTGGATTAACCTTCCCTGCTCTTCGCCCGCGCGACGGCGCGGTGCCAGTTCGCGAGGAGGGTGCGCGAGGATGCGGCGGAGCTTTTCGCGCGGAAGGTGCGGTCGGCGGACCAAAGCTGCGCAATCTCGGCGCGGTTTTTCCAGAACCCGACGGCGAGACCGGCGAGATACGCGGCGCCGAGCGCGGTCGTCTCGGTCGTGCGCGGGCGGACGACGGCCACGCGGAGCAGGTCGGCCTGGAATTGCATGAGCGCGTTGTTGCCGACGGCGCCGCCATCGACGCGAAGTTCGCGGAGCTTGCGGCCGGCGTCGGCCTCCATCGCGCGGAGGAGGTCGGCGCTCTGGTAGGCGATGCTTTCGAGCGCGGCGCGGGCGAGGTGCGCGGCGTTGCTGCCGCGCGTGAGGCCGGTGATGACACCGCGCGCGTCGGCGTCCCAATGCGGCGCGCCGAGCCCGGCGAAAGCGGGCACGAGATAGACGCCGCCGTTGTCGGGCACCGACGCGGCGAGTTTCTCGACGTCGACGCTCTGCGCGATGAGGCCGAGCCCGTCGCGCAGCCATTGCACGACAGCGCCGCCGATGAACACGCTGCCTTCGAGCGCGTAGTCGGTTTTGTCGCCGAGGCGCCATGCGACGGTCGTGAGCAGTTTGTTTTTCGAGACAACGGGCTTTGCGCCCGTGTGCATCAGCAAGAAGCAGCCGGTGCCGTAGGTGTTCTTGGCCGTGCCGGGACGCCAGCACGCCTGGCCGAAGAGGGCGGCTTGCTGGTCGCCCGCGATTCCCGCGATGGGCACGCCGCGCAGCGCGGGCACGGCGGAAACTTCACCGTAGATTTCGCTGCTGCCGCTGACTTCGGGCAGAATCTCGCGCGGGATGCGGAGGAGGCGGAGCAACTCGTCGTCCCAGTCGCCGGTGTGGAGATTGAGCAGCAGCGTGCGCGAGGCGTTGGAGGCGTCGGTGGCGTGGACGCGGCCGCCGGTGAGCTGCCAGAGGAGCCAGGTGTCCACCGTGCCGAAGGCGATCTCGCCGCGCGCCGCGCGGCGGCGGGTGCCGGGGAGTTGGTCGAGCAGCCACGCGAGCTTCGTGCCGGAGAAATACGGGTCGAGCCGCAGGCCGGTCTTCGCGCGGAAGAGCGGCTCGAGGCCGCGCTGTTTCAACTTCGCGCACAGGTCCGCCGTGCGGCGATCCTGCCAGACGATGGCGCGGTGGAGCGGCCGGCCGGTGCGGCGGTCCCAGAGCAGCGTGGTCTCGCGCTGGTTGGTGAGGCCGAGGGCGGCGATGTTGCGGCCGGTGAGGTTGGCCTCGGCGACGGCGGCGAGAGCGGTGCGGCGCGTGGTTGCCCACAAGTCGCGCGGGTCGTGCTCGACCCAGCCGGGCCGCGGGTAGTGCTGGGCGAACTCCTGCTGCGCGCGGGCGACGGCGCGGCCGCGCCGGTCGAACACGAGGGCGCGGCTGGAGGTGGTGCCTTGGTCGAGCGCGAGGACGTAGGGCATGGCGGAAGCATCAGCGGGGCCGGCGGCGGAGGCAAGACCGGGGCGGAAAGAGCGCGCTTGCGAAACTGGTAAGCGAGCTTACCGGTTTGCTCTTCATGTCCGCCGCCGTGCCCAACTTCGACCGCAGCCTCGGTTTTCTCCTGAGCGACATCAACCGGCTGACGCGCCAGGAATTCGACCGGCGGGTGCGGCCGCTCGGCGTCACGCGCGCGCAATGGCTGTTTCTGTTCTATGTCGCGCGCCAGCCGGGTTGCACCCAGAGCGAACTCGCCGAAACGTTGCAGATCCAGAAGATCACCGTCAGCCGGCAGGCGGAGCGCCTCGTGCGGGCGCGCTGGCTGCAGCGCCGCGACGACGCGCGGGACGGCCGCGCCTACCGGCTCTTTTTGACTGCCAAGGCCGGGCGGATCGTCGCGCGGCTGACCGAGGTCGCGGTCGAGCTGCGCGACGACTATCTCGCCGGCATCCCGCCCGCGCGGCGGGAAGCGCTCGTCGACGACCTGCAAAAGATCAAAGCCAACCTCCAGACCCTGGGATCCGAGTCCCGGAAAAAATCCGCTCTTTCATGAAATCCCGCCGTGCCGCCCTCCGCGTTGTCACTGTGGCGCTGCCGCTCGTCGCGCTCGCGTTGCTCGCCGCCTGCGGCCGGAGCGGCCCCGGCCGCGCCGCCGCCGCCGCGCCCCCCGTGCCGGTGCAGGTCGCCCGGGCCCTCCGCGCGGACGTGCCGCGCCTGCTCGAGTCGATCGGCAACGTGCAGGCGTTGCGCAGCGTGACGATCAAGTCGCAGGTCGACGGCATCATCGCGCGGGTGAACCTGAAGGAGGGCGCCGACGTGGAGGCGGGCGACCTGCTCGTGACGCTCGACCGGCGGCCCTTCGAGAATTCGCTGCGCGTCGCGCGCGCCGACCTCGCCAACGCCCGCGCGCAGGCCGACCAGGCGCAGGCCGACCTCGACCGTTACCAGCGCCTCAACCAGCAGGCCGCGATCTCGAAGGAAGAGTTCGCGCAGTTCCAGACCAGGGCCGACACGACGCGCGCCGCGGTGCAGGCGCGGGAGGCCGCGCTCGCCTCCGCCGAGTTGCAGCTCGGCTACACGGAGATCCGGGCGCCGTTCGCGGGCCGCGCCGGCCAGATGCTGTTGCACGAGGGCGCGCTGGTGAAAGCCAACGACGCCAACACCTCCATCGTCACGATCAACCAGCTCGCGCCGATCGCGGTGGCCTACACCGTGCCGGAGAATTCGCTCGGCCTGATCCGCGCGGCGCTCGCGGAGCATCGCGCGGCAGTCACGGTGGCGGAGCGCGCCAGCGGGCTCGTGCGCACGGACGGCCGGCTGGGCTTCGTCGACAACGCCGTCGATCCGACCACGGGCACGATCACCTTGAAGGCGCAGTTCGACAACGCCGACCACGCGCTCTGGCCCGGCCAGTTCGTCCACGTGACCACCGAGGTCGAGATCGACCGCGGCGTCATCGTCGTGCCGACCACCGCCGTGCAGACCAGTCAGAACGGCTCGACGCTCTACGTCGTGAAAGCCGACCAGACCGTGGAGCTGCGCCAGGTGAAAGTCGTGCGCACCGACGGCGACCGCACCCTGCTCGCCGCGGGCGTCGCGGACGGCGAGACGGTGGTCACCGACGGCCAGTTGCGCCTGTTGCCCGGGGTGAAAGTGGAGTTCGCCACGCTCGACGGCGCCGCCGCCGCGCTGCCCGCCGCGCCCGCCGCCGCGAAGGGAGGGGAGTGAGCCGTGAACCTGCCCGCCCTCTGCATTCGCCGGCCCGTGATGACGACGCTGCTCACCGCGGCGCTGTGCATCTTCGGCGCGATGGCCTACAAGCTTCTGCCGGTCTCCGATCTGCCCAACGTCGATTTCCCGACCATCGTCGTCACCGCCAGCCTCCCCGGCGCCACGCCCGAGACGATGGCCAGCGCCGTCGCCACGGTGCTCGAACAACAGTTCGCCACCATCGCCGGCATCGACTCGATGACCTCGACCAGCGGCCTCGGCTCCACGGCGATCACCCTGCAATTTTCCCTCGACCGCAACATCGACGCCGCCGCGCAGGACGTGCAGGCCGCCATCGCCGCGGTGCAACGCCGGTTGCCGACCGACATGCCGGCGCCGCCGTCCTTCCGCAAAACCAATCCCGCCGACCAGCCGATCATTTATCTCGCGCTGAGTTCGCCCACGCTGCCGCTCTCCGTCGTCGACGAATATGCCGAGACGATCATGGCGCAGCGCATCTCGACGGTCGAGGGCATCGCGCAGGTGCAGGTTTACGGCGCGCAAAAATACGCGCTGCGCGTCCGCCTCGACCCGCGCGCGCTCGCCGCGAAGGGCATCGCGCTCGAGGATGTGCGCGCCGCGCTCGCGCAGCACAACGTCAACCTGCCCACCGGCATCCTCGACGGCGCCCGCCAGGCGATGACCATCGTCGCCTCCGGCCAACTGGCGAACCGCGGCGAGTTCGCCCAGATCGTCGTCGCCTACCGCCACGGCGCGCCCGTCCGCCTCGGCGAGCTCGCGCAGGTGATCGACAGCGTGCAGGAGAACCGCGTCGCCAGTTGGTATTACCGGCAGGGGAGGGGTGATCGTGCCGTCGTGCTCGCCGTGCAAAAGCAGCCGGGCACGAACACCGTCGAGGTGGTCGACCGCGTGCGCCGGTTGCTGCCGGCGTTCCGCGCGCAGTTGCCGGCCTCCGTCGAACTCAACATCCTCGCCGACCGCTCCGAGACGGTGCGCGAATCCGTCCACGACGTGCAGTTCACGCTCACGCTCGCCATCGCGCTGGTGGTGCTCGTGATCTTCGTCTTCCTGCGCAACCTCCGCGCGACGCTCATCCCCGGCCTCGCCATCCCGCTGGCGCTGTGCGGCACGTTCATCGTGATGTATTTCTCCGGCTACACCCTGGACAACCTCTCGCTGCTCGCGCTCACGCTCTCGGTCGGCTTCGTCGTCGATGACGCCATCGTGATGCTGGAAAACATCGTCCGCTACACCGAGCAGGGGCTGCCGGCGCGCGAGGCGGCGTTCAAGGGCTCGGCCGAAGTGGGGTTCACCATTTTGTCGATGACGCTGTCGCTCGTGGCGGTGTTCCTCCCCGTGCTCTTCCTCGGCGGCATCCTCGGCCGGCTGCTGCACGAGTTCGCCGTCACGATCACGGCCGCGATCCTCGTCTCGGGCGTCGTCTCGCTCACGCTCACGCCGATGCTCTGCAGCCGGTTCCTGCAACCGCACCGGCCGGGCACGGCGGAGCGACCCCACCGCGCCTACGAGCTCTCCGAACGGTTCTTCGACGGCCTGCGCGACTTCTACGCGCGCACGCTGCGCGGGGCGATGCGGCACCGGCTGGCGACCGTCGGCGTCGCGGGGCTGATGGCGGTCCTCACGGTCCTCGTCGCGCGCCAGCTTCCGAAGGGCTTCATCCCGACCGACGACACCGGGCAGATCTTTGCGTTCACCGAGGCGGCGCAGGATGTCTCCTTCGCCGAGATGGTGCGCCACCAGCAGGCGGCCGCGGCGATCGTCGCGAAAAATCCCTACGTCAACTCCTTCATGTCGGCCATCGGCGGCGGCCCGTCGGCGACCACCAGCAACCAGGGGCGGATTTTCATGCTGCTCAAGCCGCGCCAGCAGCGCCCGCCCGCGGCGGTCATCGCGCAGCAGTTGCGCAAGGAGCTCGCCGTCATCCCCGGGCTGAAAGTTTTCCCGCAGCTCCTGCCGCCGATCCGCCTCGGCGGTTCGCTCACGAAGGCGCTCTACCAGTTCACGCTCTTCGGCAGCGACCTGACCGAGCTCTACGCCGCCGCGCAAAAGATGGAGACGAAGATGCGCGCGATCACCGACCTGCAGGACGTGAACACCGATCTGCAGATTTCCAACCCGCAGTTGCGCGTCGAGATCAACCGCGACCGCGCCGCCGCGCTCGGCGTCACCCCGCAGCAGATCGAGGACGGACTCTACAGCGCCTACGGCTCGCGGCAGGTCTCGACGATCTACACGCCGACCAACCAATACTACGTCATCATGGAGACGGCGCCGCAGTTCCAGCAAAACCCCGAGGCGCTCGCGCTGATCTACGTGCGCAGCCGGAGCGGCAAACTCGTGCCGCTCGACACCGTCGCCACGCTCCGGCGCGAGGTCGGCCCGCTCACGGTCAACCATCTCGGCCAACTGCCCGCCGTCACGCTCTCGTTCAACCTCCGCCCCGGTTACTCCCTCGGCGAGGCGACGGCGGCGATCGAGGCCCTCGCGCGCCGGGAGCTGCCGGCGACGATCAGCTACGGGTTCCAAGGCTCGGCGCAGGCCTTCGCGGCGTCGTTCGCGGGCCTCGGGCTGCTGCTCGTCCTGGCGGTGCTCGTGATCTACGTCGTGCTCGGCATCCTCTACGAGGACTTCATCCATCCGCTGACGATTCTCTCCGGCCT
>JACQFT010000151.1 GCA_016199925.1 Opitutia bacterium | reverse complement strand
TCACCTTCGAGGATGTGGCCGGCATCGACGAGGCCAAGCAGGAGCTGCAGGAAATCGTCGAATTCCTCAAGGATCCCCAGAAATTTCAACGCCTTGGCGGCAAGATCCCCAAGGGCGTACTGCTGATCGGCCCGCCCGGCACCGGCAAAACCCTCCTCGCGAAAGCCATCGCCGGCGAGGCCGAGGTTCCGTTCTTCTCGATCAGCGGTACAGACTTCGTCGAGATGTTCGTCGGCGTCGGCGCGAGCCGCGTGCGCGACATGTTCGAGCAGGGCCGCAAGAACGCGCCTTGCCTCATCTTCATCGACGAAATCGACGCGGTCGGCCGCCAACGCGGCGCCGGCCTCGGCGGCGGCAACGACGAGCGCGAGCAGACGCTCAACTCCCTCCTCGTCGAGATGGACGGCTTCGACACCACCGAGGGCGTCATCATCATCGCCGCGACCAACCGCCCCGACGTGCTCGACAGCGCGTTGCAGCGCCCCGGCCGGTTCGACCGCCAAGTCTATATCGATCTCCCCGACATCGTCGGCCGCGAACAGATTCTCCGCGTCCACGCCCGCAAGATCGCGCTCGGCGAAGACGTCGATCTCGCGATGATCGCGCGCGGCACGCCCGGCCTCTCCGGCGCCGAGCTCGCCAACCTCCTCAACGAGGCCGCGCTCCTCGCCGCCCGCCGCAACAAGAAAAAAGTCGACATGACCGACGTCGAGGAGGCCCGCCACAAGGTCCTCTTCGGCCGCGAACGCCGCAAGGTGATGGACGACGAGGACAAGAAAATCGTCGCTTACCACGAGGCCGGCCACGCGCTCGTCAGCGCCGTCATCAAGGACGACGAGCTGCCCGTCCACAAGGTCACCATCATCCCGCGCGGCCTCAGCCTCGGCAGCACGATGTATATCCCGACAAAGGACACCTACAACTACGCGCGCCGCAAAATGCTCAACCGCCTCGCCACCCTCATGGGCGGCCGCATCGCCGAGGAACTGGTCCTCGGCGACATCACCAGCGGCGCGTCGGGCGACATTGAACAGGCGACCAAGCTCGCGCGCAGCATGGTGTGCGCGTGGGGCATGAGCCCGCTCGGCCCCGTGGCCTACGGCGCCAACTCCGACACGGTGTTCCTCGGCCGCGACATCAGCCGCACCGACAGCATCAGCGAGGAGACCGCGCGCAAGATCGACGTCGAGATCCGCACCCTCATCGAGGAACAGTATGCGCGCGCGAAAGAGATTCTCAGCAACCACCGCCCGAGCCTCGACAAGATCGCGCAGGCGCTTCTCGAGCACGAGACGATCGAGGGCCGCCACGTGAACGAGATTCTCGAGCACGGCGAAATCCGTTCGCCCATCGTCAACACGCCGCGCCCGCCCAAACTCCCGAGCGGACCGTCCGGCAAACCCGCGGTGCTTGACGTCGCCCCCGGCGCCGCCGCCAGCCCCGCGCCCAGCCCCGCCTGAACGTCATTTCCGTTATGACTCTCTGGCCGGGCGCTGTGCCCGGCCTTTTTCTTTTCAACCCGCGCTTTCCCGCCACCATCGGCCCCTCGCTCCGCCTCCGCACCGTCCGCCCCACCACCACCATGCTCCCGACCACCGCCCCCGCCCGGCCCGCTCTGCCCCTTTCCACCCTCGGCGTGCGCGCCCGCCAGCCCGCGGTGGCCGTCCTCATGCGGAAGGCGCTGGAGAATCCGGCGCTGCTGTCGCTCGCGGCCGGCTTCACCGACAACACCACGCTCCCCGGCGCGGAGTTCGTCGCCGCCGCCCAGGCGCTTGCGGCCCGCCGCGGCGAACCGGAGTATCTCAACTACGGCACGACGCAGGGCCGCCCCCAGTTGCGCCGGCTCCTCGCCCAACGCCTCGCGCATTGGGAACCGACCCTCGCCGCCGCCGACTACGAAGGGCGCTGCCTCGTCACCACCGGCTCGCAACAGGCGCTCTACCTCGCCGTCCAGTCCCTCTGCGACCCCGGCGACATCGTGCTCGTGGACCGGCCGAGCTACTTCGCGTTTCTCGAAATCCTGACCAGCCTCGGCGCCCGCCCGAAGTCGCTGCCCTTCGACGAGACCGGTGCTCTCCGGATCGGCGAACTCCATCGCTTGCTCGATGAACTCGCGCGCACCGGCGAGATCGCCCGCGTCAAGGCCGTCTATTTCGTCAGCTATTTTTCCAATCCCTCCGGCCGCAGCCTCGGCGAATCCGACAAGGCCGCCCTCGGCCGCGTGCTCGCCGAGCACGGCGTCATCGTGCCCGTCATCGAGGACGCGGCATATCGCGAACTCTATTTCGACACCCCGCACCCGGCGCGCTGCGTGCTCACGCTGCCGGAGTGGGCGGCCTTCCCCAAACTCTACGCGCTCACGCTGACCAAGCCGTTCGCGACCGGCGGCAAAGTCGGTTACGCGTTCTGCACCGACGCCGTCTGGCTCGAGCAACTCCTCGCGATCAAAGGCCCGCAGGATTTCGGCAGCGCCAACTACAACCAGGCGCTCTTCGAGGAGATTCTGCTCGCCGGCGGTTTCGCAGACCATCTCCCCAAAGTGCGCCGCGGCTACGCGACCAAGATGCGCGCGCTCCACGGCGCGCTGCTCGCCGAGGGTCTCCGCGAACTCGGCTGGCACTGGGAGGAGCCCGCTGGCGGGATGTATCTGTGGCTGTGCGCCCCCACCGGGTTCGACACCGGGATGGACGGCGAATTTTGCCGGGCCTGCGTTGCCGCCGGCGTGCTCTACGTCCCCGGCGAGATGTGTTTCGGCGACCGGCCCGCGCGCCACTTCATCCGTGCCAGCTGCGGCGTGCTCTCCCCCGACCAGTTGCGCGAAGCCGCCAAACGCTTCGTGCAAGTTGCCCGACAATTCTCACTGAAGAAGTGAACGATGGAGGGCCGCCGCTTGCTTGCCCGCCACAGCCTCGGCGAAGCCGGGACGGTGCGCCGGTTTGGGGTCTGATCCGGCACGGCGGCGAGCGCCGCTGCAAACCTATCTCCGGACATTTTTGGTTGTTGCGCGTCGGGCCCCTCCCTACACCTGAACGCACATGAACATCTGCTGCATTGGCGCCGGTTACGTGGGCGGGCCGACCATGGCCATGATCGCCCTGAAATGCCCCGACCTCCGCGTGAACGTCGTGGACATGAACGCTGCGCGCATCGCCGCGTGGAACGAGGGCCACCTGCCCATCTACGAGCCCGGCCTCGACGCAGTCGTGGCGGAGGCGCGCGGCCGCAATCTCTTTTTCTCCACCGATGTCGCCGGCGGCATCCGCGACGCCGACATCATCTTCGTCGCCGTCAACACGCCGACCAAGAGCTACGGCGTCGGCGCCGGCCGCGCGGCCGACCTGCGCTTCATCGAGTCCGTCGCCCGCACCATCGCCGAGCACGCCAATGGCGACAAGATCATCGTCGAGAAATCCACCATCCCGGTGAAAACCGCCGACGCCATCCAGTCGATCGTCACCGCGAATTCCCGCGGGCATAAATTTCAGGTCCTCTCCAACCCCGAGTTCCTCGCCGAGGGCACCGCCGTCGCCGACCTCCTCGCGCCCGACCGCGTGCTCATCGGCGGCGAGCGCACGCCCGATGGCGACCGGGCCGTCGCCACGCTCGTCTCCGTTTACGCCCGTTGGGTGCCGCGCGAGCGCATTATCACCACCAACCTCTGGTCGTCCGAGATTTCTAAGCTCGTCGCCAACGCCTTTCTCGCGCAGCGCATCTCCTCCATCAATTCCATCTCCGCCCTCTGCGAAGCGACCGGCGCCGACGTGGACGAAGTCGCCAACGCCATCGGCAAGGACAGCCGCATCGGCCCGAAATTCTTGAAGGCCTCCGTCGGCTTCGGCGGCTCGTGCTTCCAGAAAGACATCCTCAACCTCACCTACCTTTGCGAGAGCTTCGGCCTGCCCGACGTCGCCGCCTACTGGACACAGGTCGTGGCGATGAACGACTGGCAGAAGAGCCGTTTCTCCGGCCGCATCGTCAAAGAACTCTTCAACACCGTCTCCGACAAAAAAATCGCCGTGCTCGGTTTCGCTTTTAAGAAGGACACCAACGACACGCGCGAGTCCGCCGCGATCAACGTCTGCCGCGACCTGCTCGCCGAGCGCGCGCACGTCTCCGTTTACGACCCGAAGGTCCCGGCCGCCGAGATCAGGGCCGACACGCTCGGCAAGGGCGTCGAGAATCCGCTGTTCACCGTCGCACCGGACGCCTACGCCGCCTGCGCCGGCGCGCACGCCATCGCCATCGTCACCGAGTGGGACGAGTTCCGCACGCTCGACTACGCGCGCATCTACGCCGCGATGCCCAAGCCCGCTTTTCTCTTCGACGGCCGCAACATCATCGACCTCGCCGCGCTGCGAAAAATCGGCTTCCGCGCCTCCGGCATCGGCAAGCCGCTCTGAGCGGAAGTAATGAGCAGCGAGTAGCGGGTTGGCCTTTGGCCGTCGCCCGCCTGCCCACCGGCGCTACGGCGGACGGCTTCCGCCAAACCACCCGGCTGCTCATGAGCGCGACGCGCGCGTTGCAATGGCCCGGAAGCGTAAATTGCAGATGTCACCTATTAAGTGACATGTTCGTTCGCGGTCAACTCGGTCGCTTGCCCTGGCGCACCGCCATGAGCCAAGCCAGAAGCTGGAGGGTGCGTTCGGCGTCGGGCATTTGTCCGCCACCCGTGACAAACGAGTTGATGCGCTGGCGCGGCAAGCCCAGCACGCGTCCGAGGTTTACCTGTTGGCCGTATTGGGTCAGGTAGGGCTGCAGTTGGGCGCGCAGTTCGTTCCAGAGCGGTGTATCTTTTCCGGGCCGGAGGGTCCGGCCAGTTCGTTGCGAGCGCCGACGTGGCTCGACGCGGAACGCCTTGTTCGTCTGCTTGGCCATTTCAACAGCCGCAGCGATGATGAGATTCCCCAATTCTGCCGGGATCTCGTAACGGGTGAGGGATGGAACGGTAGCCATGTCACCTATTAAGTGACATCTTCCGACGGAAGCAAGCGACCGGTGTGGCGGACGCTCAGGTGGCAACGGTGCCGGCCAGGAAGGGCGTGGAGTGACGGAAGCCAATGTCACCTATTAAGTGACATGTTCCGGGAAGCGAGAGGAAGCGGTGGGGCGGGGTCAGCGCACGTAGGTGCCGGGGGTGTCGCCTTCGTGGGCGCGGCTGAGGGCGGTGAGGGTCTGGAGGATTTCGAGCACGTCTTTTTCCTTCGCGCGGTTGAATTGCCGGGCGAGCGCGGCGGCGGTCTGCGGGGTCTCGGCGTGGGCGAGAGCGAGTTCGACGGCTTTGGCGCGGTCGGCGAGCGTGGCGGGCCACGCGGCTTTTGTCTTTTTTGTAGGAGCGGCTTTACGCCGCGATCTCCCATCGGCCGAATCGCGGGGTAAACCCGCTCCTACAGTTTCCAATCCCAGGTCGGACTGCTTCTCTCCGGCGAAGAGGGGTTTCTGGTAGTCGGGGCGGAGCCAGCGGATGTTGCCCTTGGCTTCCTCCGCGGCGCGGGCGGCGTTGAGGGCGACCACCTTCTCCAGAATCTCGGCGTCGGTCAGCGGCCAGGTCCAGCCATAGGCGTCGGCGACGGCCTGATCCAAATCGTCGTGGAGTTGCTTGTGCGTGGAGACGAGGGCGGCGTCGTGAATGCGTTTTTCCTTTTCCGAAAGATAAGGCGAACCCTCCGGGTGAGCCGGGGACACGGACGGCTCGGCGGGGACGCCTCGCCCTACCAGCCGAATCTTTTCCAGCACGTTGTAGATGTCGGTCAGGCCGAGGCCGTGCTTGGCTTGGGCGCGTTTGCGGTGGGCGTCGAGTTCCTCCGCCAGTTTCCGGATTCTCTCCTTCTGCTTCTCGGTGCAGTCGGGGAACGGAAAGGGATCGAAGCAGCGTGATTTGTTGTAGCGGGGGTCGTTGCCGACTCCGAGACGACCGCCAGCAGCGACAGCGTAGACCACATGAATGCAGCAGCTCAAAACGCCAAGGTAGAAGGCGTCGTCGAGGCCGAAAGCAATCGTCGAATGGTCGGCCAAGACATCGCTCGGGAGGAACTGGAAGAGGCGATGCTTGGTGGTTTCGGCTGTGACGATATAACGGTGAACACCGGCAGTCAGCGCGCGGAAGTCGGGGCGCACGCGCCCGAAGAGCCACCATTTTTGGCGAAACTGTTCGTCGCGGTTTCCATCACGCTCCGGTTTTACTCGAGAAAGGACGACTTCGTATGCGCGCGGAAATCTGTCGCGCGCCTCTTCTGCGGTCAGACCACAGAAATCAATCACTGATGCGCGCCGGGGCTGATCGGTCAGGTCTTTGCCGTTGCGATAGTGACGTATCACGATGCCGACAGCTTTCTTCTCCTTCTTCGAGAGCTCTCGCGCTTCGTCCTCGGTGAGAATGAATCCCGAACCTGCGAGCATCACTCCCATCGAGGTGAGTCCTTCGTTCGCCTTGAGGGACGACATTCCCGCCAGTTCAGCGCCGATCGTGAAGTCGGAACTGATACGTCCACGAAACTGAGCGAACTCCACGTCGTTTGAACCGTCGTCTAGCGGAGCTTCTTTTCTTACCACGAGCAAGTCACCCGCCAGCGCCGACGGGTCAGGTGGTGGTGGTTCTTGGAGGATGCCCGGCTCGGGTAGCTTATAGCTTAGGGCACCGACAGACATTGCGATTCTCACTGCGGCACCGTCCGCATTTTCGACCCAAGGATGATCGGGAATCGCGAACCGGAGCGACACACCTTGGTCAAGTGCGAGTTTTACGACGCGTCTGTTGAAAGTCTGCTTGATGCTGTTCGTCGTGATGAAACCGAAACGTTGCGCTCGGCCGGCCAGCACTTCCTCGGCGGCTTTGTGCCACCAGAACATCACGAAATCCGCGCTGTCCGGCACGTTCTCATAGGCAGCGCGGAGGGTCTCGGCGTAACCATCGCCGAGATCCTCGCGCAATTTGCTTTTTCCCAGAAACGGTGGGTTGCCGACGATGAAGTCGGCTTGCGGCCACTGGGCGGGGCACGGGTTGGTGAAAATTTCGAGCGGGATGACAGCTTTGTCGTCGGGGACTTCGCGGCCGGTCACAGGATCGGTCTTCATCGTCCTGCGGTCCCACACGAAGCGCGTCTTGCCGTGTTCGTCTTTGGCGAAATCTTTCTTGTCGTAGGCGAGGACGGCGTCGCGGCACTCGATGTTGTTGAATTTGCGCAGCACGGGTTCGGCGGGCATCGCCTCGCCGTGGACGCGGAAATGCCATTGGAGGTAGCCGATCCAGAGGACGAGTTCGGCGATGGCGGCGGCGCGCGGGTTGATCTCGAGGCCGAGGAACTGGTGCGGATCGACGGTGACGCCTTGGAGGGCGAGCACGTCGGTTTCCCCGAGGTCGCGCAGGAGGGTGATGACTTCGCCTTCGAGGCGTTTCAACTGTTCGAGGGCGACGTAGAGGAAATTGCCGGAGCCGCAGGCCGGGTCGAGCACGCGGACTTTGCAGAGCCGGTCGTGGAATTCGCGCACGGTGGCGCGGGCTTCCTTGATGTCCTTGTTCTCTCCGCGCTGGGCGAGAGTGACGGCGGCGATGCGCACGGCGGCCCATTCCTCGCGCAGGGGCTCGATGACGGTAGGCAGCACGAGGCGCTCGACGTAGGCGCGCGGGGTGTAGTGCGCGCCGAGTTTGTGGCGTTCGCCGGGGGAGAGCGCGCGTTCGAGGAGCGTGCCGAAGATGGCGGGCTCGACGTGCCTCCACTCCAGCGCGGCGGCTTGGCGAAGGAGGCCGAGCTGCGTGCCGGTGACGGGAAGCGCTTGCGCGGAGGCGAAGAGACCGCCGTTGAAATAGAGGAGCTTCTTCTTGAGCAGCCCGGAGAAGCGACCCTCGTTCATGTCCTCGAAGAGGAGTTTCATCATCGGCACGATGGCGCCGGGGTCGGACTTCACCGATTCGAGCAGCTGGCGGAAACTCTCCTTGGGGAGGAGGCCGACATCTTCGGCGAACATGCAGAAGAGGCAGCGGGAGAGGAATTCGGCGACGAGTTTGGGCTCGTGGCGTTTCTCGAAAGATTTGGCCAGCTCGGCGAGATGAGCGGCAACTTTGCGCGTGACCTGAGCGGAAATCTTGGCGGGGTCGAGCGCGGCGGGAGTCAGCCAGACTTGGCGGAGGCGCTCACGCAGGTCGGAGTCGGCGAGATCGGCGAGCTTGATGCGGTGCGAGCGCGAGTCGGGGAAGGGGAGATAGTTCTTCCCTTTCTGCGTGAAGTCGGAGTAGAGCTCGATGACGTTGCCGACGTCGACGACGAGCAGGAACGGCGGCGGATCCTCGTCGTCGGGCAGCGAGCGGGCATAGCGCTCGGCCTGCCCAAGGGCTTCCAGCATGGCGCGGTCCCACGCGGCGGAGCCCCGCGCGATCTTGGCGGACTTGGGGGCGTCGTCGGCGAGATTGAACGCGAATTCGGCGGGCCCGGCTTTGCCGGCGGCGTATTGCTTCGCCTCGAGGACGAAGCAGCCGCGCTTGTAGAGATCGACGCGGCCGGTGGTGGTCTTGGCTGTGCCCCGGTGGTGGAACGTGACCGGGCGCTCAAAGACGTAAGCGTTGGCGGCTGCGTCGGGGCCGGCGGGGTCGGGACGAGGCACGCCGAGCAGATCGCACAGCTCCGAAAGAAACATCACGTAGTTGGCCCGTTCGGAGGCCGGCGCCTCGGACCAACGTTGGATGAATTTTGCGACAATATCGGGCGACGGCATGGGGTGAGTCAGAAGAGCGGAGCCGCGACGCGGCGGCAAGAGCGGAGGTGGGCTCGATGTGCGACCGGGATGACGCCGCGACTCGCACGGCGAGCGTTGGCGCGGAGGAGTGAGGCGCGGGAGCGAGCGAAGGGGCAAAGTGGAAAGCTGTGAGAGAGGAAGAAGGAGCGGGTAGGGGCGCAGTCTTGCTGCGAGCAACGCTGCCCGACTCTGCGACGCGGCGGCGAGCGCCGGCCCTAACTTGCTCGGCGCCCAGCGTCAATCTACCCAACGGGCGCAGCAAGACGGCGCCCCAACTCGGCGTGGCGACAAGCGCCAGCCCTACAATTCACGGAGCGCGAGCAAGCTCGCTGACTCGCGAAACGCGTTCAGAGGTGCATCGTCACCGACAGCAGGAGGGCGCGGCCGGGGAGGCGGTAGAATTGCGCGTCGCCGATCTCGCTCTCGGCGGCGGGATCGCGGCGGTCGCCGAGGTTCGTGCCGTCGAGGCGGGCGCTCCAACGTTTCGTGCGGTAGCCGAGGCCGGCGTCGACCGTCGCGTAGGCGGGCGAGGCGGACGTGTTGGTTTTGTTGAGGAACTGGCGGCCGGTGCGGTTCCAGGTGAGCGAGGCGACGGGGCCGAGCGCGGGCGCGTAGACGAGGCCGAGCGCGGCGAGAGTCTGCGGCGAGAGTTCGAGACGTTTGCCGGCGAGCTGCTGGACGGAATTGTCGGGGCGCAGGCGCGCGTAGTCGGTGAAGCGCGCGTCGTGATAGGCGTAGGCGGCGCTGACGCGCAGATCGCCGGAGAGCGCGTAGCTGCTTTCGAACTCGAAGCCCTTGAAGTGTTCGCGGCCCGCGTTGGCGCGCGCGGGGAGCCCGCCGATGTTTTCGCGGATGACGAGATTCTCGAAGCGCAGGTTGAAGTAGCTCGCTTCCCAGGTCAGTCGGCCGGCGTTGGCCGAGCCGCGGACGCCGGTCTGCCAGCTTCGCGCGGTCTCGGGTTTGAGGATGTCGCCCTCGCCCTCGGGCCCGAAGTCGAGCGCGGCCGGCTTGTAGGTGTCGCGGTAGTCCGAAAAGGCGTTCACGTAGTCGGCGCCGTTTTTCCAGAGGGTGAAGGTCGCCCCGACTGAACCGGCGAGGCGAGTTTGCGTGAGGCGGTCGTCGCCCGAGTCGATGAGCGCACCGGTGTCGTCGCGCACGCTGCCGGCGCGTTTCTCGGCGGTGTGGTTGAGCCGCAGGCCGCCGACGAGGTGCCAGCGGTCGCCCGGCGTCCATTGGAGCTCGGAGTAGAGGCCGGCGAAGTTGCGGGTGTCGTCGAGCGCGGTGAACTCGTCGGTGCGGAGCGAGCGCGAGTCGGGCCGGTGGCGGCCGTCGGGGAAGACCGCGTATTCGAAATTCTGGCTCGTCTGCCGGCCGCGGCCGGAGAGGAGGTCGGCGCCGAGGGCGGCGTTGAGGGTGGGGCCGGGAGCGAGCGAGAGGAAGGAGTTCACGTAGAGGTCGGTGAGGCCGACCTTCTGGCGGTAGCCGTCGGCGTTAACCGTCGTGCCGTCGGAGGCGAAGTCCTCGCGCAGAAAGCCGCGGGTGTTCTGCTGCGTCGTGCGCGCGAGCGAGACGGTGGTGGTCCACTGGCCGAAGGAGGTGTTGTGATCGAGGACAGCGTTGAGCTGGCCGCGGTTAAGGTCTTGGCGGGCGTCGGAAGGATTGACATTGGCGTCGAGCGGGAAGCGGGCCGTGAGGCCGCCGCCCTCGCGGGGGTGCGGGCTGTAAGGCGACTGGCGGAGGGAGGTGAACTCGAGGTCGACGCGCAGGCTGCCGGCCGGCAGCGTCGCGGCGCCGCGATAGAGCGCGTGGAGCCGCGCGAGGTCGGAGTCGTCCTGTGAGAAGGAGCGGCGCTCGCCGTTGAGCGTGAGCGACTGCGCGAGATTGCCGGCGGCGGGCAAGTTGAGCGTCCACGCGGCCGTGGCCGTGCCGGGCGTGCCGCCGCCGACCGTGAGCGACGCGGCCGCCTGGCCGGCGGCGCGGTGAATGACGTGGATGACGCCGACGAAACTCGTGGCGCCGAAGGTCACGGGCGCGGCGCCGCGCAGCACCTCGATGCGCTCGACGTTGGTGAGATCGAGGCTGGCAAGGGCGGGATTGAACGCGCCGCCCGAAGGCACGCCGTCGACGACGAGGAGAAACGCATCGACTTCGCGCAGGCCCCACAAACCGGGCGCCGAGCCGGCCGGGCCGGAGTCGCCGCCGGGGCCGACATCGAGACCGCCGACGAGCGCGAGCGCGCCGCGCAAATCGCGCACGCCGCGGTCGAGCAGGTCCTGCCCGGAGACGGTCGACGCCATGCCCGGCACGACGGCGGTTTCGGTGGGCAGCTTGGTCGCGGTGGCGAAATACTTCGGCAGATCGACCGGGTCGCCGCCGGCGCGGGTGACGGAGGTCGTCACCAACGCGAGCAGGCCGACAGCGGCGAGGGCGAAGCGACGATGGCCGGCAGGCGCGGGAGCAAGGCGAAGTTGGGTGGAGTAGTGCGAGGGCGACATGCGGGAGGCAGAGCCGCCAGAACCTGCCGAATCGCGCAAGCCTGACAAGTTTGTTTCGCGCGGCGGCGCCGGAGCGGGGTGGCTTTCCGGTTTGCTCGCGCAAACGGTTCCCCCGTGGGCCAGCGCGCTTGCGCGCTGACCCACACTTGCGAAACCAAACCGGAAAGCCGTGGCCGGAGCGAGCAGAGTCCTCCTGAGCATTGAGGGTTTGATGCTCAGGTCGGCCGGCGGGCGGAGTTTTCCGGTGCGGGCCGAAGCGGTCGGAGTGCGCCCGCGTGCGACGGTTGGGGAAGGAGTCGCGAGCAAGCTCGCTCCCACAGGGGAGAGCACTTGCCGCGAGCCATCGCCGCCTTTGGCGGACGAGGAGCGAGTGAGGCGCGCCGCTGGTCTGCCAGGCCGGCTCTGTTTCCGGGGAGCGCACGCGTCCCGCGTGCTGTCCTCGGCGTCCCGCCGAGGATTCCGTGAGTTCGATGCGCGAGCCTCAACGAGCCCAGTAAGCGCACGACCCGAAACAAAAGCCGGCCGACCGCAGCGGCGCTGGGTGCGACCGGCAAAACCGGTCAGACGAAACCGAGCGGCTGATAGTCGCGACCGAGGACGGCGGCGGATTTGCAGCCGAGCCAGCGGTCGAGCACGGTGGCGTAGATGCGGCGGAAGTCGGTGGAAAATTTCAGGTCCTCGTTGGGGTGGACGGCGAGATTCGCCGCCGTGCCGTGCAGGCCGGGCTGCACGCGCGAGCCCAGGACGAAGAGCGGAGCGGCGGTGCCGTGGTCGGTGCCCTTGCTCTCGTTCTCGCTCGGGCGGCGGCCGAATTCGGAGAACGTCATCGTGAGCACCTGGCCGTCGAGTTTCTTGCTCTCGAGATCGCTCTGGAAAGCCGCGAGACCGGAGGAGAGTTGCTGGAGGAGGTTGGCGTGATGGTTGGCCTGGTTGCTGTGGGTGTCGAAGCCCGGGAGCGAAACGTAGTAGACGCGGGTGGCGGTGCCGGCGGCGATGAGCGCGGCGACGTTGCGGAGTGAATTGCCGAAGGGCGAGGCCGGGTAGCCGGCGCGGGTCGTGTAGTCGCTGAGGATTTTCTGGAAGCGTTTCTCGGTGACGAGCGCGTCCATCATCGTGTGGCGAAGGTAACTGGCGTTGTCGTGCTCGTCGGCGTGCGCGGGCGGCTGGAGCACGGTTTCGAGCAGCTTGAGATTTTCGGGCGAACGGCCGCGGCCGCGCTGGGACGGCAACAGGCTGAACGTCGGGTGGTCGCGTGCGCTGAGGAAAGATTGCGGGACTTCGCTGCTGATGTTGACGCCGCACGGGTCGCCGGCCGTCGGAGCGCCGGCACAGGCGTTGTCGAAGTAGCGGCCGAGCCAGCCGGTCGGCAGCGTCTCATTGCTCTCGCTCGCGGTCTCCCAGATTTCCGTCGAGCGAAAGTGGCTGCGGTTCGGATTCGGGTAGCCGACGTTCTGCACGATGCCGAGTTTGCCGTCCTTGAGCAGTTCGTGGAGGGGGGCGCAGGCGTGGTGCAACGCGATGGAACTGTTGAGCGGAAGCAACTGCTCCTTGGCGAGGGCGAGGGTCGGGCGGAGGCGGTTGTAGTGGGAGTCGGCGTAGGGGACGACGGTGTTGAGGCCGTCGTTGCCGCCGGCGAGCTGGACGAGGACGAGGATCGTGCGGTCTTTCTCGGCGGCGGGCGCCTGCGCGTAGGCAGACTCGACGACAAAGCCCGGTGCGAAGCGGCTGAACGCGAGCAGGCTGACGCCTTTGGCGCCGAACTTGAGAAAGTCGCGGCGCGTGGCGGGAAGGAAAGGCGCGGGGTTTTTCATGCGCAGTGGGTCCGAGATCGCGGAGCTTGCTCGCTGTGGCGAGCGGACTCCGGCTTGGTTTGGGTGGAGGGACCGGCTCCGTCCGGTCCGCGGAGTGCGAAAAGACGGACGACATTCTGCTGGCCAGCAGAATCCCTCCAAGGCGAAGCGATGGTCGTGAGTGGCATGGTTGTTTGGTCGAAAGCTCCGGGGCTTGTTTGGGGGAGCTTTACGCGGTGACGGAAGGGCGGAAACATTTTGCCACGAAAAACACCAGAATCCGTCGGCGAGCGAGACTCGCGTGGCGCCCATCGGCGCGCGGGAAATATTTGTCGGCGGGCGAAATCATTTTGGTGTTTTGGGTGGCGAAATCTTCCGTGCGAGCGGCCAGTCGTCAGCAGAGTTGGTAGTTAGGCGATTCGAGGAGCGTCGCGAGGGCAGCGCGGATGGCCGGGAGTTTGCGGGCGGAGCTGCGCTCGAGAAAGGCGCCGATCTGTTGCTCGAGCGCGGTGCCGCGCTGGCCCGGCAGACAGGTGGCGAGCAACGACGCCGTGAGCTTGTCATTCGGCAATTGCAGCCAAGGTTCGAGGCGGGCGTCGTCGAGCGTGAAGTGAGCGGGGCCGTCCGCGGCGGCGAGGTCGAGGGCGTGAAGTTCGTCGGCGTTGAGGGCGTCGCGGTTGAGCGGATGGAGGAGGCCTTGCACGAGCTGGCGGCGGGCGGCGAGGGTGGCGGAGTTGATCCAAGCGCGGCCGCCGACCCAGCCGCGGACGTTCGGCGGGTTGAACGGCATCTGGCCCATCTGACGGAGCACGCCGATGACTTGGCGCGGAAGCGGCGCGACGCCGAGGTCGAGGTCCTGCAGCAGGCCGAGATAAAATTGCACGGGGCTCTTGATGAAGTTGCCGCGAAACTCCGGGGCGAAGAAGAGGCGGCTGCCGAAGAAGCGCGTCGCGAGCGGGCGGAGGCCGAAGCCGTCGCGGGCCCACAGGCGGCCCAACGCGTCGAGGTGAGCGGCGGGCAGCGGCGAATCGGCGAGGTAGAAGCGCGCCATCTCGCGCGGGAGAAACGTGGCGGCGGCCGGCTGGCGGAAGACGAGCTGCAGCACGTCGTCGCCATCGTAGTTGCCGGAGCGGCCGAAGACGGTCTTGGGGCCGCGGTCGTGCTGGCGGGCGGCAAAGCGGAAGGTGCCGAGCTGCTGCCGGTAGCCGGTGAAGGCGCGCGCGGCCTCCTTGATGTCTTGCTCCGTGTAGTGGCCTTCGCCGAGGGTGAAGAGCTCAAAGAGTTCGCGGGCGAAATTCTCGTTGGGCGCGCCGGCCTTGCTCTGCTGGAGGTCGAGATAGACGATCATCGCGGGCGAGCGCGACATCGCCCGGGCGAGGGTGAGGGCATCGCCGAGGGCGGCTTGCCGGAGGAGGTCCTGATGCCGGTAGAGGAGGGCGGAGTTTTTGACCTTGTCGAGGCCGACGACCCACACGTCCTGGAGAAAGAGGAGCCATTTTTCGGCGCCGGAGTTCTCAGGCCGGGCGGCGTGGGCGAGCCAGCGGAGGGTGAGGTCGGCGAGGGCTTCGCGGGAGCGTTCGCGGGCGTCTTTGCCGGCGAGGCGTTTTTCGGCCGGGTCGCGGCTGGTGAGCTTGCGCGCGAGCCGGGGCGAGTCGGCCTCGAGGGCGGCGATGAGCGGCGGCGGCGGGAACGCCGGCATTCGGGCGAAGGTGCGGGCGAGGGTGGCGGCGGGGCCGTCGTGCAAAGCGCGCGCGGTCTCGGCGGGGGCGGCGGTGAAGCCGAGGCGCCGGAGCAGATGGCGGGCGGCGGGCTCGTCCCATTGCGCGGCCGGCAGCGGTTGCCACGCGTCGGAGGGAGCGAAGGAGTGGAGGGAGTCGGCCATGGCCCGGGGGGCTGCGAGAAAGACGCCGGGGCCGGCCGGCGGTTTCAGAGTCCGCGCGGAGTCTTGTAGAGGCGCGGGACGCGCTTGGTGACGGAGGTGAGGGTTTCCCACGGGATGGTGTCGGCCCACGCGGCGAACTCGGTGACGGAAATCTCGCCGGCGCCCTGCCGGCCGACGAGCACGGCGTAATCGCCGCACTGCACGACGCCGGGCACGTTGGTGACGTCGACGACGGTTTGGTCCATGCAGACGCGCCCGAGGACGGGGCAGCGGCGGCCGTGGAGGAGGACGTGGCCGCGGTTGCTGCACGCGCGCGGGAGGCCGTCGCCGTAGCCGGCGGTGAGCAGCGCGACGGTGCGCGCGCTCGCGAGGCGGTGAGTGCGGCCGTAGCTGATGCCGGTGCCGGCGGGGAGTTTTTTCACGAGGCCGACGCGGGTGTGGAAACTGAACACCGGCTCGGTGCGGACGCGGGCGAGCAACGAGTGCGGGTGGGGGAGGATGCCGAATTGGAGGAGGCCGACGCGCACGGCGTTGAAGACAGAGTCGCCCGGAGCGGTCTCGAGGCCGGCGCTGTTGTCGGCGTGGACGAGCAGTGGTGCGGCGCCGAGCCCGGGAAGAGCGTCGAGGGTGGCGAGGAAGAGGCGCCGTTGCTCCGCCGTGAAGCCGGGGTCGTCGTCGGCGCTGGCGAAGTGGGTGAACACGCCCGCGAGGCGCACGCCGGCGGCGGCGCGGATTTGCGCGTAGAGTGCGGGCGCCTGCGGATGCCACACGCCCAGGCGGCCCATGCCGGTGTCGATCTTGAGGTGGACGGCGACGGGCCGGCCGGCGGCGCGGCCCACGGCGTCGAAGCGCGCGACCTCGGCGGCGCTGGAGACGGTGGCGGCGACGCCGTAGTCGGCGAGGTAGCGGTCCTCGTCGGGGAGCACGGGGCTGAGGAGAAGGATCGGCCAGTCGGCGCTGAGTTCGCGGAGCGCGGCAGCTTCGGCGAGGTTGGCGACGGCGAAAAGGTCGGCGCCGGCGTGCATGAGCTGCGCGGCGGTGTGGTGGAGACCGTGGCCGTAGGCGTCGGCTTTGACGACGGCGACATACTTGATGTGCGGCGGGAGGGAGGCGCGGATGAGTTTCAGGTTGCGCTCGAGCGCGGCGAGATCGATCTCGGCCCAGCAGCGCAACGGGAGTTGGGCGGACGCGCTCATTCGCGGAGGGGCCGAGCTCCTGTTCTACCGGCCGGCAGATTGCTTCGCTTCGTTTGCGGGGAGGGAGCGGCTCCGTCCGGTCCGCCAACCGCGACCCGACGGACGACACGGAGGTCGTCCCTCCTCGTCGAAAGCGTAGTCGTGAGTCGCATGGGTTCGCTTGAATGCCGCCGGGGACGATTACTTTGCTGGCGTCGCCGAGCTGTGGATTTGCGCGGACCACTTCTTGTAGTCGGGCGTGGCGGGCTGGAAGGCGTCGGGCGCGTCGGTCGGCGCGAACAGGTCGGCGTCGGCGTGCGCGACGAGCAACGCGGCGACGTCGTAAGCGCAGTCGCGCGCCGCGCGCGGCGGCTCGGCCCAAGCGCGGAAGGCGGACGGTTGCCAGAGATCGCCGGGGAGGGCGGCGGTGGCGGCGGCGGAGAGACGCTGGAGGCGGCTGGCGCTGCGGTGGGCGTCGATCACGACGCAGTTCCACGTGTCGCGGCGCGCGTCGGTGATGACGGCGGCGGGTGCGGGCGAGCCGGGGCGCGCGAGTTCGAGGGCGAGCAGCGCGAGGCTTTGGTAGTGATACGCGGGGCCGGGGCGCGGGCAGATCGTTTGCCACGAGCGGATGGCCATCGCGACCGTGCGGATGCCGAGGATCGAGCCGGGGCCCTCGCAGAAAACAAACGCGCCGATGTCGGCGAGGTCCGTGGCGGCGTCGCGCAGGACCGCGTCGGTGCCGGCAAAGAGGCCGGTGCCGGCCTCGGCCGTCGCGGTGTGCCAAACGGCGGGCCGCGACGCGTGCAGGAGGCCGACTTGCACCTGCGCCGAGGCCGCGTCGAGGACGAGCAGGCGGCCGTGGCGGGCGAGGAGTTGGTTGAGCGACGGCATAGCGGGGAGGAGATTGGGCGGTGGCGAGGGAAGCTCCAAGCTCCAACCACCAAGCTCCGGTGATTAGGGGGTGATTAAATCTGAGCCAGCCGGTCGCCCCGGGGCTGGGCAAAGTCTCCCGCCGTCGCCAACGCTATGGCGGACAAGCCGGCTGAGCCGTGCGGCCGAACGCAGATCACCCGCGGCTCCCCGGGGACGGTTCGCCCTGCCGGCACGGATTGAATCACACTCCGGTGAAAATCGTGAGGTCAGTGGGTCGGGAAGGGCCGGAATGAACGGCATTTCGTGGAATTGGGAGGTTGGAAGTTGGGGTTTGGAAACGGACCTTGACCGTGCGCGCGGGGGTCACCTACCTTGGCCGGTTCCAACGACCCAAATCCACCGAAATTTTCCCGTGAACGTCCAAATCGCCGATATCAACGAGACCCGCAAAGCGCTGACCGTCACCCTCGACAAGGGTGAGGTGGCGGCCGAATACCAGTCCGTGCTGGGGGAATTTTCCAAGCAGGTGAACCTGCCGGGATTCCGCCCCGGGAAAGCGCCGGCGGCGATGGTGGCGAAGCGGTTTGGCAAGGAGCTGCTGGAAGAGTTCAAGCACCGGGTGATCGGCAAAGCCTATCGCGACGGCCTGAAGGAATCGAAGCTCGAGGTGATCACGCTGGTCAAGGTTGAGGAGGGCGCGATCGAGCCGACGTTGTCGGCGGCGATCACGCTGACGCTGGACGTGACGCCGCAATTCGCGCCGCCCGAGTATAAGGGGATGAAGACCGAGGTGGCCGACCCCGAGCCGACCGAGGCCGAAGTCGATGCGGTGATCGACGGTCTGCGCGCCGAGCGCGCGGACTTCAAGGCCGCCGACCGCGCGGCCGCGAAGGGCGACTACGTGCGCTTCGGTTACACGGGCACCCTCGACGGCCGGCCGCTGGGCGAAGTCGTCGGCGACAAGGGCATCTACGCGGCCGCGCCGCAGACTTGGGAGGAAGTCGAGAGTGCAACCGAGACGCTGCTCCCCGGCCTGGGCGCGCTGCTCGCGGGCTTGAAGGCCGGCGACAAGAAGGACGTGACGATCAGTTTTCCCGCGGAGTTCTCCGCGGTGCCCGCGCTCGCCGGCAAAGCCGCAAGCTACGCCCTCGAGGTGCAGGAAGTGCGCGAGCGGGTGCTGCCGACGCTCGACGAAGCGTTCGCCAAGGCCAACCAGGCCGAGAGCGTCGAGGCGTTGAAGGCGCAGACCAGGGCCAGCCTCAAGCGGCGCAAAGAATTCGAGAACCGCGCCGCGCAGCGCCGCCAGATCACCGATGCGCTCGTGGCGCAGGCGAATTTCCCGGTGCCCGACAGCCTCGTCGCTGCCGAGCGCGACGGCGTGCTGCGGCAGTTCATCGAGGAGAATATGCGCCGGGGCGTGCCCCAGGAAAAATTTGAAGAGAACAAGCGGGAGCTGCACGACAGCGCGACGAAGGCGGCCCTCGCGCGGGTGAAGGTGCAGCTCATCCTCACCAAGATCGCCGAGACCGAGAAGATCAAGGTCGACGAGAAGGACATCAACTCGTGGCTGATGCGCGAAGCGATGCGCAGCGGCCAGAAGCCGGACAAACTGGCGAAGGACCTCGGCAAGGACCGCGACCAGCTCCGCGCCATCCAACAGCAGATCATGTTCGACAAGGCCCTTGATTATATCGTCGCGCAGGCTACCGTTAGCCCGGTCACCCCCAAAGCATGAGCTACTACCACGTCCCCACTGTCATCGAAAATACCGGCCGCGGCGAGCGGGCGATGGATATCTACAGCCGCCTCCTGAAGGACCGCATCATCTTCATCGGCACGCCGATCGACGACTACGTGGCGAACGCGGTGATCGCGCAGCTCCTGTTTCTGCAGATGGAGGACCCGAAGAAGGACATCCACATCTACATCAACTCGCCGGGCGGGGTCGTCACGGGCGGGATGGCGATCTACGACACGATGAATTTTCTCCAGTGCGACGTGGTCACCTACTGCATCGGCATGGCGGCGAGCATGAGCACGGTGCTCCTCGCCGCCGGCACGAAGGGCAAACGCTTCGCGCTCCCGAACAGCCGCGTGATGATCCACCAGCCCTCGGGCGGCGCAGGCGGCCAGACGGCCGATATCGCCATCGCGGCCAAGGAAATCCTCCGCTGGCGCAAGACCCTCAACGAGACCATCGCCAAGCACACCGGCAAGACGCCCGAGCAAATCGCGACGGATTCCGACCGCGACTATTACCTCAGCGCCGAAGAGGCCAAGACCTACGGCATCGTCGACCACGTCGTCGCCTCGACGCGCGACGCGGAGAAAATCGCCCAAGCCAGCGCGGCTTAAGCACTATTTTCGGCAAAATCGCCGGGCGGGGAAAATTCCTCGACTAACCCCGGTGGCTGGCCGATAAACTTTTCCCATGGCCAAATCCTCGCGCATGACGCTCTGCTCGTTCTGCGGCAAGTCGCAGGCGGAAGTCCGCAAGATCATTGCGGGCCCGGGCGTCTATATCTGCGACTCGTGCGTCAACGTCTGCAAGACGATCATCGACCGCGAGGTGAAGACCCCGACCGCCGCCGAGGCCAAACCGGCCTTCCGCCTCGTCAAGCCGTCCGAGATCAAGAAATTCCTCGACGACTTCGTGATCGGCCAGGACCACGCCAAGAAAGTTTTGTCGGTCGCCGTCTATAACCACTACAAGCGCCTGAATTTTGACGCCGGCCAGGGCACGCGCGATGCGTCGGCCATGCCCGCCGAGTTCAGCGAGGTCGAGGTCGAGAAGAGCAACATTCTGCTCTGCGGCCCCACCGGCTCCGGCAAGACGCTCCTCGCGCGCTCGCTCGCGCGGATTCTCGACGTGCCGTTCGCCATCTCCGACGCCACCACGCTGACCGAGGCCGGCTACGTCGGTGAGGACGTGGAGAACGTGGTCCTCCGCCTCCTCCAGTCGGCGAACTACGACGTGAAGAAGGCCGAGTGCGGCATCATCTACATCGACGAGATCGACAAGATCCGCCGCACGACCGAGAACGTCTCGATCACGCGCGACGTGTCCGGCGAAGGCGTGCAGCAGGCGCTGCTCAAGATTCTCGAAGGCACCACCTGCAACGTCCCCCCGCAGGGCGGCCGCAAGCATCCGAACCAGGAATACATCCAGGTCAACACCTCGAACATCCTTTTCATCTGCGGCGGCGCGTTCGTCGGCCTCGAAGCCGTGATCAAGAAACGCCTCGGCCAGCGCTCGCTCGGTTTCCACATCAACGACAAGGACCACGAGCTGTCGCCCGACGAGATGATGCGCTCCGTCGCCCCGGAGGACCTCATCCGCTTCGGCATGATCCCCGAGTTCATCGGGCGCCTCCCGGTCGTGTCCGTGCTCGACGAGTTGAAGGTCGAGGACCTCGAAAAAGTTTTGCTGCGCACGAAAAACGCGATGGTGAAGCAGTATTCGAAGCTCTTCGCGATGGACGGCGTGCAACTGCGTTTCACGCGCGACGCCATCGTCGCCATCGCCAAGAAGGCCATCGAACTCAAGACCGGCGCGCGCGCGCTGCGCGCCATTTTGGAAAAACTCATGCTCGAGGTCATGTATGACCTGCCGCAGCGCGACGACATCACCGAGGTCGTCATCGACCAGGCCGTCGTCGAGGGCCGCAAGAAGCCGCAGCTCAAGAAAGCCGCGCGCCCCGCCGCCAGCAAAGACGCGGCGTGAGAGGTGAGGGCCCGCGACCGTGCGGACTGTGCCTGGTGTAGCCACAGGCCTCCGTGCCTGTGGGTTTTTCGTCTCGGTGAACGGCCTGCTCTCGCGACCGCGCCGCGAACCATCGGCAGGCAGGGACGCCTGCCGCTAGTGTGCCCGGCATGGGCATGAACTCGTCAGAAGAAACAAAATGACCGGAACCAGTGACAACAACCGTAGTGAAGGACAAGGCGGGTGCCGCGAGGCACTCAGCACGAAAGAAGTCCGTGGCAAAGGCACGACCGTAGGAACACGAACAGGCAGCGAGGCCGAGATGCGGGCGATGAGCGTGCGAGAAAACGCGAAATCCAACCGTCACCGAAAGACGCATCTGGTAGAGCCTGACGGCACGGGCCGAAAGTTCATGCACCTTACCCGGGGAGATCTCCCGCGTGAGAGCGTGGGAGAAGTCAGCAGAGGCCGTAGTAGTGAGGATCGCCGCGTAACGGCGGCAGGAGCGAAGGGCCGAAGGATGCAGGAGACAATGAAGACCAAGGCAAGTCGCGTAGTCAGGCGAAACGACTGGGCGTCGAGCGAAATTCGTTTTCCCACGTTCGGCGGATCGGAACGCATGGTGGATCCATGCGGTAACGATGCGTGCCTGGCAAGATGCGCTAAGGTCGCCAGGGTAAGCGTCTCTTGTTATCCAACCGCCGGATGCGGCAAACCGCACGTCCGGTGGTGTGGAAGGGTCACGGGGCGCAATCCCCGTGACCCCATCCGATCGCCAGAGATTCAGACGCGCGTGACCAGGCTCGTCCGTCGCCGCCACGCGATGACGCCCGACGCCGCCAGGCCCGCGAGCAGCGCCGTCGTGCCCGGCTCGGGCACCGCCGTCAGCGCGCCGAAGGTGTAGCCGTCGCCGTTGAGCACGCTGTTGATCTGCGAATAAAAACTCGGGACGAAGGAGTCGAGCGTCAGCTCGGGCGGGGGCGCGCCGTTGATGGCGGAATGCACGCCGACGAGCGCCAGTTGGCCGCTCGCGATGATGAACGTCGGACTGCCGGAGTCGCCTCCTTGCGCCTGCGCTTCGCCAGTGATGGCGTCGAACTGCGTCGACAGCAGGATGCTGTCCGCGGTGCCGTCGGGCGCAGTGCCGAACGGCAGGACGTCCACGTTGACGAAGAAAGTCTGGACGTTGTTGGTGCCGACCACCCCCGTCTGGCCATACATCACGACCGGCAGGTTGAGGTAGGCGTTGAAGGAACTCAGCACGAGCGTCGGATAAAACGCCACCCGATCGGAGGGGGAGATCGGCGCCGTGAGCCGGCCGACGACGAGGTCGGTCGTCGCGCCGTTCAGCGGCAGCGTGACCGCCGTCGTGCTGGCGACCGTGTAGGTGTGCAGCACGTTGTCGGCGCCGAGGAACGTGACGGTCGAGCCGGCGGCGGGGGCGACGTGCGCCGCAGTGAGGTATTCCTGCGGCGAGATGAGCGTGACGCCGAACGCGGAGCTGGCCGTCTGCCAGCCAACACCGGAGAAATCGAACGAGCTGAACTGAAACGAGCTGTTGGCGGTCGGCGCCGTCGGAAACGTGCCGCTGAATCGCTGGTTGGCGGAGGTCGTGCCGCCGGAGATGATGAGGGCGGAGAGTTTGGCGGCGCCGAGCGAAAGCGCGGTGGCGAGGAGCAGAGCGGAGAGAACTCGCCGGTGATCGGACTGGAGCCGCGTCGGCCCCGGCTCGAAAAAACGCGGCGAGGGAGCCGCGTCCCCAGTGCTCCGGAACCAAGCCGGAGAGAACCGAGGGCTGTATCGGGGGTGCGTGCTCACCAGTTGAAGGATTCGCCTTTGCCGACTGACTTGGCGAACTCGACAAAGAGCTTCACGCAGGCTTCGACGTCCTCCAAGTCGACGACTTCGCTCGGGGTGTGCATGTAGCGCAGGGGCACGGAGACGAGGCCGCAGGCGACGCCGCCGCGCGCCATCTGGATCGCGCGGGCGTCGGTGCCGGTCGGGCGCGGGTCGGCCTCGAGTTGCACGGTGATCTTTGCTTTCTTGGCGCAGGCGATCAGGCGCTGGTAAACCTTGGGATTGACGTTCGGGCCGCGGCAGATGATCGGGCCGCCGCCGAGCTTGGTCTCGCCGTATTTGCGGTTGTCGCAGTCGGGGTGGTCGGTCGCGTGGCCGACATCGACGGCGAGGGCCACATGCGGATCAACGGCGAACGCCGACGTCGTCGCGCCGCGCACGCCGATCTCTTCCTGCGTCGTGGCGACGGAGACGATCTTGGCGTTGAGCTTGGCCTTTTCCCGGGAGAGACGGATGAGCGCTTCGCCGACGATGTAGGCGCCAACTTTGTTGTCGAAGGCCCGTGCGGTGCCGACGCTACCACTGATGATTTCGAATTCGTGGTCGTAGGTCGCGACATCGCCGATGGCGACGCGCTTGAGTGCCTCGGCCTTGGACTTCGCGCCGATGTCCATCCAGATCTCGTGAATCTCGGGCACCTTCTTGCGGTCGGACTCCTCCATCAGGTGAATGGCGCGCTTGCCGGTGACGCCTTTCACGAGACCGTGCGCGGTCTGGATGATCACGCGGCGGCCGGAGATGATCGTCTTGTCGTGGCCGCCGATGGTGTCGAAATAGATGAAACCGTCCTTGTTGACGTAGGTGATGATGAGGCCGAGTTCGTCCATGTGGCCGGAGAACATCACGGTCGGGCCGCCGGACTTGTTGAGCGTGGCGAGGCGACAGCCGAGGGCGTCGTTGGCGTAGGTGTCGGCGTGCGGTTTGACGTGGGCGTCGAAGACGGCCTGAGCCTGGCCCTCTGAACCGGAGGGCGACTTGGCCCGGAGCAATTCGGTCAGGAAAACGGGAGCAACGTAGTCAGCCATGCGCGAGAGTGAGGTCCAACACCCGGCCCGGGGCAAAGGGAAAATGGCGGAGCGCTCGGGCAATGCGCCAGACCCCGCTCCGATAGTTGCTTCCCGATACCCGGGCTCGCTTCGTGCCGATTCGCCATCAGAGCGACCGCGAAAGTTTCTCCGGCGTTCGTCGGCGAACGCGCGGGCCGCCCGACCATCCCGACGGCGTCCGCGGCGAACTGCCGTTTCGGACGCGCAGTCGTCACCGGCTTTCTTTGCGGCCGGCTTGCGCCAGGAGTTGAGGTTGCCCGGAAGAGTGGCGAGCCGGTGTCAGGCAAACGCGCAGTAGGCGGGGAAGGCGGCGGGAGACACCGGCCTCTCAAGACGCGCGGTCGGCGCTCGCCCCGCCGCGAGCGTCTTGGCTGCTCCCGCGGGCCGACCACAGAATGCTGGATTGCGTCGGGGCGGGCGGACTGATGCCTTGGCGCGCATGTTGCCCGCCCAGCAGGGGTCTTTCCGCCTTTTTCGTTTCAAGAGAATCGATGTCCACGTGCATTGGTCGTGGTTCATCATCGCGATGTATTCCGTGTCGCAGCGCGTGCCGAACTACACGACGCCGGCTTGGGCTGTGCTCGAATACGTGATGCTCTTCGTCACGGTCACGCTGCACGAGTTCGGCCACGCGCTGGCGTGCCGGCAGGTGGGCGGCACGGCGAACCAGATCGTGCTGTGGCCGCTCGGTGGCGTGGCCTACGTGGCGCCGCCGCAGCGGGCGGGCGCGACGCTGTGGAGCATCGCCGCCGGGCCGCTCGTCAACGTCGTGTTGCTGCCGGTCTTCATCGGCTTGGGCTGGGCCTGCCGCTGGGCGGGGCTGCTCGAAAACAATCCGGACTTCGTTCATTTCCTCCGGGCGCTCGTGGTGATGGATCTCAGCCTGCTCGTGTTCAACCTGCTGCCGATCTACCCGCTCGACGGCGGACAAATCCTGCGCTCGCTCCTCTGGTATTGGTGCGGCCGGGCCCGCAGCCTGCAAGTGGCGACGATCATCGGCTTGATCGGCGGGGTCGGCTTGGTCGCGCTGGCGGTGTGGGACCAGTCGATCTGGCTCGGGGTGATTGCGTATTTCCTGCTCAGCCAAAGCTGGGGCAGCTTCCGGGCCGCAGGCGCGCTGCGGAAACTCGAACAACTGCCGCGGCGACCGGAGTTCAAGTGCCCGGTTTGCCACGCCCTGCCGCCGCGCGGCGCACTCTGGGTGTGCCCGTCGTGCAAGGCGGCGTTCGATCCCTTTGCCACCGCCGCCGTGTGTCCGCACTGTCAGCACGCCAACGACACGACCATGTGCCCGAACTGCCACGAGGCTCGTCCCCACCGCTCGTGGGACGCATCGATCGTGGATGCGTAGGCGACAGCCAACGCGTCAGAACTTGCCCAGGAGCAAACGGAGGGAACAGAGACCGCAGAAATCTAATCGGCCCTTAGCCCTTAGTTTTCTTCGCTACCTATCGTGAAATACTGGCTCTTTTGCCACGGCCCGCGGGGATGCGGGCCCTCCATTGGTGCCGATTAGTGTGCATCACCAAAGACTGACAAGTTGGTGGTTTCGTTCGGCTCTGCGACTCCGTGCCTCTTTGGCCAACTCAGCCGCCGAACCTCGTCATTTCACGGCGTTGATGCCGCCGGAATTCGCGGCCTGTTTCACGAGCGCCATCGCGGAGGCGAGGTTCAGGTCTTCGAGCTGCTTGAAGTTGATGCAACTGCGGCCCGTCTTCACCTTGCCGAGCTTCGCAGCATTTTTCTCCACGAGGTAGCCGCCCGCGCCGCCCACACAGAGGTGGAGCGCGTAGCCGGTCTTGCCCGACGCGAGCCCGATGATGAACCAGTCGCCCTCGCGACCGCTGGCTGACTTGTAACGATACTTGCCGTAGGCGATGAGCGGCCCGCCCATGCCGGACATGATGAGCGGCGCGAGCTTCGGCACTGCTTTGCGGATCGCCTGGTGCAAGGTCGTCATCGTGGCGCGGCGATCGGCGGGGAGGGCGGCAAAAAATTCGGCGAGGGTGGGGAGTGCCTTGGACATGCGCCAACGCTGTGCGTGCGCTGCTCAGCGAGCAATCTAGAACCGGCAGCGTCGGGATGCAGGCGCTCCCTGAGTGCCGACCGATGAATTGCCGAAAAAATTCTCGACAGACACGGGAAATTGTGGGTCGATTTCGCGCACCCCATGCGCTCCGCGCTTCGAAGCTTTCTGCTGTTTTCGACTCCGGTTTGGTTGATCGCCGTTCTTTCGGCCCAGACCTTTATCGGCAACCTCAACGGTTCACATTCGGACAGCACCTTTGAAGGCTTGGGCACCACCAACCTGCCCGTGGCGGGATGGGTCGCGCTGTCGGGATCGCCCCGGACATTTAACTCGACGAATGACGCACTGATCAACGGTGCCGGCCAAGGCTTTGCCCCCTTCAGCGTGCAATATGTCACCAGCACGGCGCCGGTCGCCAACATGAAATACACGCTCAGTTTCGTGATTGGCTATGTTGCCTCCGGTGGCACGGGAAACGCGAACTTCTCGTTTTCGCTAGGCACGTGGGATGGCTCGACCTTTACCGCACTGGCGACCGCCTCCGGTGGTCCCGTCCCGTTTGGCAATCTGGAAGCCTCCGTCACGAACGGGGTGGTTGAGTCGTTGACCTTTACTTCGGGTGCGTCGGTTTCGTCCGATCCGCTGGCAGTGCGCTGGGCGCAAACCAACACCAGCTCGGGCGCGGATTTTCTCGGAATCGACAACGTTACTCTGGCGGTGAGTGCGGTTCCCGAGCCCGGCGCCTACGCGGTGATCGGCGGCGTCGTGGCCGTGTTCGCGGCCGGCTTGCGCCGCCGAATCCTCCGGCGCACGGCGTAAGAGCGCACGCGGACACTGCGACGCGGCGCAAGACCACAGTGTCAGCGAGCAAACTGAAAGAAGGAGCGGCGGCGTAAGCGCTCCGACTAGTCTGACTTCAAGCCGCGCGTGTGCTCTTGTTTCGCGTGCAGCACGCGGAAGACTACGACGCGGTCGCCGATTACTTGGTAGAATATCTTGTAGGGAAATCGACGCAGCAGCACGCGGCGGAAACTGCGGTAGTAAAGCCGTTCGCGCTCAGGGTCCTGCGCAAGCACGCGCATGGCGGCGGCCGCGTCGTCGAGAAATTCATCGCCAAGCCTGGCTCGTTTTCCTTCATACCAACGGGAGGCGGCAGCCAATTCCTGCTCCGCTTCGGGTCGGACGAGCAAGAGCCGGGTCATGGGCGCTTCCGCAAACGGGCTTCCACCTCGGACCAAGGTGCACCTGCCGAAGGATTCGCGTCGTAGGCCGCCTGCGCTTCATCGAGCAGCATTTTCTCCCGCGCCGTCGGGCCGGCGCTTTCCTCCAGGTGCCAGAGTTGCTCAAGAATTTCTCCGCGGTCCTGCGCCGATAATTTCGGCAATTCTGCGAGGATTTCCCGTTTGCTCATAGCTGGAACCTAAGAGATTGATCGCGGGATTCAAGCTCTGTGCTCCGTGACTTCGTGCCTTGGTGGTTATTGCCCGAGAATGGATTCACCACAAAGACGCAGAGACACAAAGGAAACCTCTTCTCCGTGCCTTCGTGCCTCAGTGGTTAGTCAATCCGGCACGCGGCAAAGCGAGCGCGGCAGCAAGACCAAGCGCCCCAAAGTCCCCGAGAAAACCTAATCCGTCACACGTCAACCCAGCCTCCGACGCACCGTCCAAAAAGCGGGGCGTCGTTGTTTTGCAGCAGAGCCTAAACTTCAAATCCTAAACCCCGTCTGCCTGACAGCGTCTTGCTGGGGCGAAGAGCGTCGGAGACGAATTTGTCGAGAGTAAGGAGTGCTTTGGGCATGCGGCAAGGCTGTGAACCCAGTGCGCGGCGAGTAAACTTGATCCGGGAGCGTGCGGGTGCGGTGTCCCTTATGTCATCCACTTGGCCACTCTGCGCACCATCGGCATTTCGTTACTGGGCTCCTATATGGTGCGCCATCGCCGTGGGCGTCGTAAATCTCAGCGGGATGAAAATGCCCCAAAATGTTCTTTGGTGACAGCGGAGATTCGAGAATTACGGAGCAGTCATTGTCCCATGAATCTTCGTCTGGAATGTCGCTCTGCTCCGAAAAAAACGCGGTGATGACGTGCCGAGCAAGGTTAGCCTGCCGTTCAGGTGAAATTAATTCTAACGGAACAGCACAATCGATCATCGTTGGAACCCCGAGCTGTCTTCGGCGTTCGCGCCGCTCAGAGAATCTGGCTCCGTCGAAGACGCGGCAAAGGCTCTCTGGTCCGTCGATCAAGTAGTGGCCGTATTCCGAAATTTGAGCACGAGGATCAGTGCCGAAATGTATGACCCCTAGGCGCGTAGAAAGGTCAGCTTTCGCAACCAACACGTCCGCCTCGTCGCGAGAAATTTTCCCTGCAAACAGCGAATAAGCGTGCTGGCTCAGCAATTCGCGCGAAAGCGGAAGTAAGCCATGGGTCAGATATGGCTCAAAGCTCGCGGGACGGCAGCCGTGGAACGCTCGGACGGTTCTGAAATGTCCGGAAAACGCCCTGACAAGACCCGTCATCGTCTCGCTGAAACTGTTCTGTCTGCTGGCGTTCATTGCACGTCGAAGAAATCCCATATCCTCCGCGTGCATTTTTGCCGCCGGAGTAATGCGACACCGCGCTACAACTGACACCGAGAGGACCGATTCAATGATTTGGTGAACGAAAGGACGCCCGCTGGCTCGACGGCACGTGTCGAGCATAGGCCGCATCTCTTTCGCGAGCCTGCGACGGTAGTATTTCGGAATCCTTACGGTGTGATCGAGCACGGTCGTTCCCTCGAAGTTGTAAGCGATGAGTGTTGGGCACGACTACGGGTGAATGAGTGCGATAGGATCGTTGCGGTTTCGGCGGTAGATGCGAAAGTCCTCACGATCGGTTGTGATGACCGTCGCGTTGGGGAACAGCTCCGCAAGGCGAACGATGCTGGCATCGGCGAGATCCATTCGTTTGCCGTATTTGCGAACCAGCCCGGCAAGGGCGACGCCTTCTTCGTGGGCGACAGGATAGAGCCGCAGATCGCCCCGGGCCGGCATTTCCATCACACGGGCGACGGCTTCAGGCGACTCCCGCAAGTGCCAGCAGGCTTCGGTCAATACCGCTTCGCAGGTCGTCGGAGCTTCTCCGAGCGAGGCAAAGACGGCTTTCGCCCATTCGTGGTGGCTGTCGCGCCGGTTGAGCGCGGCGATGATGGGCCCGGAATCGACGATGTAACGGAGGTCAGGCACTCAATCCCTTGCGCATCGACAGATCTCGCGGACCGCTGACCATCCCGATGGCGTCCACGGCGAACTGCCATTTCGGACGCGCCGTGGTCACCGACTTCTTTTTTGCGGCCGGTTTGCGGGGAGAACTGCGGTTGCTCGTGCGCATGGCCAACAGGTGTCAGGCAATAGTGAGCTAGTCAAGAAGGTGGCGGGAGCGCGGGCTGGTGCGGAGCAATCGGCCGGACCGACACGCCGATTCGTTTGCACAGAAGCTAACAAAAGAAACGAAGGTCGGACGATTCCACCCCCTTTGTTTCCTTCGTTGCCTTCTGTGAAAATAAGGAATGCATCTCGGCCCACGGGGACGCGGGCCCTCCATTTTGTTAATCCTGTCCAAGCTCAGTCGTTCAGATCGATGCGATGATGTCGTTGAGAGTTTTGCTCGGACGAAGAGCGGCAGAGGCGAGTTTGTCGTCGGGCTGGTAGTAGCCGCCGATGTCGGCGGGTTTGCCTTGGACGGCGATCATCTCGGCGACGATTTGCTTCTCGGCGGCGGTGAGTTTCTCGGCGATGGGGGTAAAAATAGCTGAGAGCTGAGAGTCTAGAGTCTGTTTAGCCAGCGCCTGCGCCCAGTAGAGCGCGAGGTAGAAGTGGCTGCCGCGGTTGTCGATGCCGGCGCCGACTTTGCGCGCGGGACTCTTGTCGTTCTCAAGGAACTTGCCGTTGGCTTCGTCAAGTGTCTCCGCGAGGACTTTGGCTTTGGCGTGGTTCTGCGCGATGCCGAGGTGCTCGAACGACGCGGCGAGGGCGAAAAATTCGCCGAGGCTGTCCCAGCGGAGGAAGTTTTCCTCGGTGAACTGCTGCACGTGTTTCGGCGCGGAGCCGCCCGCACCGGTTTCGAAGAGGCCGCCGCCGTTCATCAGCGGGACGATGGAGAGCATCTTGGCGCTGGTGCCGACTTCGAGGATCGGGAAAAGGTCGGTGAGGTAGTCGCGGAGGACGTTGCCGGTGACGCTGATGGTGTCCTGGCCGGCCTTGAGGCGTTCGAGCGTGGCGAGGCACGCGGCGGCGGGCGGCATGATCTTGAGGTCGAGGCCGGTGGTGTCGTGCTGCGCGAGGTAGGTTTTGACCTTGGCGATGATCTGGGCGTCGTGCGCGCGGCGCTCGTCGAGCCAGAAGATGGCGGGCGTGGCGGAGAGGCGCGCGCGGTTGACGGCGAGCTTCACCCAATCCTGCACGGGGGCGTCCTTCGTCTGGCAGGCGCGCCAGATATCCCCTGTCTCCACTTCGTGGGACAGGAGGATATCCGGCGAGAGGTCAGAGGTGAGAGGCGAGAGGCCAGAATCAGAGACTTTGACCACACGAATCACACCGTTGCCCGGCGCGAGGAAGGTCTTGTTGTGCGAGCCGTATTCCTCGGCGGCTTGGGCCATGAGGCCGACGTTGGGGACGGAACCCATCGTCTTCGGGTCGAACGCGCCGTGCTTTTTGCAGAAATCGATCACGGTCTGGTAGACGCTGGCGTAGCAACTGTCGGGGATGACGCAGAGGGTGTCCTGCGCCTGGCCGGCGGCGTTCCACATCTGGCCCGAGGTGCGGATCATCGCGGGCATGGAGGCGTCGACGATCACGTCGCTGGGAACGTGGAGATTGGTGATGCCTTTGTCGGAGTTGACCATCGCGACGGCCGGGCGCGACGCGAAGACGGCGGCGATGTCGGCCTCGATCTCGGCTTTTTTCGCGGCGGGGAGCGTCGCGATCTTGCCGACGAGGTCACCGAAACCGTTGTTCAGATCGACGCCGAGGGCGGCGAGGGTGGCGGCGTGTTTGGTGAAGAGATCCTTGAAGAACACGCGGACGCAGAGGCCGAACATGACGGGGTCGGAGACCTTCATCATCGTGGCCTTGAGGTGGAGCGAGAAGAGCACGTCGTCCTTCTTGGCCTTGGCGATCTGCTGGGCAAAGAACGCGCCGAGCGCCTTCCGGTTCATGAAGGTGGCGTCGAGAATCTCGCCGGCTTTGAGCGGAGTCTTTTCCTTGAGGACGACGGTGGGAGCTTGCACGCCGTCGGCGCCGACGGCCGGCACAAACTCGATGCGAACGGTCGTGGCCGCAGGCACTGTCACCGACTTCTCGTTGGAAAAGAAATCATCGTGGCCCATCGTGGCGACGGAGGTCTTGGAAGTCGCCGACCACGCGCCCATCGCGTGCGGGTGCTTCTTGGCGTAATCCTTGACGGCTTTCGGCGCGCGGCGGTCGGAGTTGCCCTCGCGGAGGACGGGGTTGACGGCGGAGCCCATGACTTTCGCGTAGCGGGCCCTGGCGTCCTTTTGGGCGTCGGTCGTGGCGACTTCGGGGAAATCAGGGAGCGCGTAGCCTTTGGCCTGAAGCTCGGCGACGGCGGCCTTCAGTTGCGGCACAGAGGCGGAGATATTGGGGAGCTTGATAATGTTGGCCTCGGGCTTGAGCGTCAGGGCGCCGAGTTCGGCGAGAGTGTCGGGCACGCGCTGGCCAGCCGGGAGGAGATCGGAGAAAGCGGCGAGGATGCGTGCGGCGACGGAGATGTCGCGCAGCTCGACGGCGATGTCCGCGCGCGTGGTGAAAGCCTGGACGATCGGCAGAAGGGAATAGGTGGCGAGCGCGGGGGCCTCGTCGGTCTTCGTGTAGATGATGGTGGGGCGCATGGGAAAAGTTGAGAGGCGAAAGTTGAAAGGCAGAGCTTGCCCCGGTCAAAGGCATTGTGGGACGCGATGGACGTTTCAGGCCGACTAATCATCTCCGGAAGCCAGATGCCGGTCTGGTGGAGGGCCCGCGTCCCCGCGGGCCGTGGATTTCGCTTCGCTGGAGCTTAGTGCTTTCAACTTTCATCCTTCATCCTTCAACTCCGCTCCGATGAAGCCGAACCTCACTCTCGCCGAAACCAAGACGCCCAACGGCGCGCGCATGACGCTCGTCGAGCACGACGGCGACTTCTGCATCCGCGTGAACGGCCAGCAACTGATGCACTCGGCCGTCTCGACCTCAGAGGCCCTGCTCGGCGTGCTCGGTTGCGAGAAGGCCAGCGAAGTGAAAGGCGGCGCGCCGCGCGTGCTGATCGGCGGGCTCGGCCTGGGCTTCACGTTGAAGAGCGTGCTGGAGTCGCTCGGGCCGAAGGCGAAGGTCGACGTGGCCGAGCTCTTTCCCGAGATCGTGGCGTGGAACCGCACGTTTCTCCTCGGCCTCAACGGCAAGCTGCTCGCGGACCCGCGCGTGAACGTGATCGAGAAAGACGTGCGCGCGCTCCTCCAGCGGGCCGGGCACGCGCCCTACGACGCCGTCATGCTCGACATCGACAACGGCACGACCGCGATGGTCAAGCAGGAGAACTACGCGCTCTACAGCGAGAGCGGCATGAAGTTCATCGCCGCCGCCGTGAAACCCGGCGGGCGCGCCGCGGTGTGGTCGGCGTGTCCCGACATCGCCATCGAACGCCGGCTGACGAAGGCGGGACTTGCCGTGAAGGCCGTCCCGGCGAAACTCTACGAGAACGCGAAGCGCTTCGCCTACATGATCTACGTCGCGGACAAACCGGCGGGGACTGTTGCAAGGTAGGGCGAGGCGTCCCTGCCGAGCCGTCGTTCATCTCGCAAGGCTCGGCTCACCGAGACGGTTCGCCCTACCAAGAATCGTTACGCGCCACCGAGTGGACCCACCGACTCGAAACGGAGCACGACGCGGTTCTCGGCGCGCGATGGCGGGAGGAGCACAGTGAACTGCGCGTCCCAGTCGTTGGCGCCTTCGGTGTCGATGAGCATTTGGAAAACGTGCAGCTCGCCGGCGTCGCGATCTTCTTCCCAATGCGTGTGTTTCGCCGCTCGCCCCTCGGGATCGAGGCGGAAGCGTCCGCGCTGTTCGAAGTAGGC
>JACQFT010000150.1 GCA_016199925.1 Opitutia bacterium | reverse complement strand
GCTTCTCTGGGTGCTCCTTTCACCCATGAAACTACGCGTCACCCTCGCCCTGCTCGGGCTCACCTTCGCGGCCTCACTGTTCGCCGCTGATTCCGCTCCCAAATCCATCACGGTCATCAAGGCCGCGCACTTCGTCGACACCAAGACCGGCACGGTCCTCGCCGATCAGGCCGTCCTCGTCGAGGGCGACCACATCGTCAGCGTCGGCGCCGCGGCCGAGATGATGAAAAACCTCCCCGCCGGCACGAAGATCGTCGACCTCGGCGCCGCCACGCTGCTCCCCGGCCTCATCGACTGCCACACGCACGTCACGAGCCAGCCGGAGAATTTCTACGAGGACATTTTCCGCCACGGCCCCATCGACGAGGCCACGACGTCCCATCTCTACGCGAAACGCACCCTCGACGCCGGGTTCACCACGATCCGTAACGTCGGCGCCGACAACTACGTCGATTTCGCCCTCAAGCGCGCGATCGACAAGGGCACGCTGCCCGGCCCGCGCATGATCGCCAGCGGCCCCGCGCTCAGCGCCACCGGCGGCCACGGCGACCTCAACCGGATGGCCCCCAACGTCCACGTCGACGGCATCAACGGCATCGCCGACGGCGTGGAGGCGGTCCGCAAGAAAGTTCGCGAGAACATCAAATACGGCGCCGACGTCATCAAGATCCTCGCCACCGCGGGCGTGCTCTCCGAGGAGGAGACCGTCGGCGGCCCGCAGTATTCGCTGGAGGAAATGAAAGCCGCCGTCGACGAGGCCGCTCTCTGGGGCAAGAAAGTCGCCGCCCACGCCCACGGCGCCGAGGGCATCAAGATGGCGATCCGGGCCGGCGTCGCCTCCGTCGAGCACGCCAGTTTCATCGACGACGAGGGCATCAAGCTCGCCATCGCCCACGGCACCTACCTCGTGATGGATATCTACAACGACGACTACATCATGGCCGAATACGGCCGCCTCGGCTACCCGGAGAACATCCTCGCCAAGGAGCGCCTGGTCGGCCGCACCCAGCGCGAAAACTTCACCAAGGCCCTCAAGGCCGGCGCCAAAATCGCCTACGGCACCGACGCCGGGGTCTATCCGCACGGCTGGAACGGCAAGCAATTCCACACCATGGTCGTCTGGGGCATGACGCCGATGCAGGCCATCCGGGCCGCCACCGTCAGCGCCGCCGATCTCCTCGGCTGGCCGACCAAAGTCGGCCAGGTCGCCCCCGGTTTCTACGCCGACCTGGTCGCCGTCAAAGGCGATCCGCTGGCGGACATCACCGTGCTGGAGCACGTCGACTTCGTCATGAAGGGCGGCGAGATCTACAAGAACAAGCTCACCGCCGACCCGGTGAAACAGTTCGAGTAAGCCCGCCCGATTTTGTTTTTTCGGCGGAGTCTCCGGGCTCCGCCTTTTTTGCGCCCGTCCATCAGACTCGCTCGAACGCGATCACCAGCACCCCGAGCACGCAGAAGATCCCGCCGAGCATCCCCGCCTCGTAGCGCTCGAACCGCCGCACCGGAAGGTTCTTCATCCCGACCAACGTGAGCCACGTGAAAAGCATCATCCCCGCGAGCGTCCCGACCGCGAGGATCAGGCTGAGCACCACGAACCCCGTCCAACCGAACTGCACGCCGGACAGATAGACCGGCAGAAAGCCTTCGCACGGCGACAGCGTGAGCATCACGAACAGTCCGCTGATCGCCGCCCAGTCGCCGGCCTTCGCCTTCGTGAGCCGGCTGTCCTTCAGCTCCTCGTCCCAGTGGCTGTGGTCGCCCTCGTGCCCGCAGTGTTCGCTGGGGTGGTGGTTCGCGCCGAGCACGTGGTGATGCAGCACGCCGCCGCCGCGCCCTTGCCGCCAGAAATAGAACAGCCCGATCAGCAGCAGAATCCCTCCCGCGATCCACGGGAACAGTTGCCCCGCCCGCTCGTCGAGCTGGAAGCCAAACCACGCGATCACGAGCCCCAGCAAACCCGTCAGCACGACGTGGCCGACGCCGGCGAACGCGGCGACCAGCAGCGTCTTCGCGTGGCTCCACCCGCGCGCCCGCGCGACCAGCACGAACGGCAGCCAGTGCGTCGGGATCGCGGCGTGGAAAAACGCCACGGTGAATCCGGTTGCGGCGAGAGTGGTGAGGACGGTGGCGTTCATGCGGTGGGGATGGGTCGGTGGAGCGCGTTGACCTCAACGCGCTTCGCGGCGCGAGGTCAAGCCGCTCCACCCTAGCAGACTCGTCAAGCCCGCCGCGCGTTCGCACCGCAAGCAGAGGGCCCGCGACCGTAGCAGCAGGCGTCCCTGCCTCCTGATTTTGAATCTTACCCGAAAACACCGGCACGGAGGCCTGTGGCTACTCCCGCAAGATCCGCCGCATCCTCGCCAAGCCTTGCACGGCCCGGCGCGACGGACCTTGCTAATCTTGGTTAATGGATTGCCGCGTGGCGCCGCGCGGCTTTCCTTTTGCTCTTCGTTTCAGTTCACTTCCTCCACGCCACATGCAGCCCGACCTCAACGCCGTCAGCAGCTACCTACTCTCCTTGCAGGATTCGATCTGCCAAGGCCTCGAGCGGGCGGACGACGGCGCGGAATTCAAGGAAGACCGCTGGTCGCGCGACGGCGAGAGCGCCTCGCGTCTCGGCGGTGGCGGCCGCTCGCGCATCATGGAAGACGGTGCGGTGTTCGAGAAAGCCGGCGTCGGTTTCTCGCACGTCACCGGCGCATCGTTGCCCGCGTCGGCCACGGCGTCGCGGCCCGAGCTGGCGAACAAACCTTACCACGCGATAGGCGTCTCGCTCGTCATCCACCCGCGCAACCCCTACGTGCCGACGGCGCACATGAACGTGCGGTTTTTCTGTCTGGCTGATTCTGCTCTTGGAACTTGGAACTTGGAACTTGGAACTTCCGGCGCGGACACCGCGCCGACCTGGTGGTTCGGCGGCGGCTTCGACCTCACGCCCTACTACGGCTTCGACGAGGACTGCGTGCACTGGCACCGCACCGCACGCGCTGCGTGCGAACCGTTCGGCGCCGAGCTGCACCCGAAGTTCAAGCAGTGGTGCGACGATTACTTTTTCCTGAAGCACCGCGGCGAACCGCGCGGCATCGGCGGACTTTTTTTCGACGACTACAACGCGCCCGGCTTCGCCGCCAGCTTCGCATTCCAGCGCAGCGTCGGCGACGCCTTCCTCTCGGCTTACCTGCCCATCGTCGCGAAACGCCGGCACACGCCCTACGGCGAGCGCGAGCGCGAGTTCCAGCTCTACCGGCGCGGCCGCTACGTGGAGTTCAACCTCGTCTATGACCGCGGCACGCTCTTCGGCCTGCAAAGCGGCGGGCGCACCGAGTCGATCCTCATGTCGCTGCCACCGCTCGTTTCGTGGCGCTACGACTGGAAGCCCGAGCCGAACACGCCCGAGGCGCGCCTCTACGAACACTTTCTCAAGCCCCAGGATTGGCTCTCCCGCTGATCCCATGCTCGCTACTCGCTACTCACTACTCGCTACTTCTGCTCCATGACCTCCCGCCAACGTTTCCTCGCCGCCTGCGCCTGCGAACCGCTCGACCGCCCGCCCGTCTGGGTGATGCGCCAGGCCGGCCGCTACCTCCCCGAATACCGCGCGCTCAAAGCCAAGAGCTCCTTCCTCGAGATGGTGCGCACCCCCGAGCTCGCCGCCGAGGTCACGTTGCAGCCGCTGCGCCGCTTCGCCTTCGACGCCGCGATCATTTTCTCCGACATCCTCGTCATCCCCGAGGCGATGGGCCAGGGCTACAAGTTCCGCGAAGAAGGCGGCATCGGCATGGAGTTCCGCCTCGAGACGCGCGCCCAGCTCGACGCGCTCACGACCGACAGCGTCGCGGCGCGCCTCGACTACGTCGGCCAGGCGCTCGCGCTCGTGAAGGCCGAGCTCAAGGGCGAGCAAGCCCTCCTCGGTTTCGGCGGTTCGCCGTGGACGCTAGCGACCTACATGGTCGAGGGCGGCAGCTCCGACGACTTCTGCCGCATCAAGGAACTCTTCTTCAACGACCGCCCGTTCTTCAACGCGCTGATGGAGAAACTCACCGTCGCGCTCATCGCGTATTTCCAGATGCAGATCCGCGCCGGGGCCGACGCCATCCAGATTTTCGACTCGTGGGGCGGCATCATCGCCGGGCAGGACTACGAGGCGGCCTCGCTCCGCTGGATGCGCGAGATCATCGCCGCGTTGCCGAAAGGTTTCCCCGTCATCCTTTACGCCAAGGGCACGCCGGCGCAGCTCACCGACCAGGCCTTCAGCGGCGCGACCGCCCTCGGCGTCGATTGGACGGTCGATCTCCGCGTCGTGCGCCAGCTCGTCCCCGGCAACATCGCGCTCCAGGGCAACCTCGACCCGGTGCTGATGAACACGACCCCGGAGATCGTCGCCCGCGAAACCACCCGCCTGCTCGAGTCGATGCGCGGCGCGAAGGGCCACATCTTCAACCTCGGCCACGGCATCATGCCGCAGGCAAAACTCGAGTGCGTGCAAGCGCTCGTCGATACCGTCACCCGCTGGAAGTGAGCGGCTCCCCGTAAACATCCCCGGAGCATTCGACCAAACCTCGTGCGACTCACGACTATCGCCTCGCCTTGGAGGGATTCTGCTGGCCAGCAGAATGTCGTCCGGGTTTTCGCGAATCGCGGACCGGACGGAGCCGGTCCCTCCCTTCAGGGAAAAACATTGAATCGGACCCGCCGCCCAAGAGCCCTCCCGCCGGCAAATCAGTCGCGATCATCGGGGCCGGCCTCACCGGCCTCACCGCGGCGTTCCGGTTGCACCAGCAAGGCTGCCGCGTCACCGTCTTTGAACGCGCCGCGCACGCCGGCGGCTCGGTGCAGACTTTCCGCGAGGCCGGCTACCTGATCGAAAGCGGCCCCAACTCGCTCCAATACGGCGCGCCGGAGCTGAAGCAACTCGTCAAGGACCTCGGCCTCGAACCCGACCTCGTGACCGCCAACCCGGCCGCGAAGAAACGCTTCGTCGTGCGCGGCGGCAAATTCGTGCCCGTGCCATCGTCACCGGGTTCCTTCTTCGCCACGTCGCTCTTCGGCGCGCGCACGAAGTTCGCCATCTTCGCCGAGCTGCTCACCCGCCCGCGCCCGCGCACGGTGGACCTCACCCTCGCCGAGTTCGTCCGCGCGCACTTCACGCAAGAGCTGGTGGACTACGCCGTGAATCCGCTCATCGCCGGCATCTACGCGGGCGACCCGAAAAAACTTTCCGTGCGCCACGCCTTCCCGAGCCTGTGGCAGGCCGAGCGCTCGCACGGCTCGCTGCTCCGCGGCCTGATGGCCCTCGGCAAAGCCAAAAAAGCCCGCGGCGAATCCGG